>JAPLMQ010000070.1 GCA_026386955.1 Planctomycetota bacterium
CCGCCCGCTCGACCGCGAAAAGCTCGCGGAGGTGCTGGCGGCGCTGCGGCCGATCCACGACTTCAACTTCACCCGCGGACTGCCCGGGAACCGGGACCCGATTTTGGGCGAGACCTCGGTCCAAGAGGATTGACGAACATGCGAGCCATCGAGATCCAATCCCCCGGGAAATGCGGGCTGACGCAGCGGCCGGAGCCGAAGGCCGGGCCGGGGAATGTCCTCCTGCGCGTGCGGCTGATCGGCTACTGCGGGTCGGACCTCAACACCTTCCGCGGGCTCAACCCGCTGGTGAGCTACCCGCGCGTCCCCGGGCACGAGGTGGGCGCGACCGTCGAATCCGTCTGCCCTGGCGTGCCCGCGGAGATCCGCCCGAGCATGGACGTGACCGTGCTCCCGTACACCACCTGCGGGCGCTGCAACGCCTGTCTGCAGGGGCGCACCAATGCTTGCCGGAGCAACCAGACGCTGGGCATCCAGCGCGACGGCGCGCTGGCGCAGTTCGTGGCCGTGCCGTGGGAGAAGGTGGTGGTCGCCCCGGGGCTGTCGCTGGCGGAGCTGGCGCTGGTGGAGCCGTTGTCGGTGGGGTTCCACGCGGTGGAGCGGGCCCGGGTGAAGGCGGACGACACCGTGATGGTGCTGGGCTGCGGGATGATCGGCTTGGGGGCGATCGCCGGCGCGGCGCTGGGGCGGCAAGCCCGCGTGATCGCGGTCGATGTCGACGACGCCAAGCTCGACCTCGCCCGCGCGGCCGGGGCGTGGGAGACGATCAACTCGCGGAGCCAGGATCTCGCCGCCAGCGTCGCCGAGCTGACCGACGGGCACGGCCCCGGCGCGACGATCGAGGCAGTCGGCTCGCCCGAGACCTTCGTGGCCGCGGTCGACCTCGCCGCGTTCGCGGGACGCGTGGTCTACATCGGCTACTCCAAGAGCCCCGTGACCTACGAGACCAAGCACTTCATCCTCAAGGAGCTCGACATCCTGGGCTCGCGCAACGCCACGGCCGGGAACTTCCGCGACGTCGTCGCCGTGCTGCAGGCCCGCCGCTACCCCGTCTCGCGGACCATCACCCGCACGGTGGTGTTCGACGAGGCCCCGCATGCGATGGAGCGCTGGGCGGCCAACCCCGGCGCGGTGACGAAGATCCAAGTCACGCTTGACGCGTGAGGCGGGTTCGGCTCATCATTTCGCTTCCCTTCGCGGCGGCGTCGGCGGCAGGATCGGCGAGGTCCACTCGCGGACCTCGATCTTGTGCTTGCCCTCCGTCGTGCCCAGCGCCATCGAGAACTGCGCGTCTTCCCGCCCGCGGAACGGCGCGGTCTCGTCGGAGTACCCGGCGAACCAGCGCACGCCGTCGAGGTGGAACATCGGGCGGACGATCTTCGCGGGGCGGGTGAAGGCCAGCGAACGGGTCTTCCCGGCGATCGTGCCGGTGACCGTCTCGTCGGTGAAGGTCAGGTCGAAGGGGCCCACGCCGCGGACGGCCCGCGTGCCGACGACGAGCTTCACGTACGTCGCCTCGGGCGCGACGAAGCGGACGCTCCCCTTCGAGACCAGCACGCTTGCCCGCCGGGCCTCGATCTGCACATCCCCCTCGGCGAAGACCGTCGGCCGGTCGGCCGCGACCAGGTATTCCGTGCGCTCGCCGTCGGCCGCCTTCCTCACGCCCGGCGTCGAGGTCTCAACATGCCCCTTGAGCTGCGGGGCGAAAATCGATGCGGCCCCCTCGCCCGCCGCGGACACGACCGATCCCTTTTCAACGACGCTGCCTCCGTCAAGCTCCGCCAGCTTGAACGTCCGCTCCAGCGGGGCCACGCCTTCGATCGTCCTTCCCTTGTAGCCCACGCGCCCGGCTCCGCCCAGCAGCGCCAGCGTCACCTCGTCGGCCCCGATCCGCACCGCGGCGGCGGAGCCCTCCAGCGTCACCTCCTCGCCCACGAACTTCCCCCCGTGCGGCGCGAGCAGCACGTAGTCGGTCCCCTCGGCCTGCTTCACCTTCACGACCTGCGGCGAGAGCCGCGTCGCCTGGGCCTGGGCCTCGCCCGCCCCGCGCGGGCTCGCGACCCAGAAGCGGTCCTGCCCCACGCCGCCCGGGACGCGCACCAGCACGTGCCGCTCGATGTCGGGCAGCACGCGCTTCTGCAGGTCGATCGGCGTGCCGTCCTTGCGGGCCCAGTTGGGCGAGATCGGCCCGTCCTTGAGCGACGTCCGGAGCGCATCTCCGTCCCGATGGCCCAGCAGGCCGAAGATCTCGTCGTCCTCCGCCATCTCGACGTTGGCCAGCGCCTGCCCGGGGAAGAGCAGGTCGAGCTTGGTGGGGAATTCGGTGTCGACCGCGATGCGCTCGCCCTCGACGCCGACGTTCGCCTTGCGCCCCAGCAGGTTGAGGTTGAACCAGTGGGCGAGCTTGCCCGCACCGCTCAGCGAATCGCGAATGACGAAGTAGTTGGGGCTCGTGGGCGTCTTGCCGATGAGGAACGCGATCTGCCGGTCCCACGCGAAGTCGCCCTCCTTCTGCTCCACGCCCTCGATCATCCGCGGCAGCGGCCCGACCGGCGGCATGCGCCCCGAGACGTCGATCCGCCCGGGGTTGATGAACCACGCGGGATAGCCGGTCGACGACCAGGCGTACTGCACGCGCTCGCTCGCGAGCGCGGCGTCGAGCACGTTGGAGTCCGGCCAGGAGTAGGGGAACTCGTTGGTCGGATGGCCGAAGCGGATGTCGTTGTACTGCGAGAAGCCGGCGTTGGGCGAGGTGTAGTACGCGTAAGGCTGCGAGGGCAGCAGCACCGCCCGCTTGCTGTTGAGGATGAGCTGGTTCTGGTCGACGTACCAGTGGCTCCAGAGGAAGCCGCTGCGCATGATCATGTAGGTTTCGTCGGGCCCCTGGTGGGCGCGGAAGACCACACCGAAGCCGGGGAAGAGGCGGCTGGCGAGCTTGGGCTCCTTGGCCTCGATGACCGGGAAGGCGGCCGTGGGCAGGGCGAAGCCTTGCCTGCCGTTGTTCTCCCAGGCCCACTGCAGGTTGGCCGCGAAATCGGGGGCCGCTTTTGCGAGGGTGCTGGCCCCGACCTTGAACTGCTCGCCGAACATGAACGAGCTGTTGGCGAAACCGGGGATCATGCGCGTGCCGAAGCGCGGGTCGATGGGCGTGAGCAGGTTGAGGAAGTAGTCGAGGTCGGCCTTGTGGTAGGCGACGAGCTGGTCGAAGTTGGGGACCTTCATCGCCTCGAGGCCGAACATCGCCTCGATCAGCCGGGCGTAGCCCCACATGTGGTAGCCGCCGTACTCGATCCACCCGCCGCCGGGGGCCATGTTGTCGGCGAACTTGTGCTGGGCGTAGGCGGCGTAGAAGGCCTTCCACGGCTCGTGCATCGGGTGGTCGGGCAGCATGGCCACCAGCGACGCGGCCCACATCTGCCTCGCGATGCTCATGTTCGGGTTGCCGCTGTGGGCCCCGTTGCCGCTGCCCATGCAGTCGGGCTCGGTCATGAGGTAGGCCAGCGTCGCGAGCTTGGCGCGGATGTGCGTGCGAAGCTTGGGGTCGAGCGTGGGAGAAGAGAGGGCGTCCTCCGCGCGGGCGAGCCAGCGCGGGCCTTCGTGCAACCGCTGGTGGCTGGGTGTGGGGATGCTCACCAGCTCGCGGACAATGCTGTCGATCCAGTTGTAGGTGATGGCGTTGTATTTCACCGCCTCGTCGCCGCCGCCGAGCGAGTAGTACATCTTCTTCAGCTCCGCGCCGCCGGGCTGGCTGTCGACCGCGGCGCGGTTCTTCTCAAGCTCCTCGGCGTGGAGGTAGACGCGCGGGTACGTCACGCCGCGGTCGGGCCATTCGGTGACGAAGTCCTTGTAGCGGTAGAGGCCGACCGAGCCGTAGATGGCGCGGGCCTCGTAGCAATCCATCCGCGGCGTGTTGGGCGGGAACGTGCGCCCCTTCAGCGGCGAATGGTTGAGCAGCAGGCCCCACACGCGGCGGGCATAGGTGACGGGCAATTCCTGCTCGTGCGTGATGACGCAGAACGGCGAGGTCTCGACCCAGAACGGCCAGACCCGCGCCATCGGAAAGCTCACGCGGATCGTCTTGCCCGCGTCGGGCGATTCCACGCCCAGCGTCTGCACCCGCCGCCACGTGCCTTGGTGCAGCGGCACGACGCCCACCAGCGGACAGCCCGCGGGGTCGGCCTTGGCCTGGGCGTCGATGAAGAGGCCGAGCTGCGAGATCATGTCGCCGTACGCGCCCGAGGGCTGGATCGGGCCGAGCTTCGCCTGCGCCAGCGGCACGACCTTGCCGGGGTCGACCCCGCCGTTGCCCCAGGTCTGCGCGATCTCCGCCATGTCGGGCGACCAGCCCTGCGTGAGCGTCAGCTCCCACGAGTCGACGCCGGAACCGGTCCCCGCGCCAGCCCGAGGCAGGATCTCGCCCAGGTCGTACTCCTCGGTCACCTGCACCAGCGGCACGCGGTCGGCCACGCGGAACGTCCCGCGGTAGTAGCCGCCCGTCGCCCAATCGATCTCGTAGCGGACCTCCGCGAAGACCGGCCCGTCGCTGCTCCGCACGACGCGCCACGCCTTCACCAGGCGCTTCGACGCGATTCGCGACGCGCCCAGCCACGGCCCCGTCTCGCCGCTGCGGAACGCCAGGATCGGCGCGGGCAGTTGATCCGCGGGGATGGGATAGCTGTACGTCTTCTCCGTCGGCTTGGGCAGCTTCACCGCGAGCAAGCCGTTCGAGAGCACCTGTGCGTCCCCCTCGGAGGCGATCGACAGCTTGCTCGCGCCGGCCGGCGTCTTGCCGTCGTCGGTCAGCCTGTACTCGGAGAGGCCGTTGGGCGCGACCTCGGCGATGAAGCTCAAGGTCGACCGGCCATCCTTGCCCTTGGGCGAAATCTGCAAGGCGACGGGCGTGTCGTTGGTGGTCGTGATGCGCAGCCGCTTCACGTCGACGCGCCCGCCGGCGAACTCCGCGGGCAGGGCGTAGTTCACCACGTCGGGCGCGAAGCCGCGCCCGGTCCAATCGCGGATGAGGAAGGTCTGCGCCTCGGCCGCGCGGGCGGGGGTGAGAGGCAACCCGAGGAGAAGGGCGACCACGACGCAGAAAGAGAGGAGGTGTTTCAACCGAGGTTCCCGGGCGGGATGATTCGTGCGCCTCTTGGCCGACGAACGTCGCGGGCCGCAGGCGGGCAGTCTATCGCGCAATGCCGCGGCCCAGCGCGGCGGCGGAGTGTCCTTCTCGCTTCAGGCGTTGGTGAAAGGTTCGCCTTCTCCCATCAGGCGCAGCCTGATCCGAGACGGACACTGTGTGTCCGAAGACGGGGCGAGGCGGTATTCCGCCGCGAGAATCGTCGGCCGCCATGGATCGTCTGGTTTCACGCGGGACCTGCGCCAAAAGGCTTGTTGCTGGGCGCGTCGCATGCTCTCGACGCCGTCTACGACGCCCGCACGTCGCGCGGCGGAGTACCGCCTCGCCCCGTCTTCGGCGACACAGTCGCCGTCTCTGATCAGGATGGTGGGCACCCCATCCACCCTGCCGCAGCCGGTCTGGCAATCTCCCCCGCAACAATCCTGTTGCGCATCGAGCGCCGACCGTTCAGTAAGATGCCCCGCGACGACCATCCCTTTGCACCCCGCGGACGACTCCCCATGGACCACCGCGCAATCGGAACCACCGGCCTGCGCGTCAGTCGCATCGGCCTGGGCTGCGTGACCTTCGGCCGGGAGATCGACCAAGCCGCCTCCTTCGCCGTCGCCGACCGCGCGGTCGAGCGCGGGATCAACTTCTTCGACACCGCCGAGGCCTACCACCGCGGCGAATCCGAGCGCGTGCTCGGCCGGTACCTGCGCGAGCGCGGCCTGCGCGACCGCGTCGTCGTCGCCACCAAGGCCGCGCTGCCGCTCACCGGCCCGCGCATCCTCGAGGCCGCCGAGGCCAGCCTCAAAAACCTCCAGACCGACCGCATCGACCTGTACTACCTGCATCGCTGCCCGGAAGACCCGGCCTTCGACGAATGCCTCGGCGCGCTCCACGCGCTGGTCGCAAGCGGCAAGGTCCGTGCCGTCGCCTGCAGCAACTTCGACGCGCCCCAGCTCAAACGGGCGCTCGATTCCCAACGCACCCACGGCTGGTCCCCCATGGCCGCCACGCAGCCGATCTACAACCTCGTCTCCCGCGAGATCGAGGCCGAGCTGCTCCCGCTCTGCGCCCGCGAGCGGGTCGCGGCCGTAACCTACAGCCCGCTCGGGGCCGGGTTCCTCACCGGCAAATACCGGCAAGGCGGCGAGGTCCCCAAGGGCTCGCGCTTCGACGTGATCCCCGGCCACCAGGGCGTCTACTTCCATGACGACAAGTGGAGCGTGATGGAGCTCCTCCGCGAACGGAGCCTGCGGGTGAACGTGCCCATGACCCACCTCGCCATGGCCTGGGTGCTGCAGCAGCCCGCGATCACCACCGTCCTCGTCGGCGCGCGGAGCCCGGCCCAGGTCGACCAGGCCTTCGAGGCCATGGCCGTCGACGCTTCGCTCGTGGCGGACATCCAATAGCATCGCCCGAAACCCTCGGCCTCGAACTTCCCGAGACGCCTCCCATGCCGCCCCCCAAATCGCTCGCCTTCGATCTCGCCGAATATCACCGCCGCGTCGCCGCGGTGCAGGCCGCGATGGCCGAGCGCGACCTCGACCTGCTCCTCGCCACCACGATGGCCAGCATCTGCTACCTCACCGGCCTGGAGAGCGTCGCGCCGCACAAGTTCTGGCTCGTCGCCGTGCCGCGCTCCGGGCCTCCGGTCCTGCTTTGCCAGGATTTCGAGAGCCACAACGCCTTGCTCGGTTCGTGGATCGACGCGACCTATCTCTACGGCGTGGGCGAGGAGCCGATCGCGCTGGCCGCGAAGCTGGTCAACGATCTGGGCGCCCGCGCCGGGCGCATCGGCACCGAGCAATCCAACTACACCTCGCTCTCCATCGCCGACTATCTCCGGCTCAAGTCGCTCCTCCCCGCCGCGACGCTGGCCGAAGCGACCGACCTCGTGCCGCGCGTGATGGCGATCAAGTCCGCGCCCGAGATCGCCCATCTCCGCGAGGCCGGGCGCATCACCGGCGAGGCGATGGCGGCCGCGGTGGGGGCCATCCGCGCCGGCGCGACCGACAACGACGTCGCCGCCGCCGCCTACCACGCCCTCGTCGCCGGAGGCAGCGAGTATTCCTCCTACCCCGTCATCGTCACCACCGGCCATCGCAGCGGCGTGCCGCATTCGACCTTCCGCCGCCACCCCATCCGCGCGGGCGACCCGGTCTTCATGGAGATCGCCGCCTGCGTCGCCCGCTACCAGACGCCGATGATGCGCACCGCCGCGCTCGGCGAGCCGACGCGCCAGCTCCGCGACATGGCCCGCGCCGCCATCGACAGCGTCGAGGCGATGATCGCCAACATCCGCCGCGGTGCCACGGCCGACCACGTCGCCGAGCTCTCCTCGCGCTGCCTCGACCCGCTCCCCTACAAGCTCGTCTGGCACGGCTACTACGGCTACAGCGTCGGCCTGGGCTTCCCGCCCGAGTGGAGCGACTGCCCCTGGCTGCTCATCAAGCGCGGCAACCCGGAGCTCCTCCGCCCCGGCATGGTTTTCCACTGCAGCACCAGCCTGCGCGACGTCGGCCTCTGCGGCGCGACCTGCAGCGAGACCATCCTCGTCACCGAAACCGGCTGCGAAGTGCTGACCCGGGGAAGCCGGGAACTGGTTCTCCGGTGAGGCCATGTTTGCGAGAATCTTCGGTAAACCAGAACCGCCCGTTCGCGCGGCTCCGGGGTACGTAGTTCCGCGTTTACGCGGTCTTTGGAAAACTGAAACCTCCCGTCCTCGCGGGTCTGGGTTAGCCGGCCGCGCAAGCGAGGGCTTGAACCGACCGGCCAACCGAGCACGCAATGTCACGCCTGGCCGCCAAGCCGTCGCTTGCGCGTCCGGCTAACACGACGCTCTCCTTCGTCTCGACCCGCCTCGTCCACGTTGTTCCCATGAAAACGAAGACCGCCTGAAGGCGGAACTACGTACCGCAGAGTCGCCCGCTCGGCGCGCTCCGTTCGCGCAGCGCGTTCCGGGGGCCCGCGGCGCGAACATTTTCCGCCCGAATTCGAAAAAATATTTGCCACCCAGTTCCCAAACGGGTTGCATCGCCCACCCCGCAGGAAACGCTCAAAACGAGGCCCGCGTGTCTCGGCGGCACCTGAGCCGGCGGGCGGCGGCACAGGAGCGGGACTATTTGACGCTCCCCTTCGACCAACGAACGCCATCGCCCGCCCCCGGCCGGAATGGTCCCGAACCGTCAAAACGGCACGACGAGACGCAACAAATGAACTCGCCGCCGCTTACAGAAATTCACCCCAAATCCGCCTCCGAGCCCGCGCGTCGAGGTCGTGCGCACAGCGGCGCACCAGCCCTCGAATCGATCGCAAAGACGCATCGTACCGGTGTCGACGCGTAACCCCACCGGGCCCGCAGCGCAGCAGGGGCGGCACAATTTAGAGCATTTTTGGCGCCCGATTTCCTGCGCCGGACATAGGTGCCAGTGTCCGGAAAAATCCGGACGAACTCCGAAACCCGGAATTCAAAACAAGGACTTGCGCGCTCTTGTCCGGATTTGGCCGGACACTTGTGCGGGTCTTACGGGGGGCGAGCTCTTTTTTCGAGCGAAGCCCGCGCGACATCCCGCGCGAAGACCGCGTCGCCACCCTCGCCCCCAAGCCCACTGATCCCGACGGTACGCCGTCGGGTTCGGTGGGGTCTGCCGCGAGTGTGCGGACATGCGAGGCGTCGCCATCGATCCGACGCCTAGAAGCTCGAATGTCGTCATCGCAACATCGGAGACAAAAATGCCGAATTTACAGCCTAAATTCCATTCCGCGAAGCCAACCGCATTCTCGGCGCTACGATCTGTGGGGAAAGGCCACCACGACGGCAACGTGCCGGTGGCGGCGCATCATTTGTTCGCGAACCGCCGTGTGGACACGACGCGGCCGCGATGCAGGAGGGGATCAGATCCTTTGTCGACCAAGATGCCACTGGAGTTCGACCTTCGACCACGGCGCGAGGGCTTTCGATCGCCGATCGATGTCATTGCCAAGACGCTGCGCCACCCGCTGGGGGGCAACGGCAACGGCAACGGCGAAGCCCGTGCGGTAGACGAGCCTCCGCTTCGGGCGGAGCTGTTCAACACCAGCCAACTCGAGCGCCACGCCCGCTCGCTCGCCGGCTGGCACCTCGCCGGGGGCCACACCGAGGCCCATGCCCGCAGGGCCCAGCGCGGGCCCGACAAGCTGCTGCCGCGGCTGAAATCCAACGAGGCCGTGCTGCGCAGCGCCTACGACCTCTTGACCGACGCGGTGGCGAACGGCCGGCGGATCACGCCCGCGGGCGAGTGGATCCTCGACAACTACTACCTCATCGAGGAGCAGATCCGCACGGCGCGGCGGCATTTGCCCAAGGGATACAGCCGCGAGTTGCCGCGTCTTTTGAACGGCCCCTCCCGCGGCTACCCGCGCATCTTCGACATCGCCCTGGAGCTGATCACCCACGTCGACGGCCGCATCGACGCCGTCGCGCTCAACGCCTTCGTCGGCGCCTACCAGTCGGTCACCCGCCTCGACCTCGGGGAATTGTGGGCGATCCCGATCATGCTGCGCCTCGCCTTGGTGGAGAACCTCCGCCGCGTCGCAGTCCGCGTCTCGGCGGCGCGGCAGGAGCGCGAACGGGCGGGACACTGGGTCGAGCGGATGCTCGAGACGGCGGCGAGGGACCCGGCGGGGGTCGTCCTGGTCTTGGCGGAGATGATCCGGGAGAACCCGCCGATCACGCACGCCTTCGTCTCCGAATTCGCGAGCCGGGTACAGGGGCAGGGCTCGACGCTGGTCTTCCCGATGGCGTGGCTCGAGCAGCGGCTCGCCGGGCAAGGGCAGACGATCGACCAGGTCTTCCAGCAGACGAGCCAGAACCAGGCGGCCGACCAGGTTTCGATCGGCAACACGATCGGGAGCCTCCGCTTCCTGGGGTCGACGGAGTGGCGCGATTTCGTCGAGGCGCAGAGCGTCGTGGAGCAGGCCCTGCGGGCCGACCCCGCCCGCGTCTACCCGGCCATGAGCTTCGCGACGCGCGACCGCTACCGCCACGTCATCGAGGACATCGCCCAGCATTGCCCCTCGACCGAGGAGGCGGTGGCGCGGCGGGCGATCGAGCTGGCCAGCCACGCCGTGGCGGCGGAGGTGGTAGGGCAAACCCGCGAGGCCCACGTGGGCCACTACCTCGTCGACAAGGGACGCCCGGCGCTGGAAGCCGCGATGGCGATGCGCCCGCCGTTCGTCGAGAGGATGAGGCGCTGGGCGGCGCGGGCGCCGCTGATGATCCACGTCGGGGCGATCCTGCTGGTCTCGGCCGCGATGGCCGCCGCGGTCCTCGCGTGGATCGTGCCGATCGACATGGCGCCCTGGGCCCTCGCGGCGGTGGGGCTGCTGCTCGCGATCGGCCTCAGCCAGCCCGCGACCTCGCTGGTCTATTTCTTCGCGGCGAGGTTCGTCCGCCCCGAGCTGCTGCCGCGGATGGACTTCTCCAAGGGCATCCCCGCGGAGGCGAGCGCGGTGGTGGTGGTCCCCGCGCTGCTCACCGACAGCCAGGAGATCGACGACCTGCTGGAATCCCTGGAGGTCAACTTCCTGGCGAACCGGGATGCGAATCTCTCCTTCGCGCTGCTCAGCGATTTCCGCGACGCGGCGACGGAGGAGATGCCGGGCGACGTGGAGTTGCTCAAGCGGGCCCAGGCGGGAATCGAGGCCCTCAACCGCAAGCACGGCGGTGACGCTTCGACTGATGCGCAACCGAAGGTCGGGGGAAGCTTCTTCCTCTTCCATCGACCGCGCCGGCTGAATCCCCGGCAAGGCGTCTGGATGGGCTGGGAGCGAAAGCGGGGCAAGCTCGAGGAATTCAACGCGGCGCTGCGGGGCGACATCTTCCGGTTCAGCGCCGTGGTCGGGCCGGTGGATCGACTCAAGGGCGTGAAATACGTCATCACGCTCGACAGCGACACGCAGCTTCCGCGCGAGTCGGCCCGCGAACTCGTGGCGACCCTCGCCCATCCGCTCAACCGCCCGCGCTACGACGAGAAGTCGGGGCGCGTCGTCGACGGCTACACCATCCTCCAGCCCCGCGTCGGCGTGAGCATGCCCAGCGCGAACCGCTCCCGCTACGCCCGTCTCTTCGCGGGCGAGCCGGGCATCGACCCCTACACCCGCGCGGTCTCCGACGTTTACCAAGACGTCTTCGGCGAAGGGTCGTTCATCGGGAAAGGGATCTACGACGTCGACGCCTTCGCCACCGCCGTCGGCGGCCGGCTGCCGGAGAACCGCATCCTCAGCCACGACCTGCTCGAGGGCGCGCTGGCCCGCTCCGGTTTGGTGAGCGACGTCGTGCTCTTCGAGGACTACCCCGCGAGCTTCATCGCCGACGTGAGCCGGAGGCACCGCTGGATCCGCGGCGACTGGCAGATCATGCCCTGGCTGCTGAGGCGCTGCCCGATCACTTCGCGTCCGTCCGACGGAACTGCCGGGAAAACCCGTCTCGCGGGCAACCCCATCTCATGGCTCTCGCAGTGGAAGATCCTCGACAACCTGCGCCGCAGCGTGGCGTCGATCATCGTGCTCTCGCTGCTCATCGCGGCATGGTTCACGCCCGGCTCGGCGATCGTCGGCACGCTGGCCCTTGTCGGCTTCCACATGCTGCCGGCGCTGCTCGCGGCGGCGCTGGCCCTCTCGCCTGGCTCGACGGAGATCACCTACCGCCAACGGATGCGGCAAGTCTCCATCTCCCTGGGGCGTCAGGCCCTGCAGCAATTGTTCTGGCTGGCCTGCCTGCCCTTCGAGGCCTGGATCAGCCTCGACGCCATCGTCCGCACCGCGGGGCGCATGCTCTTCACCCGCCGTAACCTGCTCGAATGGCGCACGGCCCGTGACGCCCAGCGGACTTCCAGCGCCGACGCCGCCAGCTTCTACCGATCGATGGGGGCCGCGGTGGCGGTGGGGGCGGGCGTCGGGCTGGGTCTGGCGGTCTTTCGCCCCCCCGGACTCGTGGCGGCCGCGCCGGTGATCGCGCTTTGGCTGGCCTCGCCCGCAGCGGCGTGGTGGCTCAGCCGCCCGATCATTCCCGCGCCGAGCCGGCTCGCGCCCGAGGATTTCGCCTTCCTGCGCATGATCGCCCGCAAGACCTGGCGGTATTTCGAGGACTTCGTCGGCCCCTTGGACAACAACCTTCCCCCCGACAATTTCCAGGAGGACCCGCCCTGCGGCGTCGCCCACCGCACCTCGCCCACCAACATGGGGCTCGCCCTCCTGGCGAATCTCGCGGCCCATGATTTTGGCTTCATCACCCTGGGGAACCTCGTCGGACGGACGACCGCCACGCTCGCCTCGATGGACAACCTGAGGCGGCATCGCGGCCATTTCTTCAACTGGTACGACACGCGCACGCTTGAGGTGCTCCAGCCGCTCTACATCTCGACCGTCGACAGCGGAAACCTCGCGGGCCACCTGCTCACGCTGGCGGCGGGGTTCGAGGAGCTGCCGCGCGTCCGGCCCGCGCCGGGCACGGCCGCCGCGGGATTGGGCGCCACGCTCGAGGCGCTCGGGGACGTGGAGGACCGCCGCGCGGCGCCGGTTTCGCCGGAGTTCAACGCGCGGGTGGACCGCCTTCGCAACGACCTGCGGACGCCCACCCGCACGCTGGCCGGCTCGCGGGAACTCCTGCAGCACGTGCAGTCGCGGGTGCATGAACTGCGGACCGCGGCCGAGTCGCGCTCCGGCGGCGAGCTGAAGTGGTGGGCCGGCGCGCTGGATGAGCAATGCCGCCTGTTGATGGAGGAGATGGACCAACTGACGCCCTGGGCCGCGGTGATGGCGACGGCCAAGGAGGCGTGGTGGCAGGGCGACGCCACGCGCATCCGGCAGCGAGTGGCGCTGACCGGGACGTTGGGGCGGCTGGACGACATTCCGACATTGTCGGAGACGGCCCGGATGGAGCAAGAGGCCATCCCCGCGATCGACGCCGCTCTGGCGGCCATCGGGCCCGAGAAGGGCGACGCCGAGCTGCGGACGTGGCTCCTCTCGCTCCGCGACGCGGTGGCCCGCGGCTCGGCCCACGCGGCGCATCGCATCCGGGAAATGCGGCTCCTCGCGGCGCGCTGCCGCGAGATGGCCGAGATGGATTACGACTTCCTCTACGACCCGAACCAGCATCTCCTCACCACCGGGTTCAACGTCGGCGACCACCGCTCCGACGCCGGCTCCTACGATCTGCTCTCCTCCGAGGCGCGGCTGGCGACCTTCGTCGCCATCGCCCAGGGCAAGCTCCCCCAGAACGCCTGGTTCTACATGGGGCGACAGCTCACAACCATCGGCGGCAGGGCGGCGCTGCTCTCCTGGAGCGGCTCGATGTTCGAGTACCTGATGCCCGCGCTGGTCATGCCCTCCCACCCCCACACGCTCCTCGACGAGACCTCCCACGCCGTCGTCGCCCGCCAGATCGCGTATGGCCACGAATGCGGCGTGCCCTGGGGCATCTCCGAATCCGGCTACTCCGCCACCAACGGCGAGCGCAACTACCTCTACCGCGCCTTCGGCGTGCCCGGGCTGGGCTTCAAGCGCGGGCTCGCCGACGACCTGGTCGTCGCTCCCTACGCCACGGCGCTGGCGCTGATGGTCGACCCCGACGCCGCCTGCGCCAACCTCCGCCGGCTGGCGGACGATGGCCGCCTGGGCGCCTATGGCCTCTACGAGGCGGTCGACTACACCCCGACCCGCATGCCCCCCGGCGAGAGCAGCGTGACGGTGCGGTCGTTCATGGTCCATCACCAAGGGATGTCGCTGCTCGCCCTCGCCTCGTCGCTGCTGGACAAGCCCATGCAGCGGCGGTTCATGACCGATCCCGCGTTCCAGGCGACGGCCCTGCTGCTCCAGGAGCGCGTGCCCGAGACGCGCTCGATCCAGCCGCGGCGGTCGGACGTCGCCGAATCCCGCGGGACCGCGGCCGAGGCGGAGCCGACCTACCGGTTCTTCAATTCCCCGCAGACGCCCAACCCGGAGGTGCATCTGCTCTCGAACGGCCGGTACCACGTCGCGGTCACCGCCGCGGGCGGAGGCTACAGCCGGTGGCGCGACCTGGCGGTCACCCGTTGGAACGAAGACGCGACGCGCGACTGCACCGGCGCCTTCTGCTATCTGCGCGACGTGGAGAGCGGCCACGCCTGGTCCGTCGCCTACCAGCCGACGCTCCGGCGGGCCGAGTCTTACGAGGCGATCTTCTCCGAGGGGCGCGCGGAGTTCCGCCGCCGCGACGGCGACATCGAGACCCACGTGGAGATCAGCGTCTCGCCCGAGGACGACGTCGAGCTGCGCGGCATCTCCCTGACCAACCACGGGCGGACGCGGCGCACCATCGAGCTGACGACCTACGCGGAGGTGGTGCTCGCCTCGGCGGCGTCGGACGCGGCCCACCCCGCCTTCAGCAAGCTCTTCGTCCAGACGGAGCTCCTCAAGCCCCGCCGCGCGATCCTCTGCACCCGCCGGCCCCGCTCGGCCGGCGAGCAGCCGCCGTGGCTGCTGCACCTGATGTCGGTGCACGGCAAGACGGTCGGGGAGACCTCCTATGAGACCGACCGCTCCCGCTTCATCGGGCGCGGCGGCTCGACCACCTATCCCGCGGCGATGCGCCGCGCCAAGCTCGGCGACAGCCAGGGCGCCGTGCTCGACCCGATCGTCGCCATCCGCAACACCGTCGTGGTCATGCCCGACGAGACCGTGAAGGTCCACGTGGTGACCGGCGCCACCGCCACGCGCGAGGCCGCGCTCGAGCTGGTCGAGAAATACTCCGACCGCAGCTTGGCGGAGCGCGTCTTCGGCCTGGCCTGGACCCAGAGCCAGGTCCTCCTGCGCCAGCTCGACGCCACCGACTCCGAGGCGCTGCTCTACGGCCGGCTGGCGGGCAGCCTGCTCTACGCCAACCCCCACCTGCGCGCCCCCGCCAGCGTGATCGCCCGCAACCGCCGCGGACAGTCGGGCCTCTGGGGCTATGGGATCTCCGGCGACCTGCCCATCGCGCTGCTGCGCGTCTCCGAGTCGTCGCAGATCGGCTTGGTCCGGCAAATGGCCAAGGCCCACGCCTACTGGCGCATGAAGGGCTTGGCGGCCGACCTGATCATCTGGAACGAGGATCTCTCGGGCTACCGCCAGGAACTGCAGGAGCAGATCGTCGGCGCGATCAGCGTCGGCCCGGGCTCGAACCTGCTCGACAAGCCCGGGGGCGTCTTCGTCCGCCGCGCCGACCAGATGTCGGAGGAGGACAAGACCCTGATGCAGGCGGTGGCCCGCGTGGTCATCACCGGTGCGGGGGGGAGCCTGGGCGAACAACTGGATCGCCGCGTCGCCACACCCCTGCCCGTGCCGCGGCTGGCGCCCGTCGTCAGCAGGAGGGCGACGCTGCCCGTCGCCGCGGAAGTGCAGCCGCGCGACCTCGCGATGTTCAACGGCCTGGGCGGCTTCACGCAGGACGGGCGGGAATACGTCATCGTCACCACGCCGGAGTCGGTCACGCCCGCGCCGTGGGTCAACGTGCTGGCCAACCCCTGGTTCGGCACCGTGGTCAGCGAGAGCGGGGGGGCCTACACGTGGTGCGAGAATGCGCATTCGTACCGGCTCACCCCCTGGAACAACGACCCGGTGCAGGACGCCGTCGGCGAGGCGTTCTACGTGCGCGACGAAGAGAGCGGCCGGTATTGGTCGCCTTCGCCCCTGCCCGCCCGCGGGCCGATGCCCTACACCACGCGCCACGGCTTCGGCTACACCGTCTTTGAGTACAACGACAACGGCATTGCGACGGAGATGACCACCTACGTCGCGATGGACGCCCCTGTGAAGTTCGTCGTCATCCGCGTGCGCAACACCTCCGGCCGGCCGCGGCGGCTGTCGCTCACGGCCCATTTCGAGCTGGTGCTCGGCGAGCACAGGTACTCCAGCGCGCCGCACGTCGTCACCGAGATCGACCCCCGCACCGGGGCCGTGCTCGCCCGCAACCCCTACAACGGCGACATGGCGGAGCGCGTCGCCTTCCTCGACGCCAGCGAAAGCGACCGCACCGTCAGCGGCGACCGCGGGGAAATCCTGGGCCGCAACGGCAGGCCCACCCGCCCGGCCTGCATGACGCGCACCCGCTTGTCAGGCCGCGTCGGCGCGGGGCTCGACCCCTGCGCCGCCATGCAGGTGACGCTCGACCTGCCCGAGCATCAGGAACGCGAGGTCGCCTTCATCTTCGGCTCGGGCCGCGACCTCGCCGACGCCCAGAGCCTCATCGCCCGCTTCCGCGGCACCGGCCCCGCCCGCGCCGCGCTCGAGGGCGTCTGGGAACACTGGAACCGGACGCTGGGCGCCGTGAACGTCGAGACGCCCGACGCATCGCTCAACTTCCTCGCCAACGGCTGGCTGCTGTACCAAGTGCTCTCCTGCCGGATCTGGGCCCGCAGCGGCTTCTACCAATCGGGCGGGGCCTTCGGATTCCGCGACCAACTGCAGGACGCGATGGCGCTCGTCCACGCCCAGCCAGAACTGCTCCGCGAGCAGCTCCTGCGCGCCGCGGGCAGGCAGTTCCCCGAGGGCGACGTCCAGCACTGGTGGCACCCGCCCCAGGGCCGCGGCGTGCGCACGCGGATCTCCGACGACTACCTCTGGCTGCCCTTCGCCGCCTGCCGCTACGTCGCCGCCCTGGGCGACACCGGCGTCCTCGACGAGAAGATCCCCTTCCTCGAGGCCCGTCCGCTCAATGCCGACCAGGAGAGCAGCTACGATTTGCCGACGACCTCGGAAACCTCCGTCACGCTCTACGAGCACTGCGTCCGCGCGATCCGCCACGGCCTGCGCTTCGGCGTCCACGGCCTGCCCCTGATGGGCTCGGGCGACTGGAACGATGGGATGAACCTCGTGGGCATCCACGGCAAGGGCGAGAGCGTCTGGCTCGCCTTCTTCCTCAGCGACGTGATGACGAAGTTCGCGCTCCTCGCCAAGACCCGGCACGACGACGAGTTCGCGGAGCTCTGTACGCGCGAGGCCGCCACCCTGCGGAAGAACATCGAGGAGCACGCATGGGACGGCGAGTGGTATCGACGGGCCTACTTCGACGACGGCAAGCCGCTCGGGTCGTCCACCAACACCGAATGCCAGATCGATTCCCTGCCCCAGAGCTGGTCGGTCCTGGCCGGGGGCGGCGATGCGGCGCGCTCGCGGATGGCCCTCAACGCGCTCGACCGCCGCCTCGTGCGCCGCGACCTGGCGTTGATCCAGTTGTTTGACCCACCCTTCGACAAGTCGGATCTCGACCCCGGCTACGTCAAGGGCTACGTCCCCGGCGTGCGCGAGAACGGCGGGCAATACACCCACGCCGCGGTCTGGGCCGCGATGGCCTTCGCCGCCGTCGGCGACCGCAAGCGGGCCTGGGAGCTGTTCGACCTCATCAACCCCACCCGGCACGGCGACACCAAGGCCGCGGTCGACGTCTACGCCGTCGAGCCCTACGTGGTCGCCGCCGACGTCTACACCAATCCCCAGCACGCGGGGCGCGGCGGCTGGACGTGGTACACAGGCTCCGCGGGGTGGATGTACCGGTTGATCACCGAATCTCTGCTCGGCCTGCGCCTCGAAGGCGACGCGCTGCGCTTCGCGCCATGCGTCCCACCGGCATGGCCGGAATTCAAGATCCACTACCGCCACCGCGAGACGGTCTACCACATCGTCTTCCACAATGGAGGCGGGGGCGGCGCCGTGACTCGCGTCGCCGTCGACGGCCAGGAGCAGCCCGACCAGGCGGTCCATCTCGTCGACGACCATCAGCCGCACGACGTGTTGGTGGAACTCGCGTGACGGCGCACTCCGGGCCGATGCGGGCTACATTGGTCGCCCGTCCGCCCCGTGCGGGCCCGATCGCCTCACTCGAAGGGAAACCTCTTGCTCGGAATCGACCTCCTGCGTGCCAAGTTTGAGAATGCGATGACGTTCCCGGCCTTCGTCGCCAGCGGCGAACCCGCGGGCCACCACACCCAATGGCACGAACGCTTCGGCCGGCTGGCGCTTACGCCCGCGCAGCAGCAGTTGGTGGGCGGCTTCGTGCGGGAGATCAACATCCTGTGCGTCTCGGGCACCTGGTGCGGCGACTGCGCGCTGCAGGGCGCCGCCCTGGCGCGGATCGCCGAGGCCAATCCGCGCATCCACCTGCGCTTCCTCCTCAAGGACGACCAGCAGCTCGACCTCCTCGATCCCGCCAAGATCAACGCCGGCTACCGCGTGCCGGTGACGTGGTTCATGGCCGAGGACTTCGAGTTCGTCTCGTTCTTCGGCGACCGCACGCTCAGCCGCTACCGGTCCATGGCCCGCAAGGCGCTGGGGCCAGCCGCCAACGTCCTCGCGCCGCCTCCGGCCGACCCGGTCCGGGAAGTGCTGGACGAGATGCTGCTGGAGGTCGAGCGGGTCCACCTGCTGCTGCGCCTCAGCGGCCGCTTCCGCGAGAAGCACAACGATTGAGCGGGGACACGGGAGCAAGCCGGCTTCAATCGGGTTGCTGCAGCGGGGAATGAACTGGCCTTTCGCCGTCTGTTGCTCTCGCCTCTTCGCTGCCGGCGAGAAGGACGCCATCGCCCCGTTCGAGAGCCAGGAATGGCTCATGGCGGCCGTGCGCAGGCTCAAAGGCTGCGGCACGGGTTCTGGGAGGAAGCCCCGGGGTTGGCCATGCACTTCTTCAAGCATCACCCGCGCGGGCAGTCACCCTGGGGCAGCACTGTGGCTAAACTATGCATGACTCAAGCATTGTCGTTGGCTTGATCGCCGGGCGTGATCGGGAACCAGGCCGGCGGGCGCATCGATGCGCCGTTGCGGCATGGCTGATTCCGACTATTGTTTTGTGGAATTCGCGATGGCAATCCCCAGGCCTGACACGGAACTGATGGCGCGAATCAAGCATCTTTTGCGTCGTGACCTCAAATTGGGCGTCGACGCGGCCATCGCCGACGACATGCCGTTGATCGGCGGGGACCTCGACCTCGATTCGCTCGATGTGCTGATGATCCTGACGAGCGTCGAGAAGGAATTCAGCGTCACGCTGCAGGGCGGCGAGCAGGTGAAGGCCGCGTTCCGGTCCGTCTCCACCTTGGCGGACTACCTGGAGCGATGCGCGGCCTCCCAAACCGGCACGGATGCGTCGGCCAAGCCCGCGCGGAAATCGGTCGACACCGCCACCGAAACCGCCGCGGCATTGGCTCCGTTGCTGACGCGGCTGCCCCACGTCGAGCCGTTCCGGTTCGTGACTCGGCTTTCGAGCGTCGTGCCCGGAGCGCAGGCGGCGGGGGCGTGGGAGGTGCGCGGCGACGAGCCGTTTTTCGCGGGCCACTTCCCCGGAAGGCCGATCGTCCCGGGCGTGCTCATCGCCGAGGCGCTGGCCCAGTTGTCGGGCGTGGTGCTGATGCCTCCGATGGGCGAGGGAGTGGGCGAGAGCGGGGCGGGCGGCGCAACCGTCGAGGGAACGCTGGCCCGCTTCGAGATCGCGTTCCACCATCCGGTGGTCCCGCCCGCGGAGATCCTGCTCGACAGCCGATGGCTCCGCACGATGGATTCGCTGTCGCAATTCGAGGTCTCGGCCAAGGTGGGGCAGACGGTCTGCGCGCATGGCGAATTGACGCTGAGTGTGCGGTCGCCGCAAGCACCTTCCGCGCCGGCTCAGTCTGCCGAGGCGACGAAATCCACCGCCGGCGTGGCCCAAGTGGGCAAGCTGGTGTCGTGCCTGGCGGCGTCGATGCTGGCCTTGGCGGCGTCGAGCCTGCCGGATCGATGCGAAGCCGCCGATGCGAAATCTCCGTCACCGTCACCAGCGGCGACATCGCCCACCGCAACCCAGCCCAGCGCCAATCCTCCGCCCGGCGTTTCTGTCGAGCTTTGGCGCACCCTCAGGCAGATCGACGAGAAGGTCTCGCGGATCCACGACCTCACCGCCGACTTCACGCAGGTGAAGCGCACGCCGCTGCTCAAGCGGCCGATGGTCTCGGAGGGGCGGGTGAGGGTCGCGGGCGGGGTGGTGCGGTGGGACACAGCCAAGCCCTCGCCGACGGTGCTGTGGATGCGTGAATCGAAGGTGCGGATCTACTACCCCGAGAACAAGCTGGTCGAGGAGTACGACCTGGGCCAGCGCCTCGCGGAATTGGCGGGCTCGCCCGTACCGCGACTCGGTTTGTTGGTCGAGCACTTTCGCCCCGAGTTGCTGACAGAGAGCGACCTGCGCCGCGGCGACGCTGCCGCCCCCGCGCCAGCGCCGGCCGAGTCGCTCGTCCGCATGAAGATGTCGGCCTCCGACGAGGAGACGACCTTCGTGGCTTTCAACAACGTCCGCATCAACACGCGGATCGACGAGGCGAGCCTGACGCCGGAGGTTCCCGCCGGGGTGAAGGTCAGCCGACCATTGGCGGGCGTGCAGCCGTGAGCCGCGGGGGCGCGGTGTGGCGGGGTGTCGGAAGGGGACGCGGGAGAAGGCGGAACATGAGCGCAGTGCCGGGACCGAGCTTGGCCCCCATCGACACAAGGCCGCGGATCCAGAGCCTCGCCGCGCACTTCTGGGTCTGGCTCCTCATGGCCACGTCGCAGCGGGCGCCGTGGGTGGTCCGGTTCACCCGCCCGTTCTTCGTGCACTGCGCGTGGCTCTTCGCCCCCACGCTCCGCGACGACAAGTTGGTCAACGCCCGCCGGCTGCTTGGCCCGCAATCGACCCCCGCCCAGCAGAGGCTGCACTACAAGCGCGTAGTCGGCCACTTCTATTCCTCCCTCTTCGACATCGCCCGCAGCGGCCGCATGAGCCTGGGCGAGATCCGCGGGCGCGTCGAGCGCGTGGAGGGCATCGAGCACTACCGGTCCGCGAGGGCGGTGGGCCGCGGTGCGATCTTGGTGACGGCCCATCTCGGCGCGTTCGAGGTCGCCGTGGCCGCGCTCCGCGAGAACGAGCCCAAGCGGGTCCACGTCCTCTACCACACCGACCGGCTTCCGCAGTTCCAGCGCCTGCGCAGCGAGTTGCACGAAAAGCTCGGCGTCGTCGACGCCCGGCTCGAACGCGGCTGGGAGGCCTGGCTCGACCTCCGCGACGCCCTGGGTCGCGACGAGGTCGTGCTCATGCAGGGCGACCGCATCATGCCCGGGCACAAGGGCGTGGCGATGCCGTTCTGCGGCGGGCTCATGGACCTCCCCACGGGCCCGGTGCGACTCGCCCAATTGACCGGGGCCCCGATCATCCCGGTCTTCGCGCCGCGGAGCCCTTCGGGCAAGGTGCTGATCACGATCGGAGAACCGATCTGGGTCGGCGGCTCGGGCCGCTCGCCGGACCACGCGCAGGCGGAACTCGCCGCGGCGATCGAGGCCTGCGTGCGCCAGTACCCCGACCAGTGGCTGGTGCTCTACCGGGCGTGGCGCGAGGAGCCTTCGTCACCATGACCTCACCACGTCCTTCATCGAAGCAGTCCATCGCGGTGACCGGCACCGGTCTGGCGACCTGCCTCGGCCTCGACCTCGCGTCGACGTGGCGGGGCGTGTGCGAATCGCGCCTCGGCATGCGCCCACTGGCCGCGATGGAGCAGCCCTCGCTGCCGGGCAAGGACGGCGGGGAGGTTCCGGAGCTTCCGCACGATTTTGCCCCGGGCCGGTCGCGCGAGGCACGCTACCTCGCATGGGTGATTCTCGCGGCTCTGGAGGACGCGAAGCTGCGCGACACCGCGCCGGCGGCGCGCGGCCGATGGTGCGTCGTCATGGGCTCGACGCTCCACGGCATGCCCGCGGGCGGGCGTTTTTTCCGCAGCGGCGACCCCGCCTTCCTCGACGCCTTCCTCTCCGCCTCCGTCCTGGCCCAGGCGATCGACGTGGTGGGCGTCGGCGGGTTGGCCGTCACCACCTGCTCGGCCTGCGCCTCGGGGCTCAGCAGCGTCGCCTTGGGTTCGACGCTGCTCCAGGCGGGCGAGGCCGACGTCGTCATCGCCGGCGGATACGACCCGCTCAGCGAATACTCCTACGGCGGTTTCAACAGCCTGCGCCTGATGTCCTCCGCGCCCGTGCTTCCCTTCGGGCGCGACCGCCAGGGGCTCCGGCTGGGCGAGGGCTACGCCGCGGTGATCCTCGAGCGCGAGGACGATGCCCGCCGACGCGGCGGCCGGGTCGCGGCCCGCGTGCTGGCCTATGGCGAGTCGGCCGACGCCCATCACCTCACCCAGCCCCACCCCGAGGGGGCCGGCGCGGCGCGGGCCATTGCCGGCGCGATGATCGAGGGCGGAATCACGCCGGGCGATGTCGACCTCATCGGCGCCCACGCCACCGCCACCCCCGACAACGACGGCGCGGAATACCTCGCCCTTCGCAGCGCCTTCGGCGATCGCCTCCCGGAGGTGCCCTGCGTCGCCTTCAAGAGCCATCTGGGGCACACCCTCGGCGCGGCCGGCGCCGTCGAGCTCGTGCTCTCGCTGGCTGCGATGGAGTCGGGCCTGGTCCCCCCGACGCGGAACGTCACCCGCGAATCGCTGGCCTATCCCGATCTGCGGCTGCAACTGGGTGCCCCTCACGCGGGCGACATCCGCCGAACGGTCAACGTCTCGCTGGGGTTCGGCGGCTCCAACGCCTGCGTGGTCATCGAGCGGGGCGACGTGCAAGCGCCGGCCGCCGTCGCCCGCGGGCGAGCGGTGGAACGGCCGCTTGAGGAAGTCTTCATCACCGGCGTGGGCGTCGTGGCCCCCGGCGCCCCCGGAGTGGTGGGCAACGAAGCCTTTGTCGAGCGCGTCTCGAGGCCGGACGCCTCGCCCCTCCGCGCCGTGTGACGCAGACCGCGCGCTCGACGAGATGTTCGCTAGAAACTTTCCCCGCGGCGGCATAGATTGGCCTGACTCCGTTTGCCTCGGTTTGAATCAGTTTGGCTCGGTTTGAATCAGTCTGGCTTGGTCCAACTTCGTCTGACTCGACTTGGCTTGTTTCCACCTGGTTCTGTTCCACCTTCCCCTGCGTGTGTTTCCCGCTCAATCTGGAGATCTGCGGATGCGGACGCGAACTTTCTCGGCGTGGTCGTCGGTTCCGGCTCGTCGGACGGCGAATTCCGCGGCGGCTGTCGCTTCGGTTTTCACGGCTGTTTTCACGGCTGTTTTCATGGTGTTGTGCGGCGCGGGCGCCGCCTCCGCGGCCCCTCCCGCGCCGCCCACGCTCGCGCCGGCGGTGGCCGTCGAGGCGGAGGACTTCACCATCGAGAAGGGCTGGAAAGTCGTCAAGAACGGCGAGGGCAACTACAACGTCGACATCATCGGCTTCGGCCACATCGGCGGCGAGCGCCTCCTGCAGGCCCCGAGCGCCGACACCACGGCCTCGGCTTCGACCAACGTCGCCGTCCCCGTCGACGGGCCCTACAAGCTGTGGGTGCGCTACGAATATCCGGCCTTCACCGAGGTGCGCTTCAAGGCGATCGTCGAGCAAGGCGGCAAGAAGGTCGCCGAGAAGGTGATGGGCACGCTGACCGGCCCGCGCCTCGGTTTCGGAAGCCCGAAGCTCACGGCGCAGCATGATCCGTCGTGGGGCCCCGAGGGGCTCTTCGAGGAGCCGATGGACGTGCCCGGGCTGAAGGCGGGCCCGGCGAAGATCACGCTGCAGACGGTGGAGCAGCCGCAGACGCCCGGCGTGGGCGCGAACCGCAACATCGACTTCATCTACCTCACCTCGGACGTGGCGGAGATCAACGGCGCGGACGGGAAGCCGAACCCCGCGTCGTGGTTCTACCTCGGCCAGGGCGGCCCGGGCGGGTCGATCTACCCGATCCTCAACGCGTTCCGCGACACGCGCGGCGGGCGGTGGGAGGTCGCGGTGACCAACAAGGGCGACAAGCCGCTGAACGTGGGGATCTCTCATGCGTACAACCGCGTGCCGTGGGGCGGCGGCGAGGCGGCGCCGATCGCGGACGTCGCGCCCGGCGCGACCAGCGCGTGGACGCCGCTCAAGCAGCAGGACACGGCCCACTTCGGACTGAGCGTGTTCACCGGCAACGGGCCGTTCGAGCTGCAGATCCGCCCCGTCGGCGGTGCGGTGGAGAAGACCGTCAAGTCGGAGGGGCCGACGGTGTGGCTGTATATCCCCGCGTATCCCGGGAAAGGCGAGAAGCCGGTGACGCCGATGGAGGAGGTCGACGCGACGCTGGCGCTGCTGGCCAAGACGCCCGCGCCCGGGAAGGCGCCGACGGTGCCGCTGGCCTACGGCGGGTGGATCGCGATCAGCAACGATTCGTCGTACGGGAAGAAGTACGGCGAGCTGTACAAGGCCGTGGGCATGCGGGGGATCCCCACGACGATCCAGACCAAGGCCGTGATGGATCAGATGGGGCTGCCGCTGACCAAGTCGGCGATGGCGGGGGGGTTCCGGCTTCCGCCCACGACGGAGAACGCCGTGGCGGCGAAGGCGGCGATGGAGAAGTCGGGCCTGCTGCCCTACGCGCGGTTCTTCGACTACGGCGACGAGATCGGCTTCGGCGAGTGGGTGAGCATGGCGACGGCGGGGAAAAACGACGCGCTGCCGGGGATGTGGACGGCCTGGTGCCAGAAGCACCTGGCGGGCGAGGCGATCCCCGGCCCCAAGCCCGACAGCAGCGCGGCGGCGGCGGCGAGCAATCCGCGGCTGTACGTGAACTCGCTGCGGTTCTATGAGGACATCGCCTTCGACGCCGTGCTCGCGGGCAAGGAGGCGGTGAAGGCGGTGCTGGGCAAGGACGTGCTGTGCGGCGCGAACTATTCGGCCCACCCGTTCTACTTCACGCCGGTCAACATGTACGTGCTCTGGTTCCGCCGCGGGGCGGCCGACTTCGGGCGGCACAGCGAATATTTCTGGCAGGTGGCGCAGGCGGGGCCGATGATCAACGGGTATGTGGCCGAGCACTTCCGCGCGGGCATGCGCAACAACCCCGAGGCGATGCTCCGCCAGTACACGATGCCCCACAGCCCGGGCAACACCGAGGCGTCGTTCGTCCGCACGGCCTTCACGCACATGGCCCACGGCGCCCGCGCGCTGGACTACTTCGGCATGGGCATGAACGAGTGCTTCACCGAGAACCACATCGACCACCGCGACCACGAGCGGTACCGGCAGATCCGCGACATCAACCACTCGATGGCCCTGGTCGAGGACGCGCTGCCGACGTCGAAGGTCGCGCCCTCGGAGGTCGCCCTGCTGCTCTCCGAGAGCACCGAGCGGTGGGACCTGGCCGGCGTCGCGACCGACATGGCCGGCCACAGCATGTTCGGCGCCGACTTCCGCAAGACCAAGCTTCACCACCACATCGACCGGCTCGGGCTCTGGAGCGCGCTGACCTTCGCCGGCAGCTCGCCCGACCTGCTCATCGAGGAGGACCTCACGCCCGAGATCCTCAAGGGCTACAAGGCCCTCTTCCTCGTGGGCGACTCGATCCCCGGGTCGACCGCGAAGGCACTCGAGAAGTGGGTCTCCGACGGGCACGTGCTGGTCGCGACCGGCGGCGTCGGGCGGTTCGGCGCGGTGCGCGAGCCCAACCCCGAGTTGCAGAAGCTGCTGGGCATCGCGTCGCGCCAGGTCGAGGAGAAGGAGACGTTCCTCCGCCCGCACCAGGAGCTGCCGTTCATCAAGCCGTGGGCGACGATCTCCGTGGCGGGCGGCGAGATGCCCGCGCTCTCCGTTCGGGAGCGGATCAAGCCCACGAGCGATGCGAAGGTCGAGGGGACCTTCGCCGACGACAAGTCGCCCGCGGTGATCTCGCGGACGATCGGCAAGGGCAAGGTCTTCTACGTCGCGGCCTACCCCGGCATGGCCTACCTCTGGTCGGCGCTGCAGCCGCCCAGCGTGCCCGACCGCGCGAACGGGACACACACCGTGCCGGTGAACTTCGACGCCGGCGCGGCCGCCTTCATCAAGAGCATGCTCGCCGAGGCGAAGGTCGAGCCCGCGGTCGTCACCACGCCCGCCCTGATCGACACCCGGCTCGTCCAGAACGGCAAGGTCTCGTTCCTCCCGATGGCGAACTACAACACCGCCGTCGGGCAGGACGTGGGCGTCTCGCTGCGGTTCAGCGGCAACGTCTCGACGATCACCTCGGCCTACCGCGGGAAGCTCGACTTCAAGCAGGACAAGGGCGTCGTGACCTTCACCGTGCCCAAGCTGGGTTACGGCGACATGGTGCGCATCGACGAGAAGTGAATCAGCCAGGCATCGCAAAGGAGTGACAGTTCAGAGCCCAGGCGCAGCCGTGCCTGGGCTTTTTTTTCGCCGTCTCACCCATGCCCGCCGCGGTGCTCGCCCTGCATGCCCGAGGCCGCCGCGTCGGCGCTGAGCTTCTCGACGCGCACGCGGTTGACGCGGGTGCGCCCCGCGTCGGTCACGGTGAAGCGGAGCGACTCATGCTCGAACTGCTCACCGGCCGTGGGGATGTGCCCGAGCGTCGAGAAGACGAAGCCGCCCACCGTGTCGTAGTCGAGCTCCTCGGGCAGCGTCAGCCCGAGCTCCTCCGCGAGGTCGGTGAAGCGCACGCGGGCGTCGACGTCGAGCGTCTTCTCGTCGACGCGGGTGATGTTCGGCTCGTCGTGTGCGGTGTCGTACTCGTCGGCGATCTCGCCCACCAGTTCCTCGATGATGTCCTCGATGGTGACCAGCCCCGCCGTCCCGCCGTACTCGTCGAGGACGATCGCCATGTGGACCTTGCGCGTCTTGAACTCGGTGAGCAGCTCGCGCACGGGCTTGGTCTCGGGGACCATCAGCGGCTCGCGCAGGACGCTGCGGAGGTCGAACGCCTCGCCGGGGCCGAGGAACTTGATGAGGTCCTTGGCGAAGAGGATGCCGACGATGTTGTCGATGGTGCGGTCGTAGACGGGGATGCGGCTATGTCCGTCGCGGAGTATGCCGTCCTTTATCTGCTGGACGCTCGCGTCGAGCGGAAGTCCCTGGACCTCGGTGCGCGGGGTCATGATCTCGCCTGCCGTGGTCGTCGGGAGGTCGAACACGGCCTCGATCATCTGCTTCTGGGCGTTGTCGACCACGCCGTCGACCTCATGCTCCTCGACGACGGAAAGCACCTCCTGCGACGCGGCGTTCAGCTCCTCGTGCAGGTTGACTCCGAAGATCCGGCGGATGATCGGGTCGAGTCCATGGAGGGCGAAGACCAGCGGCTTGAGGAGGCGCAGCATCAGGCTCAGCAGGCCGCTGGAGCCGGCGAGGATGGCCTCGCTGCGGTACCGCGAGAGGCTGCCGGCGACGGCGACGCCGAAGACCGTGACGAAGAGCCCCGCGACGATGAAGGCCGCTAGGTAGATCGCCGGGCGGCCGTGGTCGGGCCAGCGCCCCTCGACCCAGAGGAGGGTGCAGAGGACGACCGCCATGTTGAGGCAGGAGCGGACAATGCCGGTGAGCAGCGCGAGATCGTCGGCACGGTCGGTGAAGAAGGCAATGCGATGGCCGCGGCCCATGGCTTCGAGGCGTTCGATGAGGCGGCTGCGGTTGAAGGTCTTGAGGGCGTGCGTGCAGGCGGCGAAGTAACAACTCAGCAGCGCAGCGGCGAGCGCGATCCACAACGCGATGTCGTACACGAGAACGGTCTCAAGGCCTGGGGCAATCGGACACTCGGGGGCGACTCATCACCAGCAGCGCCAGGCGCGCGGCGGCGAAACGCTCGTGGCCGATGGTCAGGAAGCGGCCCAAAGGCGCCTTGGAACCGGCCTGAGCCCCAGCATCATACCCGCGATGCGCGGCGCTTGGGGGTGTGGTAGACCGGCCCCAGCCCCACATGGGCGAGCAGGCGGTCCTCGGCCTTGTGCATCTCCGAGCGCTGCCGAGGCGAATGGTCGTCGTAGCCCAGCAGGTGGAGCAGGCCGTGGAGGGCGTAGAGGAGGAGTTCGACGCGGACGGGGTGCCCGCGCTTCTCCGCCTGCCTGCGGGCCTCGTCAAGGCAGAGGACCAGATCACCCTCTACGGCCGCGGCGGGATCGTCGCGCAGGTCGAAGGTGAGCACGTCGGTCGTCCCCGCAACGCCGCTGAAGCGGACGTGGTAGTCCGACATGCTCCGGTCGTCGACGACGAGGAGGTTGAGCGAGCCCGTGTGGACGCCGGCGAGGGAGGCCAGTCCGCGCAATTGCGGAACCAGCCAACGACCCAAGGGTGGGCGAATGTCGGGGACATCGAGTTGAAGGGATATGGCGAGGCGGGAGCGGGGCGCCTGTATTCGGGGCGTAATGCGCGGGGGCATGGCGGGATCAGTTCCCGGGCAGCTTGCAGCCGCGGCGCTTGATGAGCGTGACGCAGTTGCCGCGGTCGTTGAAGGAGACCTCGGTCATGTAGGCCCGCATGAGCATCACGCCGCGCCCGTGCGGGCGCTCGAGGAATTCGTCGGCGGTCGGGTCGGGAAGCTCCTCGGGGCGGAAGCCCTTGCCTTGGTCGCAGACCGAGACGCGGACCTCTTCCACAGTGACGGAGTATTCGATGACGACCTTCTTGGCTGGATCGTTTTCGTTGCCGTGGCGGACGGCGTTGCTGAGGGCCTCGTCGAGGGCGAGGCGGATGGCGAAGGTGGCGCTCTCGGTGAACCCGCGCAGTTCGGCCTCGGCCACCAAGGCCTGCTGGACCTTCATGGCTTCCGTCAGCGTGTTGGGGATCACCAACTTCGTCATCAGGCGATGGACCCATCAATGCCCGGGGTTCGGAAGCTGCCTCGGCATGGCCGCCAAGCCGCCCCCGGATGGCGTATCCGAGGCGTTCCCGGGGCCTTCCCCGGATCACCTAAAGCTCTGCATGGCCTGATCGGCGTTTTCGTGGATCTGGAATAGCTTGTTCAGCTTGGTGATCACGAAGACTTCGTAAATCTGCGGGTCAATGTTGGACAGCCGGAGCTGCCCGCCCTTGGCGCGGATCTTGTTGTTGACCGTGATGAGCGTGCCCAGGGCGGCGGAGGAGAGGTGCTCGACGTTGGCGAAGCTGATGAGGATCTTGGGCGTCGTCGCCTGGTCGATGACCTGCCCGATCTCGTCGCCGATCTGTTGGATGGAGGCCTCCTCGAGGATGTTGCGATCGAGGAATTCGATGCGCGTGATCTCGTTCGAGGGGGTGATGGTGAGCCTGGACTCCTTGCTGGCCATGAATTTCCATCCTTCGAGGCGGTGTCGTGCGCAATGTAGGCCTCATGCAAGCGGGTGTCAAGATTCTTGGGGCCCGCGGGAGGCAAGTCGGTCACACAACGTCAATACAGAACTCACTCTATCGCTCGGTCCGGGAGGCTCGCACGCTCGAAGATCCGATAAAGTGCGGGCAGGACGACCAAGGTCAACAGCGTGGAGGAGACCAGCCCGCCGATCACCACCGTCGCCAGGGGCTTCTGCACCTCGGCCCCGGTGCCGGTCGCCAGGGCCATGGGCACGAAGCC
>JAPLMQ010000250.1 GCA_026386955.1 Planctomycetota bacterium
AACCCCGATTTTCGCTGAAATCCCACCCATCATGTCGACCAAGACCATCTCCATCCGCGGCGCCCGCGAGCACAACCTCAAGAGCGTCGACATCGACATCCCGCGCGACAAGCTCGTGGTCATCACCGGCCTCTCGGGCTCGGGCAAGAGCACGCTGGCCTTCGACACGATCTACGCCGAGGGGCAGCGCAAGTACGTCGAAAGCCTCTCGGCCTACGCCCGGCAGTTCCTCGAACAACTGCAGAAGCCCGCGGTCGAGTCGATCGAAGGCCTGCCCCCGACCATCGCCATCGAGCAGCGGTCGGCCAGCCACAACCCGCGCTCGACCGTCGCGACGACCACCGAGATCTACGACTACCTGCGGTTGCTGATGGCCCGCGTCGGGCAGCCGCGCTGCTGGCACGTCGACGAGGGCGGGAAGGTCTGCGGCCGGCCGATCGCCAGCCAGTCGGCCTCGAAGATCATCGAGACGCTGATGGCGATGCCGGAGGAGACGAAGCTGATGATCCTCGCGCCCTTGGTGCGCGGGAAGAAGGGGCATCACCAAGAGGTCTTCGACGCGATGGTCCGCCAGGGCTTCGTGCGGGCCCGCGCCGATGGCGAGGTGATGGACCTGCGGGCCGCGGCGGGCAAGCAGGTCAAGACGCCGTTCCAGACCAAGGTGCAGCGGTACCAGGCCCACAACGTCGAGGCGGTGGTCGACCGCGTGGTCATCAAGCACGATCCGGAGGCGGGCGTGCGCACGCGCATCGCCGACTCGGTGGAACTGAGCCTGAAATTGGCCGACGGCTTGGTGATCGTCGCGGTGCAGGGCGAGGGCGAGAAGTGGCACGACACGCTCTACTCGGAGAAGTGGGCCTGCACGGTCCACCCTGAATGCAGCCTGCAGGACTTGGAGCCCCGGCTGTTCAGCTTCAACAGCCCGTACGGGGCCTGCCCCTCGTGCGACGGTCTCGGCACGATCCAGGAGTTCGACCCCGAACTGGTCGTGCCCGATGGCGACCTGCCGCTCTCCGAAGGCGCGATCGACGCCTGGCGGCACCACGGCAAGCGGATGAACATCTACTACAGCCAGATGCTCCGCCGGTTTTGCAGGGACTTCGGCGTCGACCCGCTCGCGCCCTACAAGACCATCAACAAGACGGTGCAGCGTGTCCTGCTGCACGGCACGACGGCCAAGGACGAGTCGAAGCTCGGCTACCACTTCGAGGGCGTCATCCCCAACCTCCAGCGCCGCTGGCAGAGCACCGACAGCGAGTACGTCAAGACCAAGCTGCACCAGTACCTCTCCGAAGCCCCGTGCGAAAAGTGCTTTGGCTCGCGCCTCCGCCCCGAGGCGCTGAGCGTCACCGTCGACGCGGGCGGGAGCTGGACGAAGCGAGGCGGGCTGAACCTCGCCCAGATCACGCGGCTGACCATCGAGCAGGCGGCCGACTTCTTCGAGCAGATCAAGCTCACGCCCGAGCAGCGGCAGATCGCGGCCCCGATCCTCAAGGAGGTGCAGGCCCGCATCGGCTTCATGCGCAGCGTCGGGCTCGACTACCTCTCGCTCGACCGCGCCACCGGCACGCTCTCCGGAGGCGAGGGGCAGCGCATCCGCCTCGCGACGCAAGTCGGCTCGGGGCTGGTGGGATGCTGCTACGTGCTCGACGAGCCGACGATCGGGCTGCACCAGCGCGACAACGACCGTCTCATCGCCACGCTGCGCCACCTGACCGACATCGGCAACAGCGTGCTGGTCGTCGAGCACGACGAGGACACGATCCGGGCGGCCGACTGGGTCGTCGACATCGGCCCGGGCCCGGGGCGGCACGGCGGGCGGGTCGTCGCGCAGGGGACGTTCCAGCAGTTAATCGCCGACCCCGCCTCGATCACCGGGAAATACCTCTCAGGCGAGCTGAGCATCCCCATGCCCGCCCACCGTCGGCCGATCGAGCGCACGCGGCAACTGACGGTCAAGGGGGCGAAGGAGAACAACTTGAAGTCGGTCGACGTCGCCTTCCCTCTGGGCGGCATCGTCTGCGTCACGGGCGTCTCGGGCTCGGGCAAGAGCACGCTGGTGAACCAGATCCTGGTCCGCGCGACGCGCCGCCACCTGCACGGGAGCAAGGAGAAGCCCGGCGCGCACGACAAGATCGACGGGCTGAAGCTCATCGACCGGATGATCGAGGTCGACCAGTCGCCCATCGGGCGCACGCCGCGGTCGAACCCCGCGACCTACACCGGCGTCTTTGACCTGGTCCGCGACCTCTTCACCAAGACCAAGGAGGCCAAGATCCGCGGCTACAAGCCCGGGCGGTTCTCCTTCAACGTCAAGGGCGGCCGCTGCGAGGCCTGCGAGGGGCAGGGCACCAAGAAGATCGAGATGCATTTCCTGCCCGACGTCTTCGTCGTCTGCGAGCAGTGCAAGGGCACCCGCTACAACCGCGAGACGCTGGAGATCACCTACCGCGGGAAGAACATCTCCGACGTGCTGAACATGACCATCGAGGAGTCGGTCGGCTTCTTCGAGAATTTCCCGGAGATGTCGCGGCTGCTCTCCGCGCTGGCCGACGTCGGGCTGGGCTACGTCACGCTCGGGCAGAGCTCGACGACGCTCTCGGGCGGCGAGGCCCAGCGCGTCAAGCTCGCGACGGAACTGGGCAAGCGCCCCACGGGGCACACGCTCTACGTGCTCGACGAGCCGACGACCGGGCTGCACTTCGCCGACATCGACAAGCTGCTGGGCGTGCTGGGCCGATTGGCCGACCAGGGGAACACGGTGATCGTGATCGAGCACAACCTCGACGTGATCAAGTGCGCCGACTGGGTGATCGACCTGGGGCCCGAGGGGGGCGAGAAGGGGGGCACGATCGTCGCGACGGGCACGCCCGAGGCGATCGCCGCGGTGGGGGGGTCGTATACGGGGCAGCATCTCAAGAAGCATCTTGGGGCGCCGGTGCGGGCGAGCGCGTGAGGTCGAAGCGGGGGGCTTTTCGCGCATTGACACCCCCGGCCCTCCTCCTACAATCGACGCCCTTCACCCCCAGCCCGCCCGGAGCCTTGCCCAGTGGCCGAAACCTTCCGTTGCACCATCGTCACCCCCGAACGTCAGGTCTTCGATGAGCCGGTCGTCTACGCCTCGATCCCCGCGTGGGACGGGCAGATCGGCCTCATGGCCCAGCGGGCCCCGCTCCTGGCGAAGCTCGGCGACGGCATCCTCCGGCTCGACTTCCCGCAGGGCGGCTCGCGGCTGTTCTTCGTCGGCGGCGGCTTCGCCCAGATGAAGGGCGACAAGCTCACGGTGCTCACCCCCGAGGCCGTGCCCGCGGAGGAGGTCGTCCAGAAGAACGCGCAGGCGCAACTCCAGGAGGCGCAGGCGATCGTGCCCTCCACCGAGAAGGAAGCCCTCCGCCAGCAACGCGGCATCCAGCGGGCCCAGGCGCTGCTCGAGCTCTCCGGCAAGACCGGGGGGAACTGAGGGCGTCTTGTTGGCCAGACGCGCAAGCGACGGATGTTTCTGACTGGCCGGACATCGCGACGGCCTTCATTCCTCCATTTCCCCAAACTCCACAGCCGCGGCCCGCACGTGGTCGATAACATGTTGACCCGGCGGCACTCCCGCCGGTTTTGTCGCGTTCAGCCCCACCCGCCCCGACTTGATTGGCGCCATGCCCCCCAACCTGCGCGACATCGTCCCCAGCATGTTCCAGCGGCGGCTGCTGCTGCTGCTCGCAGTCGTCCTGGGCATCGCCGTCATCCTCGGGCTGAAGATGGCGAGCCTCACCATCGTGCAGGGGGCCGACCGCCGGCAGCAGGCGGAGATGGCCCTGACCGAGGGCTACCTCATCCCTACCGTCCGCGGGCAGATCCTCGACCGCAAGAACCGCATCCTCGCCCAGGACCGCCCGACCTACGACGTGGCCGTGAAATACCGCGTCATCAGCGGGCAGTGGCCCTACGAGCGGGCCCGGCGGGAGGCCTTCCGCGCCAACCGCGACCGCTGGCCGGAGCTCGACTACACGGAGCGCGAGGAGCTGATCGAGAAGCACCAGGCCCGCTTCGACGCCCAGGTCCGCGGG
>JAPLMQ010000291.1 GCA_026386955.1 Planctomycetota bacterium
CGCCGACGCGGGCGCGAACTTCTCGCCCCACGCCGGCGCGCCGTACGTCGGCGACGCGAACAAGTACATCACCGTCTTCCGCCAGGAGGGCATGACGATGCCCTGGGGCGAGGACTACATCTGGCAGATCCCCGTGGGGTCGCAGCAGATGAACTTCCTACAGACCGACATGTTCCGCGCGGGGCTGCGCTACGGCCCGCCGACGCGGGCGATCCAGATGTACGTCATGCCCCACTGGCCGGGCAACACGCTCGCGGGCTGGCGGCGGCAGTTCTACGGCGTGCTCGGCAGCGGCGCGCGGATCATCAACCTATTCGAGTTCCGCCCCGTGCAGGCGGCCTACACCGAGAACCACGTCTCGCTGCCCGAGATGTTCCTCGAGGTCCGCAAGGGGCTCTTCGAGCTCGGCGGCTTCGAGGACATCGTGCAGGACGGCCACGTCCGCTGGGGCGACGTCGCGCTCTGGTACAGCCAGACGGGCGACATCTGGGGCAACCCCCACCCGCGCGGGGCGGCGAAGCGGTCGCTCTACGTCGCCATCCGGCATCAGCAGGTTCCGCTCGACATCGTCGACGAGGAGGACGCGCTCAAGGGCACGCTCAAGACCTACCACGCGCTCTACCTCACCGATTCCAATGTGAGCACCGCAGCGTCGAAGGCGATCGCGGCGTGGGTCGCCGACGGCGGGCGGCTGTTCGCCACCGCCGGCGCGGGGATGTTCGACGAATACAACGCGCCCAACACGGTGATGCGCGAGCTGCTGGGCGTCGACCAGCAAAGCCTCGAGGACTCCGGGCTGGTGATCCAGTTCGAGAAGCAGGATCTGCCCTTCGCCAAGCCCGTCGCGCAGGTCACATGGAACGGCGGCGCGGGCGAGCGGAAGCTGGATGTCTACGGGACGATCAGCAAGGTGAAGCTCTTCCAGCCCGAGGGCGACAAGATGAAGACCACGACGCAGATCCAGGGCAAGTTCGCCGACGGCTCGCCCGCGGTCACCGTGCGCCGCTACGGCAAGGGCTTGACGACCTACTGCGCCTTCCTCCCGAGCCTGACTTACTTCAAGCCGGCGATTCCGCTCCGCCCCGTCGACCGCGGCAGCACCGACGACGCGATGGCCCACCTGATCCCCACCGCCTTCGACGCCGGCGCGGACGAGCTCATCGGCTCGGTCGTCGCCGACTTGCCCCGCGCGGTGGTCTGCTCCGAGAAGCTCGTGCAGGCGAGCATCCTCGACGGCCCCAAGGGCGTGCTGATCCCGCTGGTGAACTGGAGCGCCGGCCCGGTGAAGGGGCTGAAGGTCACGCTCACCGGGAAGTTCCCCGGCAAGGCGACGCTCGCGGGCGGAGGCAAGGTCGCCGTCGCCGCCGACAACGACAAGACGGTGCTGACGCTCGACCTCGACGTCGCGGACGCGATCGTGCTGCGGTGAGGCGAGGCGCCGGCCGGCCTCGCGGCCTCCGGCTTCACGACGTGGGTCATCCGACCGATGTGACCGCGGCCGCGTGGCGCCGCTCCATCTCCGCGACCTCCGGCATGGCCGTCGCCTCGCCCTCCCGCCGGCGGCAGATCAGCAGCAGGTCGTGCGATGGATCGTCGGCCCGCGGGTCGGACATGAAGTCGAACCCGCGCAGGGCGGTCACCTGGTTCACCATCTGCCGCAGGATGTACCGCCGCTCCTGCCCCGCCGTGGGCGACGCCGAGGCCGACGCGAGCACCTGGGCCTCGGTCCCGCGCGGCGAGGTGATGATGAGCACGCCCCCAGGGCAGAGCGCGCGGTGGGCCTCGCGCAGCAGCCTCGCGGGGTTGGGGTGGCGCTGCAGCACATCGAGCAGGACGATCAGGTCGGCCCCGCCGTCGGGCAGCGGCAATCGGCGGACGTCGGCCCAGAGTTCGAGGCGGAGGCCGGTGCTTCCGGGGGCAGCGGGGTATTTCTGTTGCTGGGTGCATCGCCGCGCGAGTTCGACGTGTCCCGGGCGGTCGTCGATCGCGAGGCCGTTGAGCCCGCGCGAGGCGATCAGGTGCGCCGCCAGTCCGTCGCCGACCCCGACGAGCACGGGGCGTTTCGGCATGCCGATCTGCTGGAGCATGCCGACGACGACGCCGACGCGGAAGTTCACCCGGGCCTGCGTCGCCGCATCCTTGGTGTAGCGCACCCAATCGCTCTGCTCGAACGCGGGGGCCGGAGCCGACTTCTCCGGGCTCGCCGCGACCCCCGTCGCCGCCGGGCCGAACCAGCGCTGGTTCCACAACAACGGGGTCCCGGCGTATCGCCTCGCGACGTCTTCCAGATCCGGCGCGAGCCGGCTGAAGCCCCACTTGGCCTCGAAGAGTTCCAGCGTCTTGCGCACGCCGCCGGCCGAGTCGGCCTCGGTGTCGCGGTTCTTGCGGAAGGTGTGGAAGTGGATGAACTCGATGTCGGGCACCGCCAGCGCCCGCCACCCGCGGAGCAGGGCCATCAGCCCCAGGTCCTCGGTCTGCCCGCGGAGGAAGCGTTCGTCGTACCCGCCCACGTCGTCGTACATCGCCTTCCGGCAGCAGTAGAAGCAGCCCATGATGTGGTCGACCTCGACGGGCTCGACCACGGCGTGGCGGTCCAGCCCCGAGGCGACGTGGATGTAGCCGTGCGGGTGGAGGACGAAGTCGCCCATGGCGTGGATGGTGCCTTCGGGCAGGAGTTGCTTGGGGCCGACGACGCCGAGGTTGGCCGGCCCGCGGTCGAAGATTTCGCAGAGGCGCTGGGCCCAGCGCGGGGTGAGGCAGCCGATGTCGCCGTCGAGGCGGACGAGGATGTCGCCCCGGGCCTGGCGGCAGAGGATGTTGGCGACGCGCGAGAGGTAGCCGCAGTGCGGGGCCTCGGTGAGATGGAGGAACGGCGAGCCGTTGGGCCAGCTCCGCTTCGCCCAGGCGCGCAACGTGGCGAGGCTGTCGTCGGTCGAGCCGTCGTCGTAGGCGAGGATCTCCAGCGGCGTGGGGTCATCGTGCAGGGTGTCCCAGAGGGTCTGCAGGAGGAAGCCCAGGAGGTCGTCGGTCCCGCGGATGGAGCTCTCGCGCCCGTTGTTGAAGTTCGGGATGAGGATCGAGACGCGGGGATCCGCGCCGGCGGCTGCATTATGGGACGCGCGATCGGACATGACGGGATTATCGGAAGTTCCCCGCCCGGGGCTTCAGAGGATGGGGCCCCGATCAGGCGACCGTGGCCGGCCTCGCCGCGGGCTGGCAGCGGACGATCAGCACCGCCCGGTCGGGGGCGAGCGACGGGGCCTGGTAGCCCTTGATGAGGAAGGCCTTGCCGAGCCCTTCGAGCAAGGCCTTGGCCCGGTCGGCCTGGGCGCCCGCGAATGGGGCGACGATCAAGATCGTCGGCGAACCGGCAGCCACCTTAGCCCCCTCGCCGGCCAACAGGTTCAGGGCCGCGTCAAGCCCGACGCAGACCAAGTCGGGCGACGCCGCGCCCGCGGCATCCGCGGCCGACTCCGACTCCACCGGTGCCAACCCACATCCTCTCGCGAGGAACGCGAACCAGCCCGCGTCGTCGCCGCGCAGCCGGACGCGGGCGCCCGCGGGGAAGTTGCCCATCGCCTGGCAGAACCAGCGCGACTCCGCCAGCGCCAGCGGGTCCTGCGCGCGAAGGGCGTCCTGCCACGGCCCGCGCGCCGACGCCGGCGTCTCACCAACCTTTGCCGCGGCCTCCCCGCCTCGTGCCGCCTCCCCCGGCCACACCCCGATGTACGCCTCGAACTGCTTCGCCCAGCGCGACAGCATCAGGCTGTAGTAGACCGGCATCAGCGCCCCGGCGTTGTACTTTCCCGCCCGCAAAAAGTCGCGCCACCCCTGCGAATAGAGCGATCCCGTCTGCCCGTCCGTCTCGCGGAACTGCTTCGCCAGCAGCGCCGCCGAGCCCGCGACCCATTTCTCCAGCGGGGGCGTGAACCCGCGCTTCGGGCGATCGATCGCCTCCGCGGGGACGTACCGGCGCGCGAGCTCCATCAGGATCCACTTGTTCTTCCCGTCGCGCACCTTCATCTCGTTGGGCAGCGAGAGCATGAAGTCGACCACGCGGTCGTCGAGCAGCGGGTTGCGGGCCTCGAGGCTGGCCGACATGGTCATGCGCTCCTCGAGGAGGATCAGGTAGTCCGCGAGGTTGGTCTTGAGGTCGGTGTAGAGCAGGTTGTTCAGTCGGCCGCGCGGATGATGCCGGTCCCAGAACGGGAGCAGGTCGTCGGCCGGCCCCGCGGCGTGGGCAATCGCATCCTTGAAGCCCGGGGAGAGGATCACCTCCCGCGCCCCGCGCCAGGGCACGAAGCTGGAATGGTTCAGGTGCTGCACCAGGTCGTCGACGGGCGGCGCGTAGGTCGACGCCGGGCCCGCGGGCGTCTGCAGAATCCAGTTGTAGCGCCCCGGGTAGCCGGCCGCGAGCTCGTCGCCCCCCTGCCCCGAGAGCACGACCACCAGATCCTCGCGGGCGAGCTGCGCCAGCCGGCGCATCGAGAAGACCGTGAAGTTCCCGTACGGCTCGTCAAGGAACGGCACGACGTCGTCGAGCATCGCGGGGAAGTCGTCGCCGCGGACGGGCCTGCTCTGCCAAAGGCATTTGTGCCGGCGGGCGACCATCTCCGCGAACGGCAGTTCGTTGTGGGCCTCGCTCTCGTCGAAGCCGATCGAGAACGCCCGCACCGGCTCGGCCGAGACCTTCGCCGCCAAGGCCGTCACCAGCGAGGAGTCGATCCCCCCGCTGAGCAGGCAGCCGATCGGCACGTCGCTCACCAGCCTGCTCCGCACCGCGTCGGTCAGCAGCGCGTCGAGCTCGTCGAGCGCCTCCTCCGGCTTGGCGGGCGTCGCGCGGGGCTGAAAATCCCAGTAGGAGCGTACGTCGAATTGCCACTTGCCTGGGCCCGCGTCGAGCCGGAGCATCGTGCCCGCTCGCAGCTTCGAGATGCCCTGGAAGATCGTCCGCGGCGCGGGGATGTAGCCCCGCCCGAAGTAGCAGTCGAGCGCGACGGGGTCGATGTCGAACCGCCGCCCGAGATAGGCCAGCACGGCCTTCAACTCGCTCGCGAAGACGATCTGCCGGTCGTCCGCGTGCCAGTAGAGCGGCTTCTTGCCTAGGCGGTCGCGCACCAGCAGAAGCTTGCGCTGGCGATCGTCCCAATGCCCAAACGCGAACATCCCGTGGAAATCCGTAACCGCGTCGGGCCCGTGGGCGTTGAGCCCATGGAAGACGACTTCCGTGTCGCAGCGGGTGGTGAAGTCCGCGCCCTCCGCGGCGTAGCGCTTGCGGAGCTCCTGGAAGTTGTAGACCTCGCCGTTGTAGACCAGCGCGAAGCGTTCGTCGGGCGAGACGGCGGGTTGCTGCCCGTGCGTGAGGTCGAGGACCTTGAGCCGGCGATGGGCGAAGGCGACGCCGGGGCGGGACCAAATGCCGGCTTCGTCGGGCCCGCGATGGATGAGCGTGTCGCGCGCCGCGAGGACGCTGGCGAGGTCAATCTGACCCGCGGGATCACGCAACACGACGCCGAAGATGCCGCACACAGGGTGGCTCCGCTGTCAGTCCGGGAACGAAGTTATTATCGGCCCAACCCGGACAAAAAAAGAAGCGGCGATCCGTGGATCGCCGCTTCCGCATCAGTGATCGGATGCCCGCTCTGGCGAGGGGGCGCTCCTCTCATAGACGGTTTAGCCTTGCAGCAGCTTGAGGACCTGCTGGGGCTGGCTGTTGGAGAGCTGCAACACCTGCGTCGCGGCGCTCACGAGGATCTGCGACCGGGTCAACTGCGCCGTTTCCGTGGCGAAGTCGGTGTCGCGGATCGAGCTTTCGGCGGCGCTGGTGTTTTCCAGGGCGACGCCCAAGGAACGGATGGTCGCGCCCACGACGTTCGACTGGAACGCGCCCAGTCGGCCGCGGAGGCTGGAAACCTGGTCGATCGCCGCGTTGACGACCTTCTGGGCCGACTCGAGGTTGCCGTCGACGACGTTGTTGGCCTGGCCCGAGCCGAGGGTGCTCAGGTAGCCGTCGTTGACGTTGCCCAGGTTGCGGCTGGCGACGTTGCCGATGCCGATGCTGACCTGGTTGAGGATGTCGACGTTGGGGCCGAGGTTGAACTTCGCGCCGCCGCCGGTGATGGTGAAGGCGGTGAAGCTCGTGAGGCTCTGGGCTCCGCCGGCGCTGAGCGTGAGGCTCAGGTCGAGGTAGTCGGTGTTGATCTTGGCGGTGCGGCCCTTGCTGGTGGCCGAGATGCCGTTGACCGTGGCGCCGACGTCCTGCCCGGCGTCGCGGACCGCGTTGGTCAGGGCGCTGAAGGCGGTGGCGGTGGCGGTGTCGAGCCCGTTCTCGCTCGTCGAGCTGGCGAAGGCGATGGAGCCCGCCTGTCCGCCGAGGTTGGTGAGCTTGAAGGAGACGAACTGGTCGGAGCCGAACTCCGTGCTCTTGACCTTGATGATGTTGCCGCTGGCGGTCGCGGAGACGCCGGTGACGGAGGCGAAGGTGTTCACGGCCGAGGCGATCGCGGTGAGCGTGGTGCCCGAGGCGAAGCTGAAGGCGCGGGAGCCCTTGGCGCCGGCGAGCTCGAAGGTGAGGCGGGCGTCGGAGTTGGTCAGGTCAAGAGACGTGCCGCCGGTGGAGAGGAAGACCGTGCCGTGCTGCGCCGAGTTGGTGACGACGACCTGGACGTTGCGGGTGTCGCCGGTCTCGAGCTTGGCGGCGTTGATCTGGAAGTCCTGGACGTTGACGTTCTGGCCCGAGACGGTGAAGTCGTAGGTGCCGTTGAGGAGCTTGACGCCCTCGAAGCTGGTGGTCGAGGCGATGCGGTCGATGGTCTGCAGGATCGAGTCGACCTGCAACTGGTTGGCCTGGCGCTCCTCGCCGCTCAAGCCGGCCTGGTTGGCCGACTGGCCGACGAGGCCCTGGACCTGGAGCAGCAGGGAGTTGACTTCCTGCAGGCCGCCTTCAGCGATGTTCACGACCTGGTCGGCGCGCTGGGCGTTGCCGACGGCGGCGGTGATGGCGGCCTTCTCGGACCTGAGCTTCTCGCTCGCGATCAGGCCGGCGGGGTTATCGGCCCCGCGGTTGATCGCCAAACCGGTGCTGAGGCGTTCGAGGGAATGCTGGAGCGCCTTGTTCTGCGTGCCGAGGATGCGCTGTGCCAGAAGAGAGCTGACGTTCGTGTTGATGCGACTCATGAAAAAGTCCTCCGTGAGCTTTGAGGTGCGTGACACGCCTTGCGGCGCCGGGCTCCATGCCCCAATGTGTTTTCAGATCACTCCGAATCCGATTTGATGCTTCAGACGCAGACTTGTGGTTTCCAATCCTGATGCTTCAAGACCGATTGGCCCTCCGGCCCGGTCGCGTAATCACATGGGCACGCTCCTTTCGGGCGGAGCGCCCCGAATTCGCGGCGGGGCCCGCCCGTGAGCCCATTCATTCCTGTCGTGCACCGTGGCCATCCCTGACTCCGATGGGTTGCATTTCGCTATGGGAGTTTCGGTGCGCCGGGCTTGCGTCGAGCACTCGCCGCAGGAAGTTTTTTTATCGGACGACCTTGGCATGGCCCGTCTCCGCCGCGCAGACATTGCGTGGCCGGATGATGCGATCGGCACAATCCGCGCGACCCTTAACATCCGCACAGACGGAATATTTCCCCCAGGCCTCACAGACGGACCTTCCCCACGCGCGCAGAAAAAAGCCCGGGGACCTTTGCGGGTCCCCGGGCCGGGGTGAGCTTGAAGAGCCTATGCCTCGTCGATCACTGCAGGAGCGAGAGCACGCTCTGCGGCGAGGACTTGGAGATCGCCACGGTCGAGGTCGCGGCCTGGACCAGGATCTGCGAACGGGTGAGGTTCGCGGTCTCCTTGGCGAAGTCGGTGTCGCGGATCGCGCTCTCGGCGGCGGAGTGCTCACGTTGCTGATGCCCAGACGGACCTGGTTGCCGATGTCGACCGAGGCGCCGAGGTTGAACTGCGCGCCGCCGCCAGTGACGGTCAGGGCGGTGAAGCTCCCGAGGGTCTGCGAGGCGGTGGTGGTCAGGTCGAGGGAGAGGGCCAGGGCGTCGGAGTTGACGCTGATGGACCCGCCCTTGCCGCGGGCCTGGAGGCCGTTGATGGTGGCGCCGACGTTCTGGCCGGCGTCGCGGACGGCGGCGCCGCCCACGAGGCTGCTGAAGGCGGTGGCGCCGGTGGTCGAGACGGTGTTCTCGTTGATCGAGCTGCCGAAGGCCACGCCGCCGGCCTGGCCGCCGCCGTTGGTGACCTTCACGCTGGTGAAGGCGTCGGTGCCCAGGTCGGTGCTCTTGATCTTCAGGTAGTTGCCGCTGGCCACCGCGGAGACGCCGGTGACGTTCTTGAAGCTGTTGATGTTGGTGGCGATGTTGGCCAGGGTCGTGCCCGAGCCGAAGCTGAAGGAGCGGGTGCCCTTGGCGCCGCCGAGCTCGAAGGCGAAGGAGGCGGTGGTCGCCGAGAGGTCCAGCGAGGTGCCGCCGGCGGAGAGGTAGACCGTGCCGTGCTGGGCCGAGGCGGTGATGACCGCGTTGACGGCGGTCGAGCCGCCGAAGGCGATCTTGGCGCCCTCGACCGAGAGGTCGGTGACCTTGGAGCTCTGGCCGGTGACGGTGAAGTCGAGCCCGCCGTTGAGCAGCTTGGTGCCGCCGAAGCTCGTGGTGGAGCTGATGCGGTCGATGGTCTGGAGGATCGAGTCGATCTGCTGCTGGTTGGCCTGGCGCTCGTCGGTCGAGAGGCCGGCGGTGTTGGCGGTGGAGGTCACCAGGCCCTGGACCTGCAGGAGCAGGCCGGAGACCTCGTTGAGGCCGCCTTCCGCGACGGTCGCCACCTGGTCGGCGCGCTCGGCGTTGGAGATCGCGGCCGTGGTGGCGGCGTTCTCGGCCCGCAGCTTCTCGCTGGCGATCAGCCCGGCCGGGTCGTCGCCGGCGCGGTTGATCCGCAAGCCGGTGCTGAGTCGCTCGAGCGACGTGCCCAGGCTCTTGTTCTGCTGGCCCAGCACGCGCTGGGCGATGAGGGAATTGATGTTCGTGTTGATGCGGCTCATGATCAGGCTCTCCAAGAAAACGCGGGTCGGGCTCTCGCCGTCTTAACGATGCTGGGACGGCCGGCGGAAAACGTCCCTGGGTTTGCGGCCGGGCCCCGAGCCCGTGCTCTCCCGCTGATTCCACTTCCCTGGCTCTCGCCCCATTCACGGTCATCCGGGCCACACACCCGGGTTCTGCATTCCACGCTCGGCAGGGAGTCGCTCGTGGAGCTCTGACTTTTCTCCGACATCCGCCGACCCTTTCGCCTGCATGCTGGCGTCCGGCTCCGCGGCCCCGCAGGATGAAATCCTTCGATTCCATCTTGCGGCCTAGGTGCCATCGGAAGGCTTTTGCCGAAGATTCAGCGTGGTGCGTCTGCGCGGTTCAAAATGGGCTAGCCCGGCCCCGCGCAGGCGGCATGGAACGCGCCGCCGTCACCGCCGGCGCGTCCGGCAAACTCTTCCCAGCCCGCACAACCGTCACAGACCCACCCCCACCCCCCGCGCCAAACGCTCCCAGGGCCGTTCCCCGCGGCCGCCCCCGCGGTTCACAATTCCCCCGCCGGGCCTACAATGACGCCCATGAGCGACACCACCCAGGCCACCGGCTCCTCCGACGCCCAATCCGCCCCGTCCCCCGAACCCGAAGCGGCCGCCCAAGCCGCGCAGGACGTCGTGGAACAAGGCCCCGACGATGCCGGCGACGAACTCGCCGCCGCGCCCGCCGAGCCCCTCACCCCCGAGGAGCTCGCGCTGCGCATCGAGGCGATCCTCATCGCCACCGACAAGCCGCTGACCGCCGCCCGCCTCGGCTCGCTGCTCGACGACGCGCCGGCGAAGGCGATCACCGCCGCGGTCGACTCCCTGAACGAGGTCTATGAAGGCGCTGGGCGGTCGTTCCGGATCGAGAACGTCGCGGGCGGGTGGCAGATCCTCACGCTCCCGAAGTACAAGGCCGTGCTCGCCGCGCTGCACCGCGCCCGCGAGGAGACGCGCCTGGGCCCCGCCGCGATGGAGACCCTCGCGATCATCGCCTACAAGCAGCCGATCCTCCGCGCCCAGGTCGAGGCCATCCGCGGCGTCGCCTGCGGCGAGGTGATCCGCGGCCTGATGGAGCGCCGGCTGGTCAAGATCGTCGGCCGCGCCGAGGAGATCGGCCGCCCCATCCTCTACGGCACAACCCGCAGTTTTCTCGAGGTTTTCGGCCTCGCGAGCCTCAAGGACCTTCCCAAGGTCGAGGAACTCAAGCCCAAGGCCTGAGCCTTGCGGGCGGGCGTCGAGAGCGCAGCGAGCGAGCCACGGACACGAGCACCCGCACCATCAGGGAGGCCCCGATGCAGCGACCGAATTTGTTCTTGTCCCGCGCCGCGTCCGCGTCTCTATATGAATGGGTGCGCGGACAATTGAATGGACGGCTGCCCGCGGCCGCATCGGTGGCCTGCCTCGCCCTCCTGCTCGCGGCGACGTCGGGCTGCGCGTCGTACCGCCTCCGCGGGCGCGTCATCGAGGTCAAGGGCGCGGCGCCCCAGATGATCGTGGTCAACGCCGACGATCCCCGCCTGCAGCAGCCCGGCCTGCCCTACTCCTCGCTCGAAGTGACCATCGACCCCAACGCGCTCAAGCCGCTGCGCGTCCCGCTCGCCCGCGTCGACGAGCACGGCGACTTCGACATCACCATCGAGCAGCCCGGCGCGGGCGTGCTCGACTTCAAGTTGGCGGTCGTCGCCCGCTCGCAGGGACACCAGCCCCTGATCGACGAGACCAAGCTGCCCGCGAGCTTCAGGCGGATCCTGATCCTCCTTCCGACGGGTCGCGACAACTACCGCCCGGAGGCCGACTCGCTGCAGGATTCGCTTCGATTCGAGAAGGACATGAAGCGGTAGGAAGTGCGCCGGAGCCGCGGCCGGCGTATGGAATTGCGGAGGGATTCCTGGAATTCCCGGGGGAATTCCGGGGACGGCGAGCATCGAGGGCGACGAAACTGCCTTCGGGCGCAGGGGTGTGACCGTGGCCAGGCCCAAAACACGCTTTTTTATCGGGCCCGGAGGCTTCCTCTTCTTCGGGGCGGCGATCCTCACGCTCATGGCGGCGATCTACACCCAAGCCAACCTCCTCTTCTGGAGCTTCGGCCTGCTGCTGGGCGCGCTGATCTCCAGCGTCGCGCTGAGTTGGCTGGTCCTGCGCGGACTGAGCGTCAAGCGCGTCCTCCCGCCCAACGCCGTCGCGGGAGAGGCCACGGCCATCCGCTACCAGGTGACCAACCACCGCCGGTTCCTCCCTGCGTTCAGCCTCGTGGTCTCGGAGCGGTGGGACCGCAAACGAAACTGGCTGGGCTTCTCCAAGCCGGTGCCCGACAACCCGCTCGAGGGCGGCCTGCCCCGCCTGCGCGGCGCGCCCAATGGGTGGATCCTCCACCTGGGCCCGCGCCAGACCGCCCAGGCCGAGGCCGGCTGCTGGCCGATGCGTCGAGGGCAACTGAGGTTCCGCGCCATCGAGATCCAGTCCTGCTTCCCCTTCGGGATGCTCGGGCGGGCGGTGGTCTACCCCGACGAGGCGGAGCTGACCGTCTATCCGCACATCTTCCGCATCAACCGCCTGGAAGCGCACGGCCCACACGGGGCGGCTGGTCTCGCGCGAGACCAGCCGGCCGGGCGTGACGCGGGTGATGATCCTGCTCGACTTGACGCGCCTGGGCCCCGAGGCCGCGGTGCCGCTGACGCCTCCGCCGCGGCCGCCCGGGGGCGTCGACTTCCTCGGGCGACGCCGCGTGCCGCCCCCGGAGCCCGTGCCCGACCCCGCGCATCCCTGGGTCGACGCCGAGCGGGCGATCAGCCTCGCCGCGTCGTTCATCGTCGGGGCCCACTTCCAGGGCTTCCCCGTCGGGCTGGCGGTGTCGGGCGTGGAGTGCCCGGTCTTCCGGCTCCACCACAGCCTGCCCCACCGCACGATGATGCTCGACGCCCTCTCGAACCTCGACCTCTCCCGCCGCGCCCCCAAGCTCGACTGGATGCCGCACCCCTCGCTGATCATCCGCCCCGCCGCCGCGGGCGCCGCGCCGGCCCACGGGCCCCACGGCGCGATCTGCCTCAGCGCCGCCGGCCTCGAGGACCTCGTGGTGGAGATCGAAGGCGGGGCCTCGGCCCTGCTCATCAAGTCGTCCACCCTCAAGCGGCGCACCGACCGCACGGAGGCGACGGCATGGACGTGAACCGCCTCTTCCGCCGCCTCCTGCTGGGCCAGGTGATGCTCGGGCTCATCGCCTTCTGCATCGCCGCGCAGAGCTACGGCCTGCTCCTCGCCGCCGGCGGCATCGTCCTGCTGAGCTGGTACATCGTCGAAGGCGCCGGCGGGCGTTCCCTGCCCCACTGGGCCACCGTCGCGGGCTCGGGCATCGCCGCCGGCTGGCTCCTGCTCGACCTGCCCACCTCGCGCAGCGGCTTCGTGCTGGGCATCGGCTACTTCTCGCTGGCCCTGCAGATCCTCCTGATCTTCAGCCGCAAGACCAACCGCGAATACGCCATGATCCTCATCCTGAGCGTCATGCAGATCGTCGGCGCCAGCGTCCTGAGCGTCTCGATCCTCTACGGCCTGCTCCTGACCGCCTACTCCTGCCTCGCGATCGTCACCATCCTGGCCTTCCAGATCAAGGCCACCGGCGACCTGGTCCACGCCAACACCCGCGCCGCCCTCCCGCCCCACGCCTCCGACCCGGTGATCAACCCCGCCGCCGGACGCGGACAGCGTTGGCAGTTCCGCCTCACCGCCCTCGCCCTGGGCGCCGCCTGCTCGATCGTGGGCGCCGTCGTCTTCGTCCTCTCCCCGCGAGACGACGCCCCGCGCGTTCAGCCCCAGTTCCTCAACGAGATGCGCCCCCGCGAGGTCGGGTACACCACCAGCGTCGACCTCACCAAGCCCCCCGAGGGCAACTCCACCAACAACAACCCCGTCGCCCACCTCACGCTCTCCTTCCACGGCCAGCCCATGCAGAACGGCGCCAACTGGCACCTGCGCGGGGCCGCCCTCGACAACTACGACCAGGGCAGCGCCACCTGGCGGCGAAGCCAGCGCATGAACGCCTCCGACGACCTCCACGGCAACGTCTCCCGCGGCATCGACCTCGCCGACACCCCCGACGGCGCGCCGATCATCGACGCCAAGGTCGTCCTCCGCTCCAACGTCGACAACACCCTCTTCACGCTCTCCCCGGTCCTGTGGGTCCGCGCGCCCCAGCTCGAGACCGTGGTCTTCAGCCGCGAGGACCGCCGCCTGAGCGTCCGCCAGCGCTTCGCCCCGCCCCTCGAATACGAGTTCCGCAGCCTCATGATGCGCCCGGGCCTGCGCGGCGCCCCGCCCGCCGTCTCCGCCGACGCCAACCGCCCCGCCTCCTATCCGCCCCGGCTCCGCACGACCCGCCCCAAGGCCGGCGACCTGGTCGACTCCCTCAAGGCCCAGGCGGGCCGCCTCGCCGCGGGCACCGGCTTCTTCGGGCCCGAGGACTTCGCCCGCGCCGTCGCCTCCCCCGGCCCGTCGGGCCCCGGCGATGCCCTCTCCCGCCCCGACGCGCCCGGGCCCGACGCCGCCGGCAACGACGGCGACGACTCCATGCGCGTCTGGCAGGTCAACACCGAGCAGATCCGCACCTTCGCCCAGGGCATCCTGCGCGACGCCGGCCTCGAGCGCGACCCCCACGACGTCAACAACCCCCGCGACCCCGAGTGCGCCCAGGCCCTCATGGCCTACCTCCGCAAGAACTACGAATACAGCCTCACCCGCCCCCCCCTCGCCGCCAACGCCGAGCCCATCACCGACTTCCTCTTCACCAACCGCCTGGGCCACTGCGAGCTCTTCGCCTCCGCCCTCACCGCCATGGCCCGCTCCCTGGGCATGACCGCCCGCATGGTCACCGGCTACCTCGTCAACGAATACAACGAGGTCGGCGGCTACTACGTCGTCCGCCAGTCCCACGCCCACACCTGGACCGAGATCTACTGCGGGAAGCTCGGCTGGCTCGAGTTCGACGCCACCCCCGCCGGCTCCAACGTCGCCACCAGCACCGCCCGGGGCCGGTTCGCCGCCGTCCGCGAGCTCTACGACCACGTCGAGTACTACTGGATCAGCTCGATCGTCGCCTACGACGCCCGCACGCGCAAGGAGTTCCTCGCCTTCGTCCAGCGGGCCACCTACGGCGTCGCCGACTTCGTGGGCAACTTCGCCAGCCGCACGTGGCACGCCTGGGTCACCTCGAAGTTCCTCAGCGGCATCGGCGGCAAGCGGATCATCGCCGGTGTCATGCTCGGCGTGATCGTCCTCGCCTCGCTCGCCAGCCTCCTGCGCGTCCTGCTCCTGCGCCGACGCCGCATCAAGACCCTCGACCTCCGCGGCGTGCCCCGAAGCCAGCGCCCCGCCCTCCTGCGCAGCCTCCGCTTCTATATGGACACGCTCGACCTCCTCGAGCGCCACGGCCACATCCGCCCCGCCTCGCAGAGCCCCATGAACTTCGCCGACGCCGTCGCCCGCGCCGCCCCCGACCGCCTCGCCCCCGTCACCGACCTCACCGAGGCCTTCTACGAGCTCCGCTTCGGCGGCCGGACGTTCGACGAGGCCTTCCACGCCCGCGTCCGCGAAAAGCTGCGCCAACTCGAAGCCGGCCTCCGCGCGGCGCCCCCCGCCGCCCCCCGCTCCTCAGACTGACAAAACCCGAACCCACCTCCACCCGCCCGGGCGATTACACTACGGCGTGTCCCCCGCCGGATGGTCCGGCCACCCTCGACCTGCGGGACATGGAGTCGGAGAAGCTCGGTCGTTCCGGGGCGAGCCACCGCGGAGGCAGGCAACGTTGCGGTTCAGGATTGAACGATCGCGGCAGTCTCCCGCCACGCCCGCCAACCCCGGCGAGCCCGGCGAAGCCACGTCGCCCGCGACTCCGCCCTCCGCGCCCACCCCCGCGCCCCCGTCCCTCCCCCCCGACCCCGCCGCCGCCCGCACCCTTTCCCGTCCGCCCCGCCCGCGCGAGGGGCTCAACCTCTGGCTCTGCCTGCTGGGTTGCCTCCTCGCCGCCGCCTTGGTCCTCTTCATCAACCTCGACCATCCCGAGGTCGTCGACCACGAAGAGGCGATGACCCTCGCCACCAGCGTGCAGACCCATTTGCGCTTCAACCTTCCCGCCCCCGGGCCGATCTTCACCACCGAGTCGCTCACGCCCTTCCTAGGCGACGTCGCCCAATGGCGGATGCCCCCCGCCACCGTCTGGATCCAGACCCTCAGCTTCCGCCTGCTCGACCCCGCCGAAACTCCGATGGCCAGCTACGTCGCCGTCGCCCGGCTCGGCTCGGGCACCATGGGCCTCCTCACCGTCGCCGCCGTATTCTGGATCGGCCTCTCCCTGGGCGGCCTGCGCGCCGCCTCCTTCGCCGCCCTCACCCTCATCACCTGTCCCGCCTTCGTCATCCAAGCCCGCCTCGCCAGCCCACCCGCCTACTACGCCGCGTGGCACATGCTCAGCCTCGCCGCCGGCCTCTGGGCACTCCGCCCCCTGCGCACCCGCCCCTCCATCGCCCGCCAAGCCATCGGCTGGTCCGTCTGCGGACTCTGCATGGGCGTCGCCATCCTCACCGCCGGCCCCGGCGCGCTCCCCAGCATCGGACTTCCCATCGTCCTCTTCGTCTGCCTCTGCCCCAACCGCGTCAGCCACCTCCTGGGCCTCCTAGCCGCCGTCCTCTTCGCCGGCCTCACCGTCCTCCCTTGGGCGACCTACGCCCACCTCCAAGACCCCCAAGCATGGCCGGTCGACTGGCGGCTCTGGTTCCCCTCCGAATGGCTCGACCTCAAGCCCTTCATGACCTGCGTCTACCACCGCGCCCTCATGCTCCTCCTGGGCCTCGCCCCCTGGACGCTCTGGCTCGTCGGCGCCCTCGCCCAGCCCTTCAGCACCTCCTCCGCCGGCGGCCGGCTCCGCCTCTTCCTCGCCTGGGGCTGGTTCCTCCTCGCCACCGCGATCCTCCTGGGCTCCGCCTCGCAGGGCTGGCACGCCTGCCTCGCCGTCGCCATCGCCGTCGGGGCCGTCTTCATCGGGCAGGTCTTCGACCAATACGCCGACCTCGCCGGGCAAGGCCGCTTCGCCCGTCTCTGGCGCTATCTCCGCTGGCCGCAGATCTTCCTCTGCCTCGTGGCGACCGTCGTCGCCGGCCTGCTCCTGGTCGCCCAGCCGATGCTCATCGAGCAGGGCTTCCTCGCCGCCCCGGTCGTCAGCCCCGCGGGATGGCTCCTCGCCGCCATCGGCGGGGTCGTGCTGCTGGGCCTGCTGGTCATGAGCGCGAAATGGAGTTGGCAGGAATTCCCCGCCAAAGCGATGTTCGCCTGGGCCGGCTGGAGCTTCGCCCTCCTGCTCCTGATGCTCGCCCCCCTGGCCCGCGGCCCGCTCGCCCGCTCCAGCGCCAAGCAGGACGCCGCCGCCCTGGCCACGATCGTCCGCGACAAGCCCGTCTTCTGGCTGGCGATCCAGCCCCAGCAGCCCTCGCGAGAGCGCCTCTCCTACGACAAGCTCGACCCCGCGATCCTCTTCTACCTCGGCCGCCCGCTCATCCCCCTCGAGCCCGCCGCCCTCCGCCAGGCGGGAGACGAGCGGGCCGACTTCTACCTCCTCGCCCACGCCGGCTTCATCCCCAAGCCCGACCGCATGACCCGCGTCCCGGGCTTCCAGCACGAAGACCTCGCCCTCTGGCATTTCGCCGGCGGGGAGCCGTGAGAAACGGGCCGCGCCGGGAATCTGAGTCTGATCAGAGCCGGACACTGTGTGTCCGAGGATCAGGCGCAAGGCGGTACTCCGCCGCGCGCGACGTGCCGCACTCGCATGTGCGCCACGATCCACTGCCACGCAGCATCAACAGCATTCTGTCGTGGGCGTCCTCCGCTTCCCATGGCCTGGATGACTCCCGGCGATTCGTGCGAGCGGAGTGCCGCATTCGCCCGAACTTCGGACACACAGTGTCCGGCTCTGTTCAACAGGCCTCTTCCCTCCCCTCCCCCGTTTTCCGCTAGGATGGCCGGTCCAAAACCCCAGGGTTTTCCATGACCAGCCCAGACCACAACGCCCCCGAAAACGCGCCCGAGCTCTCCATCGTCGTCCCCGCCTTCAACGAGGAGGAGAACGTCGCCCCCTTGGTCGAGGAGATCAAGGCCAAGGTGGTCGACGCCGGGATCGTCGTCGAGCTGGTCGTGGTCGACGACGGCTCGAAGGACAGCACCTACGCCCGCCTCACGGAGCTCGCCAAGAAGCACGCCTTCCTGCGCGTCCTCCGCCGGGAGAGGTCGATGGGCCAGTCGGCCGCGATGTTCGCCGGCATCCAGTTCGCCCACGGCCGATACGTCGCCACGCTCGACGCCGACCTGCAGAACGACCCCTCCGACCTCCCCCCGATGCTCGCGATCCTCCGCCAGGGCAACGCCGACATGGTCCAGGGCCTCCGCGCCAAGCGGCAGGACACGATCGTCCGCAAGGCCAGCAGTTGGGTCGGGCGCACGACCCGCAAGCTCATCCTCGGCGACGACATCCGCGACACCGGCTGCACCACCCGCGTCCTGCGCAGCGAGATCGCCAAGCAGTTCCCGCTCCAGTTCAAGGGCATGCACCGCTTCATGCCGGTCTACGCCCGCATGGTCGGGGCCCGCATCGTCGAGCAGCCCGTCAACCACCGCCCCCGCGTCGCGGGCGTGGCGAAATACGGCGTGTGGAACCGCGGACTCAGCGGCCTGATCGATTGCTTCGCGATGCGCTGGATGCTCAAGCGCTATCGCAACCCGGTGGCCGTGCCGTTGGTGGTGGAACAGAAGGCATGAGCACGCCCCGGGAAATCACGGCCTCCCTCTGGGTTACCCGGACGCGCAAGCGACGGAGGTCCTCTTCGTCTGGTGCCACATGTCATCGTACTCGTGACATGTGCGGATCAACGGGGGACTTCGGATGCACCATCGACCACGCCGCGACTCGACTGCCCCTCTCCCTCCGGGAGAGGGTGGCACGGATGTACTCATCCGTGACGGGTGAGGGCGTGAGTCAACGAATACGCCTGAATAATCCGCTTGCGGCTGCCGCGCTGACCGAGAGCAACCGGTCGACCACGCCCTCACCCGGCGGGAGTACCCGCCACCCTCTCCCGGAGGGAGAGGGGCAGAACGGCGTCGCACCATCGAAGGATTTCAGCAAAGCGAAGACACATGTCACGAGTACGATGACATGTGGCACCAGACTCGCGAGCCCGATGACGACTTGGTCGACGTTCGTTCATTGCGCCTTGCTCGCCGCGCTACTCCTCCTCTCCCTCGCCCCCACCGCCCGCGCCGACGACTCCGCCGCCACCCAACCCGCTGCATCCGCCGCGACGTCCGCCTCCGTCGAAACCGTCATGCCCCTCAAGGGCGTCGGCCACCGCGTGCGCATCGAGCCGGGCCCCGACGGCCACCGCGTCACCGTCAGCGACGCCTCGGGCGACCACGCCCTCTCCTCCGAGCAATTCATCGGGCAGGTCTACCGCGAGCAGCAGGACTTCGCCCACCGCCACTGGCTGCTGCGCTTCCTCAACATCAGCACCTGGGGCTCGCTGACCTGGATTGGCGTGGGCATCCTCGGGCAGGCGATGTTCACCTTCCGCATGATCCTCCAATGGCTCGCCAGCGAGAAGGAGAAGCGCTCGGTCATCCCCGTGGGATTCTGGTGGGGCAGCCTCCTCGGCGGGGCGATGCTGCTCATCTACTTCATCTGGCGCAAGGACGTCGTGGGCGTGCTGGGCCAATCCACCGGCGTGCTGATCTACGCCCGCAATCTCTTCCTGATCTACAGCCGCCCGACGCCCGCCCCCGGACAGCCGCACCGGGCGGACTCGGCGCCGGAGACGACGACGTCACCGACCCGCGCGGGGACGTGAGAAGACGCTGCGTCACGAACCTCGCGGCAACCGTCGCGTTAGCCGGACGCGCAAGCGACGGCTTTGGACGCACAGAAACCAAGGCGTCGTCGATCCCGCGATTCTGGTGCCACATGTCATCGTACTCGTGACATGTGTCTGGAGAGGAAGTGAACCGCACGCCCACCCGAGGCGCTGGAATCCCTTGATTCATGCATTTTCCGCAACGTGATCGCCGGGACACCCAGAGCCCGCCGTTGACCCGCACATGTCACGAGTACGATGACATGTGGCACCAGACAAAGAGAACCTCCGTCGCTTGCGCGTCCGGCTAACAAGACCCCGCCCCCCATGCCCAACATCCTGCGCATCATCGACGTCAACGCCAACCGCGCCCGCGAAGCCCTGCGCGTCATGGAGGAGGCCGCCCGCTTCCTGCTCGACGACGCCGACCTGACCGCCGCCATCAAGAACCTCCGGCACGACCTCGCCCACGCCCTCGCTTCCGTCGCCGCGCTCGAGGCCAACCGCGACACGCCCGGCGACGTCGGCACCACGATCAAGACCGCCACGGAACTCCGCCGCGAATCGGCGGGCGAGGTCGTCCTCGCCGCGGGCAAGCGGCTGAGCGAAGCCCTCCGCGCCATCGAGGAATACGCCAAGACGCTCCCCGCCCCCGCGAACGGCCTCGCCGCGCAGGCCGAGGGACTCCGCTACCGCGGCTACGACCTCGAGCAGCGCCTCGCCCGCGCGATGGGATCGGGCGCGGCCAGGCAATGGCGGCTATGCGTCCTGCTCTCGGCCGAGCTCTGCCCGCGCGGCGACTGGCTCGCCGTCGCCCGCGCCTGCCTCGACGCCGGGGCCGACTGCCTCCAGCTCCGCGAGAAATCCCTCGACGCCGGGGAGCTCCTCCTCCGCACGCGAAACCTCGTCGCCCTCGCCCGCCCGCGCGGTGTGAGCGTCATCGTCAACGACCGGCCCGACGTCGCCCTCCTCGCCGGGGCCGACGGCGTCCACCTCGGGCAGACCGACCTGCCCTGCGCGGAGGTCCGCAAGCTGGTCGGGCGGCAACTGCTCGTCGGCGTGAGCACCTCGCGGATCGAGGAGGCGAAGCAGGCCCTCGCCGACGGAGCCGACTATTGCGGCGTCGGGCCGATGTTCGCGACCACGACCAAACGGAAGGACCACATCGTCGGTCCCGACTATCTCAGGGAATACACGCGATGGGGCCGGCTGCCTCATTTGGCGATCGGGGGTATCATCCCGGAGCGGATCGCCGAGCTTGTGCAGGCTGGCCTCCGCGGCGTGGCCGTCAGTTCCGCGGCCTGCGCCGCCCCCGACCCCCATGTCGCCGTGCGCCGCCTGCTCGACGCCCTCCCGCCTCATTCCGCCTGACCCGCCGGGGCCCGGACCTCGCCCATGCCCGCGATCATCGACACCCATCAACATTTCTGGGACCTCGACCGGTTCCAGTACCGCTGGCTGTCGCCCGACATCAAGGTGCTCTTCCGCAACTACCTGCCCGTCCACCTCGAGCCGCTGCTGAAAAAGGCGGGTGTCGGGAAGACCCTCATCGTGCAGGCCCTGGGCGAGATGGTGGAGAACGACTGGTCGCTCGAGCTCGCGGCCCGCAACCCGTTCATCGCCGGCGTGGTCGGGTGGATCGACATCTACGACCCCGGCTTCGGCAAGGAGCTGGTCAGCCTCCGCACCAACCCGAACTTCAAGGGCATCCGCCTGGGCGTCAACAAGCAGATGCTCAACGACCGGCTCGTCCGCCGGGAGGTCGTGCTGGCGGTCAAGTCCCTCGCCCAGGCGGGGCTGAGCTGCGACCTCTTGGTCCACGCGGAGAACCTGGTGATCGTACGCACCCTCGCGTCGGCCTTCCCCGACGTGCCCTTCATCGTGAACCACCTGGGCAACCCGCCGCTGCGCTCGGGCCCGCTCGACGAATGGGCGGCCAAGCTGCGGTCGGTGGCGAAGTTCCCCAACGTGACCTGCAAGCTCTCGGGGCTGGTGACGCTCTGCGACCTGAAGACCTGGAGCCCCGAGCAGCTCAAGCCGGCGGTGAAGGTGGCGGTCGAGGCGTTCGGGTACGACCGGCTGATGTTCGGCTCGGATTGGCCGGTCTGCCTGATGGCGGCGCCGTACCAGGACGTCCTCGACGCCGCGGTGGAGGCGCTGGGCCCGATCAGCGAGGCGGACAAGGCGAAGGTCTTCAGCGAGAACGCGAGAAGGGTGTATCGGTTGGGGTGAGGCGCGGAGGCGCCGATGGCCGACGCCTTCTTCGGATATTTCCATCCGATTGTGGATGTTTGATTCACGCATGAATCAACGTGAATCAAAACCGCCGACGGAGTTCGCGGAGAGAATGATCCCGCGATGGACCAGCCGCAACGCCATCTGCATCAGGTATTTATAAATGACGCGAGAAGGGCCGTGCCCCCACCACCCCGCACCCACTCTTGATTCTGATTCAGAATCAAGAATCAAGAATCAACCTGTGGATAACCCCCGCCCGCCGACGCCCTATTTCGGAGCCGTCCCCAAGTCGCGCTGATACGCGATCGCGTAGAAGCAGAGCGTCTGCCCCGAGCGGTTCGGCTCGGACCGGTGCCACGTGTAGTTCGTGAAGAAGAGCCCGTCGCCCGGCTGCATCGGGACCAGCTTCTCCTTGCTGAAGTCGATCTTGTCCAGCGGGATCCGCAGCCGCTTGAACGGCTCGGTCGCGCGCCCGCCGAAGAACGGCGGGTCGTCGTAGTACTGCTCGTGCTCCAGCAGCTTCCAGCCCTTCTGGCTTCCGGGCATCACCGCCAGCGCGATCGCGTCCTTCCCCACCGCGTCGGCGGGGATCCAGCAGTTGCACCCCAGCTCCGGGGCGATCTTCCAGTAGTACGAGTCCTGGTGGAAGTAGGAGCGCCCGCCCTGGTCGGTCTTGATGTGGCGGGTCTTGATCCCGCACTGGTCGGTGAACCGCTTCACCGGTCCGCCCAGCAACTGGGCCATGGCCGACTGCAAGTTCGCGTGGTCGGCCACGGCCTTGAACGACGGCGAGAGCTTCGAGGGCAACTGCACGCCCGCGCCGATCGGCCCGCCCTTGGCGTTGCGCACCTTCGAGGGGTCGAGCGTCTGGAAGTGCTCGGGCGGGTAGGGGTGGTCGCCCTCCTCGATGCGGAGCAGTTCCGCCTTCACCGCGGCCATGGCGGCGGTGGGGATCAGGCCCCGCACCAGCGTGTAGCCCTCCTCGCGGTATTGGGTGAGCTGCGCGGGAGAGAGCGTGATCGTCGCGGGAGCGGTGGTGGTCATGGGGTTCCCCTTGGGAGGCGGCGACGCGCGGCGCGATGTGGCGCCGCGCGACGCCGATCTCCTTTACTTTGACCCGGGCCACGCCTCACGGCAAGTCGAACAGCATGACCTCCGCGTCGCCCGCGGCCTTGAGGCTCAGCTTGCCCGCGCCGGCCAGCGAAACCGCGTCGCCGGGGTGCAGGTCGACGTCGTTGACGCGCACCTCGCCCAGCGCGACGTGCAACCACGCCCGCCGCCCCGCCTGCACCGGGGTCTCGACCACCTGACCGGCCTTGAGCGTCGCCACCGAGACCGTCGCATCCTGGTGGATCAGCGCGGAGCCCGCGTGCCCGTCGCCGGAGGCTATGACTTGCCAACGCCCCTGCCTGCCCTCGGCGCGGAAGCCCAGCTCGGCGTACGCGGGCGGGTGCCCCGCGCGGTCGGGCATGATCCAGACCTGCAGGAAGTGGACCGCCTTGTCGCTCGAGGCGTTGAACTCGCTGTGGCGGATGCCCTTCCCGGCCGACATCACCTGCACCTGCCCGGGGCGGAGGGTGGATTCGTGCCCGAGGCTGTCGCGGTGGCGCAGCTCGCCGTCGAGGACCCAGGTGAGGATCTCCATGTCGCGGTGGCCATGCTCGCCAAAGCCGCCGCTGGGGCCGACGCGGTCGTCGTTGATGACCCGCAGCGGGCCGAAGCCCATGTGGGCGTCGTCCTGGTAGCCGCCGAAGGAGAATGTGTGGCGGCTGTCGAGCCAGTCGATGAGGGTGTGGCCTCGGTCGGCGGCCCGGCGGACGGTCAAGGTGGAGGATGCGGTGGATTGGGTGGTCATGGCGGGCTCCTTCGCGGCGAAACTTACCGCGGATTGCATGCCTGAAGCGGCCTGGGACGATGAACATCCTAGGCGAGGTGGTCAAGTGCCGACCGAGGCGGCTTGGCAACGCCTTCCAAGGCCTGATTCGGGCGATCTCCCGGCTATCATCATTGGCGTCGCTCCCCGAATCGTCCTGATCCCGCCCCCCGCCCGCGAGGAACCGCCATGTCGCGAAAACGATTGATGCTGGCCATGGCCGTCGCGGGCCTCTCCGACCTGATCTCGCTCGCCACCGGACCGATGCTGCCGGTCCAATGGGTCGTCGACATCACCACGGCCCTGCTGCTCTGGGCCATCCTGGGCTGGCGGTGGATGCTGCTGCCCGCGCTGATCGCCGAGGCGATCCCGGTCGTCGAGATCATGCCGTTCTGGGTGCTGGTGGTGGCCTCGATCGGGGCCTTCGACAAGATCCAGCCCCACTCGGCCGCATCGATCCCCGGGATGCTCGGCCAAGCCGTGGGCGGCAAGCCCGCGGGCGAGAGTCAAGCTTCCGACTCCGGCGCCGCCTCCGCCGAGCTTCCGCGGAAGCAGGTCATTTCCCAGGTCCGCGAACCGGCTGGCTGACCGGCGCGTCGATCATGCCACTGTGCATCCCCGGGCCCAAGGCCTGCGCCGCGGCGATCTCCGCCTCGGCGCGAAGCATGCTCGCCCAGCGCTCCTGCACCTGCAGTTCGTCGACTGCCAAACGACCCAGGTCGAGGAACGTCAGGTAATGCCCGCGCTCGGAGGCGCAGAGGCCGGCGTAGAGCTTGCCCAAGTCCTCCGGCGGATCGGCCTTGGCCAGCAGCTCAAAGCGTTCGCACGAGCGGGCCTCGATCAGGGCCGAGACCAGCAGGCGGTCGAGCAGCTCATCGGTGCCTTGGCCGAGGCGGACCAGTCCGCGCAGGGCCGTGGCGTAGGGGTTGCGGTGCAAGCGGGCGAGCTGCCCGCCGCGGCGTGAGATGAGGCGCGTGACCGCAGCGAGATGCTCGACCTCGTCGCGAGCGATGGCGGCCATCGCCTGGACCCAGTCGGGCGGAGCCGCGGCGTTGCCGTTGTGCGGCCAGCGGTTCAGCAGCTCCAGCGCGTTCGCGGCCGCCTTCTTCTCAAGGTGCGCGTGGTCCGACAGCAACGCGACCGGATCGCGCAGGACGCCCCGGGCCCACGCCTCGGGCGTGCGGTAAAGCAGGGGCAAGTCGTCGATGGAGCCGCGCATGGCCGGATTGTAGCGGCGGGGTTCGCCCGGCCGCGGTGTAGAATCTCCGGCACGACCGGCTGTGTCCACGAAAGCGTCCACGAATCCCAGCGAAAGCCCCGCGATGCCGAACGACAATCCCTCCGCGACCCAATCCGTCGCGGCCGCCCCCGTCGCCCAGTGGATCGACAAGGCCCGCGCCCGGCTCAAGCTTCCGGGAGGCCCGGGCATCACCGCGGCCGACCTCGACGAACTCGCGGCGACCGCGGGCGGGCCGACCGGCGTGCGCCAGCGGCTGCTCTACCTGCACGCCCAAGGCATGCACCCGCACGCGGGAATCCTGGCCGCCACCGAGATCGACCCCACCCGCCCCGCCAAGGGGACCACGCTCGACCCCAAGCCGGACATGCCCTACCGCAGCGTCTACGACGCCATGGTCAACGGCTGGCGGATCGTCTACTTCCCCGACGCCAACCGCGCCAGCGAAGACCGCGAGCTGGGCGTCTACGGCTACCTCTTCATCCTCGAGAAGCTGGAGCAACCCTGTGCCTGACTCCCCGCATCTCCTGACCGACGACCAGGTCATCTCCTTCATCACCACGGGCTACCTGCTCATCAACCCCGCCTTCCGGCCCGGGCTCAACGAGGAGGTCTGCAGGCAGTTCGACGCCAACGGGCTCGTCCCCGTCGACCTCGACGGCGACCCGTACGGGCAGAACATCTTCGTCAAGGCCCCGGCCCTGCGCGAGGTCTTCGAGCACCCCGAGGTCGAGGGCTCCTTCACCAGCCTGCTAGGGCCCAACCGCTTCGACTTCGGGTGGTACTGCCACGCCACGCCCCCGGGCGGAGGCGGCGTCGGCTGGCACCAGGACGACGTCAACATCCGGCACCACCAGGTCCGACGGCTGACGATCATGTACTACCCGCAGGAGGTCACGCCCGACATGGGCCCGACCTACATCCTGCCCTCGACGCACTTCTGGAACACGTCGTCGGACCGCATGGCCCTCTACGGCAACTTCCGCAACCAGCTCGCGCTGACCGTGCCCGCGGGGACCATCGCGATCACGCACTACGACCTCTGGCACACGGCCTCGCACAACCGCAGCCAGAAGACCCGCTACATGGTCAAGCTCTACACCGACCGCATCGAGGAGCCGACCGCCCCGACGTGGAACCACGACCCCGCGACCGGCGACGGCAGGGCCCGGAACCGCTTCCACCACGAGAACCCCTCGGGCGCCCCGCAGGCCGAGCATTACAAGGAGCGCCACCTCCGGTGGCAATGCTGGCAGCACCTCAAAGGCCTGCTCCCCGGCAACCGAGGCGACATGGTCCGCCTGCCCGGCGGCGAACTGGTGGAGTTGGCGAACATCCAGGGGTACATCGGGGATCCGAGGAAGTGAGACGGCCCGCATTTTTCTTGGCCAGCAAGCTGGGTTGCTGGTAAAATGGCTGCATGAAGACCACCCTCGACCTCCCAGACGAACTGGTCCGACGGCTGAAGCTGCGGGCGGTCCGTGATGGCCGAAAGCTCAAGGACGTCACGGCCGATGTCCTGCGCCTGGGGCTCGCGGTGAAATCAACCGCCTCGTCGGACGAGCCCGCCGTCGTCCTCAAAGACAAGAAGACCGGCCTCCCGGTCATTCAATGCCGCCGCGCCGCCCCGCGTGGGCAAGAATTGACGCCCGAGCGGGTCGCGGAAATCCTTGCGGCCCAAGAGGCCGGGTGGGCTCGTGATTCTGGCTGACACCAATGTCTGGTTGGCGTTGTCGCTCTCCGAGCACACCTTCCATGAGGCGGTACGCGATTGGTTTGGGGAGCAGCGGACGGACAAGTCCGTCCTGTTCTGCCGCTCGACCCAACAATCATTCCTGCGCCTGCTCACAACCGATGCCGTCATGCGGGCCTATCAGGTCCCGCCCATGACGAATTCCGCGGCGTGGATGGTGTACGAAGGCCTTCGGTCCGACCGTCGAAGCGGTTTCGCCAAGGAACCCAATTCCATTGAACCCCTTTGGAAACGCTTCGCGGGCCGCGACGCATCGTCGCCCAAGATGTGGATGGACGCCTATCTCGCAGCGTTCGCGATCACGGGCGAACTCCAGTTCGTCACAACCGACCATGCATTCGGCCAGTTCGACGGGCTTGACGTGATCATCCTGCGCAAGAGCTGATAGAGCGCCACAGACAGGCGACCCCGTCACGAGATGACTTTGTTCGAGTCAAGCCCCCCAAAACCGTCCGCCTCACACCTTCGGCACGATCTTGATGCTCCCCTGCACCGCCACCCCGTCGGGCGCCTTGCCGCCGCCGCCGCTCCCGCCGATGAGCGTCATCGGCGTGGCGGTCGACGTCGCGAGGTTGTTGTCCTCCTTGAACTTCCCGAGGTCGAGCTGCACCACGCCGGAGACGGACTCGCCGTTCATCTGGACGAGGAGGATGGCCTTGCGGTCGGCGGTCGTCCAGCGGAGGAAGTGGCCGGCGAAGAAGCCGTCGGTCGCGTACCAGAATCCGTCGGACGCCTTGTCGCGCCGGGCCTTGGGGTTGACGGTGGGGTTGTCGACCTCCTCCTGGGGCTGGCCGAGGGTCACGATGACCTTGGTCCGCGACTGCGCCGGCTGGATCTTCTCGAAGTTGGCCGCCGTCGCGAGGTCGACCGCGTTGTTGACGGACTGGATGTAGGCGATGCCGCCAACAGCGGCCGCGAGCACGAGCACCACGACGATCTTGTTCATGGCTGACTCCCGCTTGGATGTGTGACTGCGAATCTAAGGCGACTTGCCCTGCCGAGATCCTCGACCAATCTTGGACGTGCCGCACCGCAGCCGAAGGCTGCGGTGTGCCGATCAACCATGCGAGGCCGGACCTGCGACCGATCCGACTCGGCTTTGCCGACGAGATTGAGGAGGCACAAGGCGAATTCTAGCCGAACTGTTCACTCGCACATAGCAGCCTTCGGCTGCGATGCGGCACGTCCCCCGACCCCCGGCCATCGAGCGACAAAGGCCTCAGGGGATCTTGGCCGCCCCACTTAGCTTCCCTTCGCCATCTTCCGCAGCACGGTGTGCAGGATCCCGCCATTGCGGTAGTAGTCGACCTCCACCGGCGTGTCGATCCGGCAAGTCACCTTGAATTCGACCACGCTCCCGTCGGCCCGGGTCGCCTTGACCGTCAGGTCCTGCCGCGGCTGGACCTTGTCGTCCACCTGCACGTCGAAGCTCTCCTCGCCCGTGAGCCCGAGGCTGGCCGCCGTCTGCCCTTCCTTGTAGCACAGGGGCAGCACGCCCATGCCCACCAGGTTGGAGCGGTGGATGCGCTCGAAGCTCTCGGCGATGACCGCCTTGACGCCCAGCAGGAACGTGCCCTTGGCCGCCCAGTCGCGGCTGGAGCCCATGCCGTAGTCCTTGCCCGAGAGGACGATCAGCCCCACGCCCGCCTTCTTGTAGTTCATCGCGGCGTCGTAGATCGGCTTGACCTGCCCGTCGAGCAGGTCCTTGGTCACGCCCCCCTCGGTGCCCGGGGCGAGCTGGTTCTTGATGCGGGTGTTGGCGAACGTCCCGCGGGTCATCACGCGGTCGTTCCCGCGCCGGGCCCCGTAGCTGTTGAAGAGGCTCACCGGCACGCCCGCCGCCACCAAGAACTTGCCCGCGGGGCTGTCCTTCTTGATCGAGCCCGCGGGGCTGATGTGGTCGGTGGTGATCGAGTCGCTGACCTTCGCCAGGCAGCGCAGCCCCATGAGGGACTTGATCGGCGAGGGGGCGGGGGAAAGATTTTCGAAGAACGGCGGCTCCTGGATGTAGGTGCTCGCCGCGTCCCACGCATACAGGGCCGAGGTCGGGGCCTTGATCGCCTGCCACTCCTCCGAACCGGCGAAGACGTTGGAATACTGCGTGATGAACTGCTGGCGGGTCACGCAGCGGGCGACGGTCTCATCGACCTCCTTCTGCGTCGGCCAGATGTCCTTGAGGTAAACCGGCTTGCCGTTCTTCCCGGTGCCGATCGGCTCCTTGGTGATGTCGAGGTCGACCGTCCCCGCCAGGGCGTAGGCGACGACCAGCGGCGGGCTGGCGAGGTAGTTGGCCTTCACGTCGGCGTGGACGCGCCCCTCGAAGTTGCGGTTGCCCGAGAGGACCGAGGCGACAACCAGGTCGTTCCCGGTGATCGCCTTGCCGATCGCGTCGGGCAGTGGGCCGGAGTTCCCGATGCAGGTGGTGCAGCCGTAGCCGACGGTGTTGAAGCCCGCGGCGTCGAGGGCGTCGATCAGCCCCGCCTTGGCGAGGTAGTCGGTGACGACCTTGCTCCCCGGGGCGAGGGAGGTCTTGACCCAGGGCTTGCGGGTCAGGCCCAGCGCTGCCGCCTTCTTGGCGACGAGCCCGGCGCCGATCATCACGTCGGGGTTCGAGGTGTTGGTGCAGCTGGTGATCGCGGCGATGACCACGGCCCCGTTCTTGAGGTTGAAGGTCTTGCCGTCGAGTTCCACCTCCACGCCGCGCATGTCGGCGTCGGCGGTCATCGTCGCGGCCGAGCCTTCCGACTCCATCGCCAGCCCGTTGGGCGAGACGGCCGTCTTGGGCTTGGAGTAGCCGGAGAGCTCCTTGCGCCAGAGCGGCTGCATGGCCGAGAGGGCGACGCGGTCCTGCGGGCGCTTGGGCCCGGCCAGCGAGGGCTCGACGGTGGCGAGGTCGAGGCCCAGCGTGGAGGAGTACTCGATCGGCAGCGTGTCGTCGCGCCAGAGGCCTTGGAGCTTGCAGTACTGCTCGACGCTCTGGATGAGCTTCTCATCGCGGCCGGAGAGGTGCATGTACTTGAGGGTCTGGTCGTCGACGGGGAAGAAGCCGATGGTCGCGCCGTATTCGGGTGCCATGTTGGCGATGGTGGCGCGGGTGGCGAGGGGCATCTCCGCCAGGCCGGGGCCGTAGAACTCGACGAACTTGTTCACCACGCCGTGCTTGCGGAGGAGCTGGGTGACGGTGAGCACCAGGTCGGTCGCGGTGCAGCCCTCCGCCAGCTTGCCGGTGAGCTTGAAGCCGACGACCTCGGGGATGAGCATGTAGATCGGCTGGCCGAGCATCACGGCCTCGGCCTCGATGCCGCCCACGCCCCAGCCCACGACGCCAAGGCCGTTGATCATGGTGGTGTGCGAGTCGGTGCCGACGAGGCTGTCGGGGTAGAGCGTGCCGTCCTTCTCCCAGACGCACCCAGCCAGGTACTCGAGGTTGACCTGGTGGACGATGCCGGTCGCGGGCGGGACGACGCGGAAGTTGTTGAAGGCCTTCTGCCCCCACTTGAGGAACTGGTAGCGCTCGGTGTTGCGCTCGAACTCGAGCTTGCTGTTGACGGTCAGGGCCTGGGCGCTGCCGAAGGCGTCGACCTGCACGGAGTGGTCGATGACCAGGTCGCAGGGGACGAGCGGGTTGACCTTGGTGGGGTCGCCGCCCATGCGGACCATCGCCGCTCGCATGGCCGCGAGGTCGACGACGCAGGGCACGCCGGTGAAGTCCTGCAGGACCACGCGCCCGGGCATGAAGGGGATCTCGACCTCGCCGACCTTCTTGGCGTTGTAGTTGACCAAGGCCTTGATGGGCTCCTCGGTGACCACATACCCGTCGAAGTGGCGCAGGCAGGCCTCGAGGAGGACCTTGATGCTGTAGGGGAGCTTGTCGAGGTTGGGGTAGGCCGCACGCAGGGCGTCGAGCCGGTAGACGGTGCGGTCGCCCAGCGGGGTCTTGATCGTCGCCTTGGCGCCGAAGGGGTCGGGGGCGGTTCCGGGGGAGGTGCTGCCGGCGGGTTGCTTGGCCATTTCAATCCTCGGGACTTCTTGGGTGGTCGTGTGTGTGAATCGTGGACCGGGGGGCAGTGAATCGAGGCGAAGCGCGACATGTTACCCGCGGGAAAAACCGGGGGCAAAAGGAAGAGAGGAGACTCGAAAAAATCAAAAGGAGAGCATCAGGCCGGACTCACGGGATCAACTTCTTCAGGACCGGCGCGACGACATGGGCCATGCGGTAGAAGCCAAGGTCGGAGGGGTGACCGGTGTCGGAGGTGCCTTCGTTGTCGTCCCCCAGCAGGCCGGTGCAGGGCAGGTAGTGCAGCCCGGGGAGGCCCTTCTTCACCAGCTTGTCGAACTCCTCGCGCAGCGCGGCATGGAGTTCCTTCGCCTGGAACGCGGCGAACATCGGGCCCAGCCGCCCCAACGGGCGCTCCATGACCAAGATCGGCGTGCGCGGGCGGGCCTTGCGCAGCACGTGGATGAAGTCGGACATCCGCTGGTGCACCATGTCGGCGTTCATGTTCGCCACCGCGTCGACCACAAAGACCGACGGGTCGAGCTCGGCGAAGAGGTGCGCCAGCTCGATGTCCATGAAGGCGTTGCCGTCGAAGGAGATGTTCCAGAACGGGCGGTCGAGGATGCGCGAGACCTGGGCGGGGTAGCTCATGCCCGGGCGCGAGGCGCACCCGCCATGGGTGATGGACGTGCCGTAGAAGAGCATCGGCTTGATCTTCGCGGGCCAGGCCGGCGCGGGCGTCATCGTCGCCGCCAGCGGCACGCCGACGTGGGCGTACTCCACCTCGCTGTAGAGCGGGAGGTGGATCATGAACTCCTTGGGCCCGGCAGGGAGGCTGTGGACCATCGCGGCGAAGTTGTAGCCCGCGCGGGTCAGCCGACCGACGCCCGCGAGCGCCCATCGGCCTGCGTCGCGGACATAGAGGTCGAGCCCGGCGGTGCCGCTGTCGGGCATGTGGTCGAAGTGTGCGTCGTTGACGTTCTTCCAGCGGACGTCGACCTTGGTGGAGTCGGTGACGAACCGGGCCCGCACGCCCGTCGCCCGCGTGCCCAGGCTCCAGACCGGGTCGCGCACGATCTCCTTGGCCCGCTTGGGCAGGCGGTGGTACGGCCGCTCGACGTCGTCCCACGCCCGCCCTTCGAGCGTGAGCGTCGCCAAGTCGTACCAGGCGTTGCCGTAGAGCTTTTCGATGGGTTTGACGGAACGGGTCTTCTTCGTGGTTCGAGTCATTCAGGCGCTCCAGTCCAACGTGAGTCCAAGGATGGACAACTTAAGTTGTCCATCCTCGGGGAACCGTCCAGAGGGACCATTTCAAGGCCATTCCGATGCTAACATAACCCCCATGCCGATCCGGAAACTCTCCACGCTGCTCATCAACCAGATCGCCGCGGGCGAGGTGATCGAGCGACCCGCGAGCGTCGTCAAGGAGCTGGTCGAGAACAGCCTCGACGCCGGGGCGACGCGCATCGACCTCGCCATCGAGGAGGGCGGGACGCAGCTCGTGCGCGTGAGCGACAACGGCTCGGGCATCGCCGCCGACGAGCTGCCCCTCGCCGTCGCGCCCCACGCGACGAGCAAGCTGCAGACGCCCGACCAACTCGCGGCCGTGGCGACCTTGGGCTTCCGCGGCGAGGCCCTCGCCTCCATCGCCAGCGTCAGCCGGCTGCGCATCGCCAGCCGGGCGACCAACGCCGACGGACAATTGGCCGAGGCCGGGGCCGTGATCGAATCCAGCGGCGACGAGCTGACGCCCGTGACGCCCACCGCCTGCGGCGCGGGGACCGTCATCGAGATCCGCGACCTCTTCTTCAACACGCCCGCCCGCCGGAAGTTCATGCGGGCCGCCCCCGTCGAGTTCGGCCACATCGCCGAGATCGTCTCGCGCATCGCGATGGGTCGGCCCGACGTCGGCTTCTCCATGACCCACAACGGGCGCAAGACGCTCGAGGTCCTCGCCGGCCAATCCAAGCGGCAGCGCTGCGTGGAGATCCTCGGCAAGGAGCTCGACGAAGCCCTGATGGAATACGACTCGGCGGGGCCGTTGGCCTCGTCGTCCGCCTCCCCGATCACGGTCTGGGGCCTCGCGGGGCAGCCGAGCATCGCCCGGGCGACGGCCAAGTTCCAGTACCTCTACGTCAACGGCCGGCCGATCCGCGACCGCAGCCTGACCCACGCCCTGCGCGAGGCCTACCGCGGGCTGATCCCGCCCGACCGCCAGCCCGTGGCGGTGGCCTTCATCTGGATGGACCCGGGCGCGGTGGACGTGAATGTCCACCCGACCAAGGCCGAGGTGCGGTTCCTCGAGCCAAGTCGGGTGCATGGCGCGGTGCTCACCGCGGTCCGGCAGTGTCTGAGCGCGGCGGATCTGACCCCACGGACGTCGATCCCGTTCTCCGACATGCGGCTGCCGACAATTGGCGCAGCGAACGATTCGGACGGGACGCTCGGATTCGCCGACGCGACGCCGACTCCGACATCGATGCAGATGCCCCCGAACCACACAGGCAATGGCGGCGGATTCACCGGTGC
>JAPLMQ010000298.1:0-34500 GCA_026386955.1 Planctomycetota bacterium
AAGGCGGGCGAGGTGAGGCAGACTCGAATGGTCTTCTCCCACGACTCGGGGGTGATCGTCCGCATCGTCACCAGCTCGCGCCACGCGGCGTTGTTCACCAACGCGTCGACGCGCCCGAAGCGCGCGACCACCTGCGGCACGACCGACTGCGCGAAGGCCAGGTCGCCCAGGTCGCCCGGGATCGCGAGGGCCTGCCCACCCGCGTCGCGCACGAGCTTGACGACTTCCGCGAGCGCGTCGGCCCCACGGGCGGTGAGCGCGAGGTCGTACCCACGGCGGGCGAACTCCACGGCCGCCTCGGCGCCGATGCCGCGCGAAGCGCCGGTGACGATGGCGACGGGTCGAGGGGTCATGCTTCCTCCGGCGGATGCGGCGGGTCGGGTCGCGATTCTGTTCGCGAGTCAGTTCGCGGGTCGAGATGCGGAATGATACCCGCCGGGCTCGGGCGTTTGCGCGGCGGTCCGCTCGGGAGGCTGCTTCGGCCCAAGCTCGCCTCATGCCCTAGAATGTGCGTCATGAAGCCTGGTCACGGCAAAAAGGTGCTCGTGGCGATGAGCGGCGGGGTCGACAGCTCCGTCGCCGCCGCCTTGCTCAAGGAGGACGGCTACGAGGTCGTCGGCTGCTTCATGCGCCTGGGCGGCTCGGGCGCCGACGAGCCCGGCGGCGAGAGCGACGGCCTCGCCTTCGGCGCCGAATCCTGCGACCCCGCGAAGATCAAGATCGGCCACCAGGGCTGCTGCTCGGTCAACGACGCCGCCGACGCCCGCTTCGTCGCCGCCCGGCTCGACATCCCGTTCTACGTCCTGAATTTCCGCAAGGACTTCGGGCGCATCGTCGACTACTTCGTGAGCGAGTACAACGCCGGGCGCACGCCCAACCCCTGCGTCCGCTGCAACGACTGGCTGAAGTTCGGCAAGCTGGCCGACTACGCGCGATCGATCGACGCCGAGTTCGTCGCGACGGGCCACTACGCCCGCGTCTCCCGCAATCCCGTCGACGATCGCCCGCGGCTGATGCGCGGGCGCGACCCGAAGAAGGACCAGAGCTACGTCCTCTTCGGCACGAAGCGCGAGATGCTCGGCCACATGCTCCTGCCCATCGGCGACATGCTCAAGCCCGACGTCCGCGCGCTCGCGGAATCGATGAACCTCCCGGTCTTCAACAAGCCCGACAGCCAGGAGATCTGCTTCGTCCCCGACAACAATTACGCCGGCTTGGTGCAGCGGCGGACGCCCGAGCGCGTCGCGCCAGGCGACATCGTTGACGGCGAGGGGCGCGTCCTTGGCCGGCATGAGGGGCAGCAGCACTTCACCATCGGCCAGCGCCGCGGCACGGGCGTGGCGCGGGGCGTGCCGCTCTACGTCCTCCAGCGAGACCCGGCCGCGAACACCGTCACCCTTGGCCCGCGCGAGGGTCTGCTCGCCGGCGGGCTTGAGGCCGACCAGGTGAACTGGCTGGTCGATCCGCCCGAGTCCGGCCCGCGCCGCTGCGCGATCAAGATCCGCTACAACGGCCAGCCGGTCCCCGGCACGGTCCACGCGACGGGGCCCGACGCGCTGGAGGTCCGCTTCGACGAGCCGCAGTCGGCCGTCACGCCGGGCCAGGCGGTGGTCTGCTACGACGGCGAGGAGCTGATCGGCGGCGGGTGGATCACGCGGGCGGTGGGGTGAGCGAAGCGCCCTCGATCCGCATCTGGGCGAACATCTTGGCCGCATAGACCAGCGTCAACGCCGATGCGGCAATGAAGAACATGCCGATCCAAAAAAGCAGGCGCTGTTCGCCTTTGATCCCCGGCTCAAGCACGGCCTCGCCGGGGTTGCTCGGGTTGTAGTAAACCGGCACGTGAGCGCCTTGGGGATAGGGCCCCAAAACGTCGGCCGCGACTTGGGCCGTGCCTCCGCTTTCCGTCTTGAAGGCAATCCGTTTGCCGGAGTAGGTCTGGGGGCCGACGCTGTATTGATATTGCACGGCGGGATGATGCAGCTCCACGTCACGCCAGTATCGCGTCACCACGGAACTCGATGTGACCACTCCATCCGCCTTTGGCCAAGCGAGGCTTTCGAATTGAGGCAGGTATTGTGGAGTTGAGATCAGCATGAGGATGAGGAGCCCTGCCGAGGCGGCGATCACCATCAGGAGACGTCCCCCTGGCACGGGCCCACCGCGCAGCCACTCACTCGGAGAGGGGCCCGCCCAGAATCGCTCCTTCGGCCACGCCGATGCGCCGCAAACCCGGCACGGGCTGAGCCCCGCGCCATGACGCGAAGTCTTGCACGCGAGGCAAACCTCATCGAGCAATTCATACCGAACGAGGAACGGATGGAACGGCCCGAAGAGCGGAATGGGGCTGAGGAACATGGCTGCGAGCCCAACGACCCATGCGACGGCCGAGAAATCCATCCACCACAGGGCAACGGCGAACGCGACAGCCCCCGGCAGGTAGAAGAGGGCTTGGATCTGCTCGTCGTCTTTTTCCCTCACTACGCGCAGAGGCCGGTTGCAGGTCGGGCAGGCTGGTCGGCTCACGAGGTAGCCAAGCCACGGCACCGCGGTTTGGCAAGCAGGGCAGAGGGCCTTGCGATCGGGCAGGCGCCTTCGCAGATTGAATCGATTGATCACCATCGAGAATTGCCCCCGCGCCGAAAATCGGCGGCATCTATTTCATGCAAGCCGTGGCGAAAATCAAGAGTTGAGTCGGTTTAGCTTATCTCGTCGCGAGTCGTCGGTTTTCGATATCCTTACTTCCCCTCTGGAACCTGCTCCCCCAATGCGCCAATTCCTCGACGATCTCCACGTCCCGCACACGCTCGACGCGCCGCTTGCGCCCGAGACGTGGTACGGCGTGGGCGGGCCCGCGGCGGTGCTCGCCCGGCCCTCCAGCGCGCAGCAGCTTGCCGCCCTCGCCGCGCGGGCGCATGAGCAGGGGCTGCCGGTCCACGTGCTGGGCAGCGGGGCGAACCTGCTCGTCGCCGACGCGGGCGTGCCGGGGCTGGTCGTGAAGCTGAGCGACGCCTGCTTCCGCCGGGTGGAGATCAACGGGAACATCGTCACCGCCGGCGCCGGGGCCGACTTGGCCAAGCTGGTGCTGCAGACCGCCAAGACGGGGCTGTCGGGGCTGGAGTGCATCGCGGGCGTGCCGGCGAGCATCGGGGGCGCGGTGCGGATGAACGCCGGCGGGCGCTTCGGCGACATCGGGCGCGTCGTCCGCCGGGTGAAGGTGATGGACTCCTCCGGGCACGTCTACTACCGCGACCGCGAGGACCTGGCTTTCTCGTACCGCAAGTCGAGCATCGTCGCCAAGTTCATCCTCGAGGCGGAGCTTGAGTTGACGCCCGACGACCCCGACGCGCTGATGCAGGAAGTGAAGCGGATCTTCATGCTCAAGAGCGAGAGCCAGCCCTTGGGCGACCACTCGGCCGGCTGCGCCTTCAAGAATCCATCTCCCGGTCCCGACGGCTCGCCGCGCTCGGCGGGGAAGCTGCTCGACCAAGCGGGGCTCAAGGGCTTCCGCGTCGGCGGGGCGGAGGTCTCGCCCCAGCACGCGAATTTCACCGTCGCCCATCCGGGTTGCACGGCCGCGGACATCCTAGCCGTGCTCGACCACGCGCAGCGGGTGGTCTTCGAGAAGTTCGGCGTGAAGCTGGAGCGCGAGGTGGTGGTTTGGCCGTGAGGGGGCGAGCAGGTTCTTGCAGGGTGGCGCTGCGCGATGCTCCGCGAAGCCCGCCGATTGGGCGCACGAAGCACAGCCGCGGATCCATCGACGAAAGAACCCCTCTGAACGATCCTCTCTGTTCGGAGCCGGACACTGCGTGCCCGGCTCTGATCGAATCGTGATCCGCGAAGCGCTGGCCACTCGTCAGATTTTGCCCCGCGCCCTACACTGGCTCGCGACGCCTTACCCCCGCGAGACCTCCCATGGAACGCCCCGCCGCCCCGCCCCGTCCCGACATCACCGAGAAGGGCGCGCCCAAGGACGGCCAGCCCCAGTCCTCCGACCGCCGGCTGTTCATGCAGCTCCTCGCCTTCGAGGGCGCGGGCGACGCGGCGCCGATCGCGGCGTGGCTTGACCAGTCGGGCATCGAAGGCGCTCTCTACGAGGACGTCAACCACCCCACCGGCGTCGCCATGCTGACCTTCAGCGAAGACCCCGGCTTCTTCGTCGGCCCGCTGCGGGCGAAGCTGCGCCAAGGCCCGTTCCACGCGCTGCGGCTGCGCCCCGAGTTCACCATGTTCGGGCGCACCTACTCGCTGGGCTATGAGCCCGACTTGGAGGAGACGCTTTTCCGCCGCCCCCGCCGCACCGCCCTCAACCCCGCTTGGCCCTGGGCGATCTGGTACCCGCTCCGCCGCAGCGGGCGCTTCACCCAGCTCCCGCCCGAGGAGCAGCGGGCGATCCTCTCCGAGCACGGCACGATCGGCCGGGCCTTCGGCGAGGCCAACTTCGCCCACGACATCCGCCTCGCCTGCCACGGCCTCGACACGCACGACAACGACTTCGTCGTCGGCCTCACCGGCCCCGAGATCCACCCGCTCTCCGCCATCGTGCAGACGATGCGCAAGACGCAGCAGACCGCGCTCTACCTCGAGAAGCTCGGGCCGTTCCTCGTCGGCAAGACGGCGTGGAAGAGCCGGGCGGTCTGAAGCCAAGCGCCGCCCGCCGCTCAATCCAACTCCGCGACCAGCCATCGCCGCCAGGCGTCGCTCGCCACGAGCACCGCCAGGCACGCGGCGATCGCGGCGATCAGACCAACCACCGGCAATCCCGACAACGACGCGAACCTCGGCGCCATGCTCGACAAAAAGACGGGCAACATCACCGCGTAGACCGCTCCCATGACGCCGAGGTGGAAAAGGAAAGTCGACTTCACCCGGATCATCCAAAATCCGCAGGCCAGCGTCAGGAGCATGGTCGCGCCAGCGACGGGGATCAGGTCGACCACGGGGAGCACGCCGGTCCACTTGCTGCCCGTGATCCAGAATGCGGCCGCGCCGCCCAGACAAAAACAGAGCGCCGTCATGCCCGCTTCGAGGGCGGCGGCGCCCGCGACTTGGGCGAGGAACCGGCGGCGGCTCACCGGGCGCAGCATCATCACGCCCATGAGCGGGCGAAGCGTGCGCCAGCGCATCAACGGCAGGAGCGCGATGAACATCGGGCCGAGGGCGGCGGCCGACGAGAGGATTCCGCCGCGGTCGTGCAGGTAGAGGGTCATGATCGTCACGGGCGCCCAATAGAGCAGGGCAATGGTCTCAGCCACGTGTCCAATGAGGGGCAGGCGCCATCGCCGCACCGGCCACCACGCCCCGGGACGGGCGATCGCGGCGTCGAGGGAGCGGTCGCGCCGAGGCAGCATGAGTTGCACCAGGGGCGAACGATTGGCGATGGCGACCGCGACGCGCTCGCTCTCGACCGCCGGCGTGAGGGCGCGGAATTGGAACGCCTGCCGATACGCGCGCTCTTCCTCGTTGAGCGAGGTCAGCCGCCGCCCCAGTTCGGCCAAGGCAATCACGCACGCGGCCACGAAGGCGACGCTGAGGGGCGGCGTCATGGCGGCGTAGAGCCAATAGACGAGGTTGTAGGGTGGAGGGAAGATCGAGCTGACAAGGCAGGCCAGCCAGAGCCCACCCCACTCGCCATAGGGCGAGTAGACGCACCAGGCCATGACCGTGTGGACGACGGTGACGACCGCGAGGAGGGCCAGCGCGTCGCGCGGCGGGAGGTGTGCGCCCAGACCGATGACCAGCGGGACGCCTGCGCAGGTCGCCAGGCTGACCAGCCCCGCCGCCAGCAGGTGCGGGGCGGCGAACCCGGGGACGAGCCGCGCGGCCGGACGGATGAAGAGATCCTTGACGTGGATCGACAGGCCCGACGTCGCATAGGCGAACCAGAAGATGAACATCCCGCTGAGTTGCACGGGAACGCCCCGGTTGATGGGGAGCAAGGCCACGAGCACCGTCCCGCCGATCAGTCCGACGGAGCTGAGGATGACCAGCGGCCGGCGGACGCTCGCGGCGAAGACGTGTGCGGTGCGGGAGAGCAAGAGGTCAGGCATGGCGAAGGCGCCTCGGTGGAATGAGTCCGATCGGGCGGACGTCAGGCGTGGCGGGCCGGCTGGGAGACGTCGGCCTCGTCGTGCAGCTCCAGGAAGATGTCCTCGAGGTTGAGATCCTCGACCTCGACGCTGGCCCGCCAGCGGGTGCGCAGGGCGTCGAGCGTGCTGGAATCGAAATCGCGGACGGTCAGCACCGCCTCGTTCCCCTCGACGCGCCGACGGATCACCCCCGGCAAGTCCAGCCGCGCGGGCAGCGGCTCCGCGGCGTTGACATGCAAACGCTTGTGCCGGTCCTTGAGCTCGTCGAGCGGGCCGTGATAGAGGATCCGCCCTTCCTTGAGGATCGCGACGTGGTCGGCGACGCGCTCCAGGTCGGAGGTGATGTGCGTCGAGAAGACAACCGTCCGCCGGGCGTCCGCGGCGATGTCGAGCACCGTGCGGAGGAACTGCCGACGGGCGGAAGGGTCAAGGCTGGCCGCCGGCTCGTCGAGCAGCAGCAGCTCCGGCTCGTGCCCCAGCGCCAGCAGGATCGCCAGCTTCTGCAGTTGCCCGACCGACAACGGGCCGACGCGGTCCTCGGGCGGCAACTCCCAATCGCGCACCAGGCGCTCGACCAACGGCCCGTTCCAGCGCGGGTAGAACGACGCGATGTAGGCGATGACCTGGCGGACCTTCATCCACGGGTGGAGCTGCACGACCTGGGGCACGTAGCCCAGGCGGGCCTTCGCGGCCGCGGAGAGGTCCCACGCCGGCTCGCCCAGGAGGGTGATTTCCCCGACCTGCGGGCGGACGAGGCCGAGGGCGGCCTTGATGAGCGTGGTCTTGCCCGCTCCGTTCTTGGCGAGCAGGCCCAGCACGGTGCCCGCGGGCACGTCGAGGTCGAGCCGGTCGAGCACGGGCTTGCGGCCGTAGATCTTCGTGACGCCGCGGAGGCGAATCACGGGCGCTCCGGCGCTTGGGCGGGAGTCCACTCGGGAGTCAACATGGCTGTCAGCGGTCGGTTCGCGAGTCATCGGGTTCGTGCTCCTCAAGCAGGGGATCGAGCATGGAGCGGACCTGGTCGGCGGAGAGGCCAAGCTGGTACGCGGCCGCGGCCAGCTGTTCGAGCAGCGGGCGCAGTTGTTCCTTGCGCCGGCGCAGGCCGGCGGAGCCGGAGTTGGGTTCCACGGCGTCAGCGACGCGCATCCCCCGCCCGCGGACGTTCTCCAGCACGCCCTCGCGCTCGAGCAGGGAGTAGGCCTTGGAGACGGTCATGGGGTTGACCTGCAGCTCCTCGGCGACCTGGCGGATGGAGGGGAGGAATTCGCCCGGCGCGAGCCGGCCCGCGGCCGCCTGGTGGCGCACTTGGTCCATGAGCTGCCGGTAGATGGGCAACCCGGAGGAGGGGGAGACGACGAAGCGGAACGCGGCGGCCATGTGCATTAGTGTACTAATGCACTACCGGGCGCGTCAAGGGGAATTGTGGGCACTCCTGCGATCGCGCCGGCCTTGCTTGATCGCCTACTTTCTCGGGCGCTCACCCGGTCCATCCAAAGTCAGGCACCATCACCCGGCAGCCGCTTGAAGCAGCGAGGGCAACGCTTCAACGTCGCCGTCATGATCGCGACCGTGGTGAAATGCCATATCGGGTATTGGCAGTATGGGCACGCGCCTGCATTCATTCGCTTGATCGTTTGCGTGACCAGATACGCCATGACCGGAAATGTTCCAATGATGATCCCAAAAAACACGGCAAAGGCGTAGGTCGGAATGATGCCGGGCGTTTGGGCTTTGGAAAGGTAGTAGCCGTCCGCAAGACCAAGTGCTGCCGCCCCGAAAAAGATCGCGGTGCAAACCAGAACCTGCCGACGCGCCTTCTCAAATCCGAGCTCGAAGGCCATCGCACGATGAGCGGCGTGTTCAAGCTCGTGGGAAGTCGAAGGCGCGGAAGGGTTGTCCTTTTGCTCAGGCATCTTCGGATCCAAGGATTCGGTGACGCGGGAAAGGTCGCACGCAGCAACTATCGTACTTTCCCCCTCGCCGAAATCCCCCCGCTTCGCTAGACTCGCCGCCTTCAGGCCGGCAGGACGCCGCGCCGTTCGCAGGAGGATTTCCCGTGGCCGCCCAATCGATCCAGGACCGTTTCGTCGCCGCCCACGCCGCGCTCGCCGCCGTCGCGCAGGAGCACGTGCTCGCCTCGTTCGCCGCGCTCTCCGACGCGCAGAAGGCCGAGCTGCTCGACCAGATCGACAACGTCGATTGGCCCGAGGTCGCGAGGCTGGTGAAGTCGCACGTCCTCGCCAAGCCGCACTTCGCGCTGCCCGCCAACGTCGCGCCGGCGCCGTGGTACGCCAACGTCCCCCCCGCCGACCAGGCCGGCAAATACCAGCAGGCCCGCAAGGCCGGCGAGGAGCTGGTCCGCGCCGGGAAGGTCGCCGCCTTCACCGTCGCCGGCGGCCAAGGCACGCGCCTCGGCTGGAACGGCCCCAAGGGCACCTTCCCCGCCACGCCCGTCCGCAACCTCTCGCTCTTCCAATCGATGGGCGAGTACCTGCTCAACGCCGCCCGCCGCTGGGGCAAGCCCGTGCCGTGGTACGTCATGACCAGCCCCGCCAACCACCAGGCGACGACCGACTACTTCACGCAGAACGATTTCCTCGGCCTGGGCAAGGAGAACGTCAAGCTCTTCCCGCAGGCGATGATGCCCGCGATCGACATGAAGACCGGCAAGGTGCTCCTCGAGTCGCCCGCGTCGATCGCCCTCTCGCCCAACGGGCACGGCGGCTCGCTCAAGGCCCTTTACGCCAGCGGCGCGATCGCCGAGATGAAGAAACGCGGCATCGAGCAGATCAGCTACACCCAAGTCGACAACCCGATCGTGCGCATCATCGACCCGCTCTTCCTGGGCCTGCACGCGCTCGACCGCTGCGAGATGTCCTCCAAGATGCTGCCCAAGGCCTACCCCAAGGAGAAGCTCGGCAACTTCTGCCTCATCGACGGCCGGATGACCGTGATCGAATACTCCGACCTGCCCGACGAGCTGGCCGAGCAGCGGCTGCCCAACGGCGACCTGCGCTTCCGCGCCGGCTCGATCGCGATCCACGCCATCCGCGTCGACTTCGTCGAGTCGCTCAACACCCGCCCGGGGGGGTTCGCGCTCCCCTTCCACCGCGCGGAGAAGAAGGTGCCGCACATCGACATCGTCACCAAGCAGCCCGTCGAGCCCAAGAGCAACAACGCGGTGAAGCTCGAGACCTTCGTCTTCGACGCCCTGCCGCTCTGCGAGCGCTCGATCATCTACGAGACCGACCGGCTCGACGAGTTCGCTCCGATCAAGAACGCCGACCAGGAGGGCGTCGCCCCGATCGACACGCCGAACACCAGCAAGGCGCGGCAGACATTGCGCGCCGCGGGCTGGCTGGAGAAGGCGGGCGTGAAGGTCGCGCGCAATGCCAAGGGCGAGCCCGACGCGGTGATCGAGATCAGCCAGCTCACGGCGATCTACGCGGAGGACCTGAAGAAGGCGAAGCTGCCCGCGAAGATCGACGCGGGGGCGAAGGTGGTGCTGTGAGTGATGCGGGTCGACGACGCCCCCGCGCCTCAGGCATGGTCCCGAAGAACGATCCGCAAGAACGACCCTCAAAGCCCAGGCACTGCGGTGCCTGGGTTTTCTTTTTGGATCGCACAGGGGTTCACACGCGGATACGGGATCGTGCCAGGCATTTTCTTCAGCCCCAACGGGGCGCAAGGTGATAGCCCGGGGCATCGCCCCGGGAAGATGTCGCAATGATGAATGAGCCCTGAAAGGGCGAAACCGGTTTCACCCCGCGGCCAAGTTGCGCCCTTACAGGGCTTGAAGCGAATTCGGCGATCCAACCCGGGGCGATGCCCCGGGCTTTCAACTTGCGCCCCTTCAGGGCTCAATGCCAAGAACAACACGCGCAGGATCGCGTCACCACTTCCATCGACGAAATCGGGATGCATCTTGATCTCACGCCCCCTTCCCCAAACGCAGAACCATTGCCCCACCGGCCCGCGCTCATCGCACCGCGCGCATCAGCCGATGAAATCCAAAGCGTCCGATGTCGGCGCGCCCGGGGACGGGCTGCGCCTTGAAGGAGATGTGTTGAGCCAGGCCTCGCAAGATCGGCAGCCCCCCGCCCCCGGAAGCGCCGGCTCATCGCCGTCGCAGGGACGAGGCGGTGGCGCGCTCACGCCGTTTCCGGGGGCGGGGCGCCGCGGCCGACGGGGCCCGGCGAGGCTGCTGATCGCGCACGACGAGCCGATCGTCCGCGCGGCGCTGGCCTACCTCTTCCATCAGGCGGGCTGGCGCGTCCAGACGGCCGCCAACGGCCAGGAGGCCGCGGACGTGGCCCGCATCGGGCGCTTCGATTTGCTGCTGCTCGACGAACGCCTCGCGCTGCTCGGCGGACTCGAGGCCTTGGCGCTGCTGAGGCGCGACCCCGCGGGGCGCGACGTGCCGGCGATGCTGCTTTCGCGGTCGCCCGTGACGATGATCGCGGCCCGCTGCGCCGAGCTGGGCGCGACGGCGATGCCGATCGGCCAGGCCGCGGACGTGGGGCTCTTGCTCCGCCGCGTCGCGGAGATGCTGCGCGCCGGGGCGGGCGAAGGGCCCGGCCTCGCGGCGGCGGCGTGAGACGGCGCGGACAAGCGGCAAATCATTCAAACGTGAAGCGATTTCGTCAGATCAGAGCCGGACACTGTGTGTCCGTTCTTCAGGCGCAAGGCGGTACTCCGCCGCGCGCAACGTGCCGCACGCGCAGGTGCATCGCGATCCACGTTGGAGCGCCGTCGGCAACATCTGCCGGTGGCGTCATCGATTTGCAGTATGTCGCTAGTTCCCGACGAGCCGCGCGAGCGGAGCACCGCTGCGCGCCCGATCGACGGACACACAGTGTCCGGCTCTGATCAGACGAGTTGCCGCATCCGTAGGGTGGGTAGAGCGGTAATCCGCGAAACCCACCATGGGCGACGGTTGATGTTATTTTTCAAAATGCGTGGGGCGTGATCGTGGAGCGGCGCGGGGAGGTGTTGATGTGCGCGTCCCGTTGACCGTGGTGGGTTTCGCCGCGTACGGCTCTACCCACCCTACGAAAACATCCGTCCCGGGCGCGCCCGGCCGCTCACGCCGCGTCGAGCGGCTTCAAGTCCCACTGGCCGTCCATGTAGACCAGCCCGTCGCGCGAGGTGAGCGAGTAGCCCGTGCCGAAGACGTCGGCGGCGACGACCTGCAGCGGGGCCGCGCGGTCGACGTAGTCGATGATCGGCGAGTCCTTGCCCTGCACCTGCACGACTTGGAGATCGATCCAGTACGAGCCGGGGAGCAGCGGGATGCGCGGGATCTGCAGCGTGAGCCGCTCGATGTCGCCGCGCTTCACCGACTCGATGGCCCGCATCGAGGTGTTGAACGAGCAGATCGCCTGGTCGAGCGGCGACTTGAAGATCACGCGGCGGTAGTGGTTCTCGTGGCGGGAGAGGTCGAAGTGCCCGGGGCGGTCGTGCTCGCCGCCCTCGGTCGAGCCGGCGAGGTAATGGGCCACGGCGTCCTCCGACGAGCCGTCGAAGACGACTCCGCCGGCCTTGAGCACCACCCCGCGGTTGCAGAGCCCCTGCACCGCCGCCATGTTGTGGCTGACGAAAAGGATGGTCCGCCCCTGCTTGGCGACGTCGCCCATCTTCCCGAGGCACTTCTTCTGGAACTGCGCGTCGCCCACGGCGAGCACCTCGTCGACGATCAGCACCTCGGGCTCGAGGTGGGCGGCGACGGCGAAGGCGAGGCGGGTGTACATGCCGCTGGAGTAGCGCTTCACGGGCGTGTCGAGGAACTTCTCGACGTCGGAGAAGGCGACGATCTCATCGAACTTGCGGGCGATCTCGGCCTTGGGCATGCCCAGGATGGCGCCGTTGAGGAAGATGTTCTCGCGCCCGGAGAGCTCGGGGTGGAAGCCGGTGCCAACCTCGAGGAGCGAGCCGACGCGCCCGCGGATCTCGGCCTCGCCCTCGGTGGGCTCGGTGATGCGCGAGAGGAGCTTGAGCAGCGTGCTCTTGCCGGCGCCGTTGCGCCCGATGACGCCCACGACCTCGCCCTTCTTGACCTCGAAGCTCACGTTGCGGCAAGCCCAGAAGGCGCCGTAGCGCTTGGACTCGACGTCCTTGCCCTGCCGCCAGCGGCGGACGGGCCAGGTGGCGGCGTCGGCGACGGCCTCGACGAAGGTGCGCGAGAGGTCGGCCCGCGCGATGCGGTAGCGCTTGCCCAGGCCGTTGACTCGAATGATGGTGTCGCTCATGGTTCAGACCACATCCGCGATGGTCCGCTCGACGCGGCGGAAGAAATAGGTCCCGCTCACCAGCAGGAGCAGCACGACGATGGTCCCGGGCAGCATCATCAGCCAGGGCGGCTGGGCCGTGCCCAGGAGCGACCAGCGGAAGCCCTCGACGACGCCCATCAGCGGGTTGAGGCAGTAGAGCTGCTTCTGCCAGTCGGTGAGCTTGCCTTCGATGCTCTGGTAGGTGTAGACCACGGGCGTGATGAACATGCCCGCCTGGACGATGAAGGGGGTGATGTAGCGGAAGTCGCGGTAGAGGGCGTTGAGGGCGCAGAGCCAGAGGCCCACCGCCATGGCGCAGAGGACCGCGAGGAGGATGAAGAGCGGCAGCGCGAGGACGGCGACGCCCGGCACCACGCCGTTGACCAGCATGAGCAGCAGCAGCACGCAGAAGCCCACGCCGAAGTCGGCGAGCGGGACGAGGATCGATGCGCAGGGGACGATCAGCCGCGGGAAGTAGATCTTGGTGATCAGCGACTGGTTCTGCACGAGGCTGCCGCTGGCCTGGGTGATGGCGCCGGCGAAGAGCTGCCAGCCCAGGAGGGCGCAGAAGGTCGAGACGCTGTAGGGGATGTTGCCGACGGTGGGCTTGCGCTCGGGCATGAGCATGCTGAAGAGCTGGCTGAAGACCAGCATGGTCATGAGGGGCTGGATGACGGCCCAGCTCGCGCCCAGCACGGTCTGCTTGTAGCGGATCTTGATGTCGCGCATCGCCATGTGGATGAGCAGCTCGCGGTAGCGCCACATCTCGGAGAGGTCGACCGCCTGCCAGCCGGCGCTGGCGCGGATGCGCGTCACGAGTCCTGCTCCGGAGCCGCTCGTGCCCCCGGAGGCCCCGGAGCCCCCGGAAGCTTTGGGCGCGGGGCTGGGCGTCGCGGCTGGGGTTGTCACCGTTTCCACATGCGATTCCAAGGCCTGGTCTGTCACGACAACTCCCTCACGTCGCGGCGCCACCGAGGCCGCCCCTATCTTATCGTTCCGTGCGCCGGGCCCCCTTAACGCGCGCCGGGCGATTCCATCCCGAATCGAGGCGGCATTCTAGGACCCTCGCGCGGCGCGGGCGCGCCGTCGCGCCTCGATGGGTCCGGGCGGTATCATGAATCCGTTGCGCATCGCCTCGCCGCGAAGTCCGAAGGTCCGATACCTCGGAGAAATTCCATGCCCCCTCTTTCCGGCCCGTCCGACCACGTCAAGGCCGCCGCGATGACCTCCGCCGCCCAGCTCGTCCTCGCCGCCGTCTCCGCGGGACGCGACGTCCCCGAGCCGCTGCGCTACATGCAGGACCTCGCCCACCAGTTCGGCGTCGAGAAGGCGATCCTCACCGTCGCCCAAGGCCTCATCGGCGAGGCCAAGAAATACAACTGGTGACCCCTCGTGCCGCCCAAGCCCCCAACAACCCCGCGCCCAAGCCCACGGATCGCGACGGTACGCCGTCGCGATCCGTGGGGTTCTTTGGATGTCGTGAAGGCGCGAGATTTCATTCTGAACGCGCGGGACAGGGCCGAGTCTCCCGCGAACCCGACCCCACCGAACCCGACGGAGTACCATCGGGATCAGTGGGCTTGAAATCGTGAATCGTCCCGACTGTCCACATCCCCTTTTTGCTCTCCATTCTCTCCCTCCCCCGGAACCGCCCCACCATGGAACGCTACGTCGCCATCGACAACGTCTGCGCCTGGCCCAACCTCACCCTCATGCCCGACAACTCCGTGACCGCCACCATCTTCAACCAGCCCTGCCACGGCGAATGGGAAGGCGACGTCGAGGTCTGGGGCAGCGAAGACCAAGGGCGCACGTGGAAGCTCCGCGGCGTGCCGGCCCCGCACGCGCCGGGCACCAACCGCATGAACGTCGCCGCCGGCCTCGCGAAGAACGGCGACCTGATCGTCCTCTCCTCCGGCTGGGGCAGCAGGCCCAAGCCCCCGCAGAAGGCCCACCACGACGGCACCGCCAAGTGCCTCTCGCCCTGGGTCTGCCGCTCCTCCGACGGCGGGCGCACCTGGACCCACGTCGACAAGTTCCCCGAGGCGCCCGAGCCGGACATGATGGCCCTCGTCCCCTTCGGCGACATCCTCCGCTGCGCCGACGGATCGCTGGGCGTCTCCTGCTACACGGGCAGGCTCGGCGACCAGGCCTACAAATACAACTCCTCCTACTTCTTCCGCTCGGCAGACGACGGCAAGACCTGGGGCCCGGGCGTCTTCATCGCCAAGGGCAACCACAACGAGACCGCGCCGTTCCACCTCGGCAAGGGCAAGTGGATCGCCGCCGTGCGAACGCTCGACCCCGCCAACATGGTCATCAGCCGCTCCGACGACGACGGCAAGACCTGGGCCGTCGGCGCGGAGCTCACCCGCTCCGCCGAGCACCCCGGCGACCTGATCCGCCTCGCCGACGGGCGCCTGCTGCTGACCTTCGGCGTCCGCCGCAAGGAGGAATGGGCCATCGCCGCGAAGGTCAGCAGCGACGAGGGCGCGACCTGGTCCCACGCCGCCACGCTCACGCGCCTGATCGAGTCCGACCTGGGCTACCCCAGCACCGTCCAGTTCGCCGACGGCGCGCTCTGCACCGCCTACTACAACTCCCGCAACGAAGTCCATCACCGCTACCACATGGGCAGTTTGGTCTGGAAGCTCAGCGAGTTTTTCTGAACCGCGCCGAATCGCGCGGCACCGCCCCTGTTAGCCGGACGCGCAAGCGACGGCTTAAACCGTCCGGCGGCGTTGAAACGCACGTCTCGCTCCCGGCACACTCCATCGCTTGCGCGACGCGACGAGATCGAGGCTGCCGAGCATTCGCGCGGATGTCGGATTTCAACGGACAACGTGCGCCCAACGCCGTCGCTTGCGCGTCCGGCTAACAAGAGAGGTCCATCATGCCCCACATGACAATTCTCCTTTTCGCCCTCCTCGCGCTCGCTCTCTTCAGCGCCCCATCGCGCGCTGAAAACGCGTCGACCCAACCCACCACCCAACCCACCTCCCTCCTCACCCCCGCCGACCTCACCCTCTTCCGCCACCCCGAGATCAAAACCGCCCGCCCCTTCGGCTTCGACATCGACGACCAAGGCCTCCTCTGGCAGGGCAACCAAGGCGCCTTCTGGGTCCACGACACCAAGACCGGCAAGGCCCACAGCGTCGCCCCGCCCGAGCTCGCCGGCCTCGCCCTCTCCGGCTGCGTCTGCTTCCAGGGCAAGATCGTCGTCGTCCACCAGATCTGCGACCACGCCACCGTCTACGACCCCGCGACCAAGACCGCCCGTAAGCTCCCGCTCCCCGGCTCCAAGACCAACGTCTGGAACGCCTGCCGCGCCGACGACAAGCTCCTGCTCTTCGACCGCAGCGACGACGGCGGCATCCTCATCGTCGACGACCTCGACAAGCCCGTCCGCAAGATCCCCGCCGTCAAGGGGCGCTGGCCCAACGGCGGCCGGCAGCTCGCCGACGGCCGCGTCCTCTTCGGCTCCGAGCCCGGGCGCCTCTTCCAGTTCTTCGACCCCAAGACCGAAACCCTCGGCCAAGAGATCCCCTACCCGCCCGGCGACATCAGCTTCTCCGGCGGCATGCTCCACGACGACATCCTCTACCTCGCCGACGCCGCCGCCGGTCGCCTCATCCCCTACAGCCTCAAGGAAAATCGCTGGCTCGACCCCATCCCCACGCCCGACCGCGGCGTCATCTACGGCTTCATCGGCGGCGGCTTCCAACGCGGCTCCGTCGGCTACTTCTGCCTCTCCACCTACAACCACCCCTCACGCCTCGACCCCGCCACCGGCAAGCTCATCATCCCTCCCCACGCCGACATCGGCGTCGACGGCAAGCCCCACCACTTCCTCGACCGCTTCCTCGCCTTCGACGCCCGCACCCGCACCTTCAGCTACCTCCAAGTCCCCCCGCAAAAAGACGGCTACCCGCTCATCTGCTACTCCCTCCAACGCGGGAACGACACCTACATCACCGGCTACGTCATCCCCTTCGCCCCGGATGGCAGCCTCGCCAAGGAGGCCGGCGACTGGATCGTCTGGCAGAGCAAGCGGTGAGGTGAGGTGAGGCGATGTCTTGTAGGGTGGCGCTGAGCGGTACTCCGCGAAGCCCACCGCTTGGGCGCACAACCACAAACCCGGCACCTTTCTCGCGCGCACCTCACGAACCACAATCTGATCAGAGACGGACACTGTGTGTCCGAAGATCAGGCGAGGCGGTACTCCGCCCGCGCGAATCGTCGGAAGCCCTCACCGTCGGACCAGCACACGACGCCATCGGCCGATGCTGTCGACGACACTCCGAAGCGAATCGTGTCGCCCCCGCGCGTGCGGCACCTCGCGCGCGGCGGAGTACCGCCTAGCGCCCGAAGATCGGACACACAGTGTCCGGCTCTGATCAAACACGATCCCCCGCCCCCCGCGCGTTACGATATTCCGCCACCCCCGGAACCCGCCCCCGCCCCCGGAACACGGACCCCCTCGCCATGACCACCACCCAAAAGCCCGCCATCTCCGCCGCCGACCTCGCCTTCTATCACGACCAAGGCTACCTCGTCCTCCGCCAAGCCTTCACGCCCGCCCGCGTGAAGTCGCTCGTCGACGGCGTGAAGCGCGTCGCGGAGCTCGGCCGCGAGGGCAAGATCCAAGTCTCCTTCCTCGACAAGGAAAAGACCCTCCCCGCCCGCCTGGGCAACATCCTCCACCCCGACCGCTACCAGCCCGCCTTCGCCGACTGGCTCGCCGAGGACCTCGCCCCGCTCATCGAGGCGACCATCGGCGGCCCCGCCCGGCACAGCCTCTACGGCATGCTCGCCGCCGGCGCGGGCGAGCCCTACCTCCAAGGCTGGCACCGCGACCTGGGCAAGCCCGGCGCCCCCGACGAAGTCGAATACCTGAAGCACCACCACGGCCGGTTCGTCCAGTTCAACGCCCCCATCCAGCCCGACGACCACTTCCTCCACATCGTCCCCGCCAGCCACCTCCGCGCCTCGACGCCCGCCGAGATCAAGGCCCAGAACCGCCCCGCCTTCGACCGCCAAGGCAAGACCGGCCCGCTCTCCGCCGACGAGCTCATCGCCCTCGAGAAGTGGGACGCCGCCGACGCCATGCCCGGCGCGATGATCGTCCGCATGAACCCCGGCGACATCGCCTTCTACAACGCCAACCTCTGGCACCGCGGCTGGAACGCCAAGGGCCTCACCCGCTGGACCATGCACTCGGCCTTCTGGAAACCCGAATACCCCGTCATGGCCCACGAGCACGGCCAGCGCGAGCCGATGCTCACGCCGGGCCACATGGCCCGCATGCCCCGCGTGACCCGCGAGTACATCCAGCGATATTTGGACGTGTATCCGGAGGGGAAGCCGAAGACGTTGTATGAGGTGTGAGGCGCGGCGCGCCAGTCAGAAGGCAGACGACGGACGCGGCGAATCAAGACCAAGACGATCGACGACCCCTGTCTTCGCCCCGGGAGGGGCGACGGAATGTAGCCACGGGTGGAGCGACGCGAGCGACCAGCGAGCGTCGCGCAACCCGTGGAACAAGTGGGTCCAAGAATGGATTGCCCCGGCAGGGGCAACGGAAAAACCACGTCGCGCGGAGACGCATGCGCGGCCGTGACGCGCCGCACATCGCGCGGCAAACCATGCGATGTCGAGGCGAACTGTTCATCGCCGCGAGACACGGTTCCGCTGCCCCTGCCGGGGCAGAAGAAAATCGACGCCGCATTCCACGGGTTCCGCGTCGGCCACCTTCTGAGGAAGGCGGCCGACACTCCACCCGTGGCTACATTCGCCCGCCCCTCCGCGGCTAGAGGATCGACCCCGCCGCGCGCCGACCCTTCAAGCGCCGTTGAACCAGGGTGATCGCTCAAGATGTTTCACGAGCAGACCGCGGAACTCCTCCATCGCCTCGCGCGTCGCGAACGCCGACTTCGGAATTTGCTGCCAGATCCCGCTTCGATGGTCCCAGACGAAGAAATGCCAAGGCGATTCCTTGTAGCGCGTGTAGCCGCTCCGTGGAAGGCGGAGTTCGCCGTCGACGGTCTTCGCGGACAGACCTGATTCGCCGAATCGAACCGTCACGTCGACGCGGTTGACGCGATGACTGAGCCATGCGTTGCCCGTGAAGACCGCCACGAGGACCAATTCCAACACGAGCGTCATCGGCAGGACGAAGACAAGGATGACCTCGAGGTTGGAGGCCTCGTCCTCCGGGCCGGGCGGCGCCCACGACGTGATGGTGACGTACGACATGAGCACGATCGGAAGGAGCATGGCGAAACGCGTGGGGTATGAGGCGCAGACGCGGTCCACGCAGCTCCGGCAACCGAGGTGATAGCGGATCGTTTGGGTTGCCTCGCCGCTCTCCGGTTCGGTTCCGACGCTCGCGGAGTCCGTGGCGGCCGGCGCCGCATGACGCTCAACCTCCCCCACCTTCACCTGGCGCAGCCACGCGGCCACAGCGTCGGACGGCAATGCCCGCTTGGGGATGATGACCATCGTCTCACGCGTCCGGCCCTGGAAGACGAACAGGTTGTCCGATTCGATGCGCTGCGAAAACCCGCCCCATTGCCACTCCGCGCTGGCCTCATCGTCACGGACGCGAATGCCGCGCCCTGTGAGCTCCAGCGAAAACGTCATGGAGCCCATGGCCGCCCGCATCCGCCGCTGTTGAAGATGAAAGAAACAAAACGCAACGATCATGAGGGCGCAGATGCCGGCCTGCTCGATCGGCGTCATGCGCGAGAGCATGCCCTTCCATGCGATCCAGAGCACCAGCGCCAACAACCCAAACAACTTGATCCGTGTGACAACCGTCGACCCGTTGCCCAACTCTTGTCGGATCCCCAGCGTCTGTGCCTCGACGACCTCATCGGGCGTGCATGCGAAAGCGAGCTTGATCGGCTCTTCCGCGCGAGACTCGGTGTTGAAACTCCCAGAATCCGACATGACAATCGCCCGCGCTCGCGCGTGCCCCCCTACTCCGTCCCCGTCACCCGCTCCACCTCATCCATCGACGTGATCCCCTCCGCCGCCAGCTTGTAGCCCGCCTGCTGGAGCGAGACGAAGACCGTCATCTTGATCGCCTCGCGGATCGCGTTGATCGTCGGCGACTTCAAGATCACGTCGCGCATGTCGTCCGTCACCTGCATCATCTCGTAGACGCCCATGCGACCGGCGAACCCCGTGTTCAGGCACTTCGGGCAGCCCACCGGCACCCAGATCTTCGACAGGCCCTCCACGGCCTTGCCCATCCGGATCGTCTGCTGAGGCGTCGGCTTCTTCTCTTCCTTGCAATACGGACACAGCATGCGGATCAGCCGCTGCGCGACGACGATGTTCAAGGCCGACGCGACGAGGTAAGGCTCCACGCCCAGGTCGAGCAACCGGAAGATCGTGCCGACGGTGTCCTTCGCGTGCACCGTCGAAAACACAAGGTGCCCCGTCATGGCCGCCTGCATCGCGGTCATGGCCGTCTCCTTGTCGCGGATCTCGCCGAGCAAAATCACGTCCGGGTCCTGGCGCAGCACGGAGCGGAGCAGCGTCGAGAAGGTGTTGCCCTTGAACTCGTCGATGGGGATCTGCGTCACGCCGGCGATCTGGTACTCGACCGGGTCCTCGATGGTCACGACGTTCCGGCTCTGCACGTCGATGTCGCGCAGGACGGTGTAGAGCGTGGTGGTCTTGCCCGAGCCGGTCGGGCCCGCGACCAGGATCATGCCCGCGTCCTGCTTCGACACGCGGCGGACCGACTGCAGCATCCAGTCGGGCATCGCCAGGTCGGTCATGTATTTGGGGGCGTTGGCGAGGTCGAGCACGCGGACGACGAGCTTCTGCCCGTACATCGAGGGCGTGAAGCTCACGCGGTAGTCGACGCGGCGGTCGGGCAGGCGGACGGAGAAGTGCCCTTCCTGGATGATGTTCTGGCGGATGCCCACGTCGATGTCGCAGAGCACCTTGACCACGCCGGTCATCATGTTGGCGCTCTTCTTGTCGAGGTGGGCGGCCTCGACCATCGCGCCGTCGACGCGCAGGCGGACGACGTAGTCCTCGGCCTTGGGCTCGACGTGCAGGTCGGTCGCGCGGGCCCGCTGGCAGGCGAGGAAGAGCAGGCGCAGGATGCGGATGCCGTCGGGCGCGGGCCCCTCCTCCTCCTCGGGCGACTCCTCCTCGCCGGCGCGGGCCGTGGCGTTGAGGATGTCGCCGCGGGCGTTGACCAGCTTGATGTCGGTCTCGCCGATGGTCTTGTCGGTCCCCGCCTCGGCAAGCGACTCGAGGGCGCGGATGGAGCGCGTGCGCTCGTCCTGAGGCTCCTCCGCGACGGGCTCCTCTTCGTCCTCATGCACGACGGGGCTGTCGTCGTCGCCGCTGGTGTTGGCGAAGATGTCGGGCGCGCTGTCGTGCGACTTCTCCTTCTTCGACGACGAAGAGGAGGAAGGCGCGGGGACGGTGACGTCCTGCCCGCGCTTGGGCGTGCCTCGGCCGAAGAGTTTCCCCGCGAGGCCCGACATCGGGCGCGCGGGCTTCTTGGCGGGCTCCTCGGCCGGTTCGTCGTCGCCTCCGGAAAGCTCCGCGAGTTCGTCGATCGAGGACGGGCCGACGTCGTCGCCTCCGCCCCCGCCCCCGGACGGCGGCGGCGGGGCGCTCTTGCTCGCCGGCGTGACGAAGCGCATCCGCGTCTTGCCCACGCTGATGGTGTCGCCCGGGCGGAGCACCACGGCGTCGATCTTCGCGTCGTTCACGCGCGTGCCGTTCTTCGATTTCAGGTCGCGCACGCGGTAGCTGTTGCCCGCCTTCTCGACCACGCAGTGGTACCGGCTGGCCTGCTCGTCGGTGATCACCACCAAGTTGTCGGAGTGCCGCCCGATGGTCAGGGGCTTCGCGCCCAGCTCGCGCCGATGCGAGCCCTCAGGCGTGACGATCTCCAGGTACGACGTCTCCATGACCTGCTGTTCCTCGCACCCGTGGCCACCACTTTCGCGCCCGCGACGCGCGGCCCGTGCCGCCTCGGAAGTTGTGGCACCCTTCGTCGCGGCGGCGGCCGCCCGTTGGGTCGCCCTTGACGAGGCGCCCCATGGGCGGAGCCCGCTCGGCCACGTGCTGGCGCAACCCTCGATAGTGTAGCGATCGTCGAAGGGTTGCGCAGCGGAGGGACGAGCGGATGAACGAGACATGCGAGTGAGACGGGACTCCAAGCCCACTGATCCCGACGGTACCCCGTCGGGTTCGGTGGGGTCGGGCTCGCGTCATACGGATTGGAATTGCTGTTCGCGCGGGCGCGCAAGCCCCTCTCCCTCCGGGAGAGGGTGGCGGGTACTCTCGCCGGGTGAGGGCGTGAGTAACCGGGTGATTCCGATCAGCGCGGCAGACGCAAGCGTTCTTTCTTATGCCTTTGGTGACTCACGCCCTCTTCCGTCACGGATGAGTACATCCGTGCCACCTTCTCCCGGAGGGAGAAGGGCAGACCCGGCCATCCCGCGTGAGAATCAAACCCGATCCGTATCACATCCCGCGCGGTCGGGTGCGCTTCGTCGGACGCCGTGCGCGCTGACGTCATCCGAAGAACCCCACGGAACCCGCTGCTGCGGGATCCGTGGGCTTGGCTGTGAGGTTTGCGTGTGAGCCCCGCGCGCCTCTCCCCCCCCGCTCTCCTCTCCACTTTCTACTCTCTCCGCTCCCCCTCCCGCCTCTCACTCCTCGCTCGTCTTCACCTTCATCCGCGTCATCAAGATCTCGAACTGCTCCACCGTGTGGAACTCGATGGTCAGCGTGCCCGAGCCCTTGCGCCGGCCGGGGCGGATGTGGACCTTCGTCTGGAGTTGCCGGCCGATCTGCTCCTGCAGGTCGGCGAAATGCGTCGCGCGTGGCGGGGCCGGGGGCAGGCCGGGGAAGGCGTCGGCATCTTCCAAGGCCGCGGCCGTGGCGCCCGAGGCGTGGCGGACCGCCTGCTCGAGCTGCCGAACCGACCAATCGTTGTCGACCGCCTTGTTGGCGAGGATCCGCTGCTGGGCCGGGTCGGACAGGGCGACCAGGGCCCGTGCCTGCCCGCCCGAGAGCTTGCCGTAGCGCATTAAATCCTTAACGGATTCATCCAAAGACAGTAGGCGCAATGCGTTAGAGACGGACGAGCGGTCGATGCCCAGGCGGCCGGCGATGTCGTCGTGGTTCACCTTGAACTGGATCATCAGTTGGCGGAAGGCCTCGGCCCGCTCGAGGGGATTGAGGTCCTCGCGCTGGAGGTTCTCGATCAGGGCCCACTCGGCCATCTGGCGGTTGCTGAGGGTGCGGATGATCGCCGGAACATGGTTCAGTCCGGCGAGTTTGGCCGCCCGCCAGCGGCGCTCGCCGGCGACGATCTCGTAGCGTGGGCCGGGGGGCAGCCGACGGTCGCTGGGCGGGCCTTCGGGCAGGGTGTCCATCGGGAACGGCGGAGCGTCGGCGGGGAGGGGGCGGATGATGATCGGCTGCATCAGTCCGTCGGCCTTGATCGAGTCGGCCAGGCGACGGAGGGCGTCGCCATTGAACTCGGTGCGGGGCTGGTGCGGATTGGCCCGGATCGCCCGGACATGCACCAGCGACAGGCCCTCGGGGAGGGGCGGGACGGCGCCCCCGGAACTTCCCCCGGAATTGGCCCCGGAAGTGCCGCCGGAAGTACCCCCGGCCTGCGGGTGGGCGGCTGGTGGGGCGAGGGTGGCGCTCGTGGAAGCACTGGCCGGTGCCGCGGGGGCGGCCGGGGCTGGCGGGGTGCTGCCGGCGGGTTCGCCTTCGGGGGGGGCGGCGGCCGGATGGGCAGGCGCGTTGGCATTTCCGGGGGCGGGGGGGGCGACCTGGACCGGACGGGCCATGAGGCTACTGAGGCCGCGACCGAGGCGGGGCGGGCGAGGGGGCGGGGTGGCCATGGGGCGGGCCTCCGGAGGGGTCGGGGCAGGACAGGAGCGGATCAAAATAGAGCCGCGGGGAGGCCTAGACAATCCTCAAAACGCGACGGAGCGAGTCTACCCGGAAGGGCGAATTCTGCCAATACCGTGTTTTTGGCCCAATAATGCGGTTTTTTGGTCGTCAACAAACGTGTTCCACGTGGAACACGTTTGTTGAGGGGTGCCAAGAGGGGTCAATGAGGGCCTGAGCGGCCGGGCGCAAGCATGTTCCACGTGGAACACGTTTGTTGGCCTGCCGCCGCCGGCGCAACGACGTTCCACGTGGAACGTCGTTGTCTGAGGTTCGTAGTTCCGCGTTTACGCGGCTCTTCGCCCCGGGCGCAAGCGTGTTCCACGTGGAACACGTTTGTTGGGTCTGGAATGATCAGAGCCGGACACTGTGTGTCCGTTCTTCAGGCGTAAGGCGGTACTCCGCCGCGCGCGACGTGCCGATCGTGCGAGGCCGTCTCGACCCCCGTTACAGTTCCATCGACAGCACCCTCCAAGAGGGTCCCTATCATCCCGGGTCGCCATGGCTCCCGGCGAGACGTGCGAGCGGAGTACCGCTTTCGCCCGTTCAACGGACACACAGTATCCGGCTCTGATCCAAATCTTCGACGTAGCGCAACGATGTTCCACGTGGAACACGTTTGCGGCCCCCCGCCCGCGCGGGTACCGTCGCCATCATGCAGCCCAACACCATCGAAATCATCGCCCGCGGGGTCTGGATCGTGGGGAAGCAGCTCCTCATCTGCCGCAACCGCAAACGCGGCCACTGCTTCCTCCCCGGCGGCCACGTCGAGTTCGGCGAGCCGGCGGGGGTCGCCCTCGCCCGCGAATTCGTCGAGGAGACCGGCCTCCACGTCGCCGTCGGCCCATTCCTGGGCGGCATCGAGGCCAGCTTCGTCGAACCGTTCGTCAAACCGAGCAAGCAGGGGGGCAAGAAGGCTAAGGCCGGCCCCGCCTCGGGTGGCCAGCCTCACCACGAGATCAACCTGCTCTTCCGCATCACAGGCATCGCCTCCGCCCCCGGAAGCGGCGGCACCTCTCGTCGCAAGCCCCCTGCCGTCCAGAGCTTGGAAACCAAGATCGAGTTCCTCTGGGTGCCCCTAGCCCACCTGCGCGGGCCGGCCCCGCGGGTGGCGATCCTCCCCCCGGCTGTCGTCCCCTTCCTCCGCCCCGCGCCGGCCAGCCCACGCTCGCCGGCCGCGGCGTGGGTTAGCCTGATCGATTGACCGACACCCCGCTGCCGCCGACCACCCCGCACTGACGCCCGTTCACAGCCAGGCGACCGCTGTTCAATTACATCGTATCGCTATATTTATAAATATCTTACATCACACCTAGCTCCACCCGCCCCCGAGCCTCTCTTTGCGCCGATTCGCCCACCAATCACCCCCTTTCGCCCGTAACGCAATCTCGCCCGCACCCCCAAATTCCTCCGGTGAACTCTGTTTTCCTCCCCTTCCGCTTCCCGCCCCGATCAAGACCCTCCCCGAACACACCCGATATCTTGGCTGGAGACTTCCACTTATGGCAGCGCCAGCCCCTTCGAGCATGCCCCCCGACTTGAAATCGATCGAGGATGTCCTCGCCCATTTCGAGCAGCTCGAGGAGAAGCTCCGCCAGGTCCGCGAGGGGCTGACCCACTCCCACCGCCTGGTCACGCTGGGCACGATCGCCTCGGTCATCGCCCACGAATACAACAACATCCTCACGCCCGTCATCAGCTACGCCCAGCTCGCCCTCGCCCGCCCGGACGACCCCGCCCAGATGCGCAAGGCCCTGGAGCGCACGCTCGCCGGCGCCGAGCGGGCCGCGCGGATCTCCGGCTCGCTCCTGGGCTTCGCCCGCGACTCCGAAGCCGGGACCTCCGCCACGCTGCGCACCGCGATCGACGACGCCCTGACCTGCCTCGCCCGCGAGCCCAAGAAGGACGGCATCCGCCTCCAAGTCGACGTCCCCGAGGTCGACCTCGCCATCGCGCCGGTGAACCTGCAGCAGATCCTGCTCAACCTCGTGCTCAACGCCCGCCAGGCGATGCGCCGGCGGGGGGGCGACCTGCGCATCACCGCCCACGTCGACGGCCCGCTCTGCAGGATCGAAGTCGCCGACTCCGGCCCGGGCATCCCCCCGGAAATCCTCGATCGATTGTTCCAGCCCTTCGTCACGCTCCGCCCCGACCCCTCGCCCGGCGACAGCCCCGGCACAGGCCTGGGCCTCTGCATCTGCCGCGACCTCGCCCGCTCGGCAGGCGGCGACATCACCGTCGACTCGCCCCCCGGCCGCGGCGCGACCTTCCACATCGCCATCCCCGTCGCGGCGAAGCTGCCCGAATCGACGTGATTCACTGAACTCAATCATGCGAGCGACGCGACGTGTTCCACTGCCGCGCTCTTGTGCCCGCGCGCGCCGCAGGGGATCATGAGTGAGTTCACACGGCGACACCGCTGCGCCGATCCTCTCGCGACGAGGCACATCATGTCCACCGTCCGCGACCGCTTCTGGGCCTGGGGCCACAACGCCGGCAGCCACAACGGGCTCTTCAATCTCCCCGGCCCGTCGCGCATGACGCCCGTCGAGGGCGCGTTCTATTTGGGCGTGCCGAACCTCATCATGGTCGCGTTCGGCGGGCAGCCCGCGCCGCCGTTCGACGCCCAGGCGATCGTGATGCGACCGCTGTCGCGCGTCGTCTGGTCGATCATCGGCGACAGCTCCTCGAGCCGGCACAACGTCCGCACCGACCTCGAGGAAGTCGTCGACCTCGCCGGCCGATTTCCCAACGTCGTCGGCGGGATCATGGACGATTTCTTCCACCCGCCCGACGCGGCGGGGCGGTTCAGCCGCCGCGGCCCCGAGGAGCTCGCCGGCTTCCGCACGGCCCTGCATCACACGAATTACCACGGCGGCCCGCACCCGCTCGACCTCTGGGTCGTCGTCTACACGCACGAGCTCGATTGGCCGGTGGGGGCCCACCTCGCCCAGTGCGACGTCGTCACGCTCTGGACCTGGAAGGCCAAGGACCTGCCCGCGCTCGAGGCCAACCTCGCCAAGCTCGAGCGGCTCGCGCCTCGGCAAAAGCGCGTGCTGGGCTGCTACATGTGGGACTTCGGCGACAACAAGCCCATGCCGGTCGACGCGATGCGCCGCCAGTGCGAGCAGGGGCTCAAGTGGCTGCACGAAGGGCGGATCGAGGGGATGATCTTCCTCGCGACCTGCATCAGCGATTTGGAGATCGAGGCCGTGGAGTGGACCCGAGGCTGGATCGCGGAAGTGGGGGGCGAGCGGCTGATGCGCGGAACCCCGCCGCTGCATCGGCCGGCGCTGGATCGGCACTGATCGCGCGGGCCAGGCGCGCCGGTGCAGGACACCGCCGTGTCCAACTGATTCTCGGGCGTTGCCGACGCCTGAATCCACGCCATTTTCTGCCCGTTCCAACGCTTACAAATCTTGACGCCCGCGGCCCCACCCGATACCGTCGAGCGGCACGGAGGCGGTGTCTCTCCTCTTTTGGAGGCCGATCATGCGACGGTCCAGCTTTGGGTTTCGATTGATGACTCTGGCGGCGTTGGCCGCGGCGGTTTCCGGGGCCCTCTCCGCCCAGGTCGCCCGCGCCCAGGATGTTCCGTTCCAAGGCACGGTCGCCGACGACAAGACCGAGGTCCTCGCCGGCGGGAGCCGCAAGCTCTACGTCGTCGGGCACCTCAACAAGGGGGCTGTCGTCACCGTGCGCGAGGTGATCGAAGGCTACAACCGCATCAGCCCGCCTCCGGGCGTCTTCAGCTACGTCTCGAAGGCGTTCGTCGACGCCAAGGGCGACGGCAAGAGCGGCGTCGTCTCGGCCGACCACGCGAAGGTGTTGGCGGCGAGCGTCAACGGCCCGGGCGAGAGCTACAAGTGGCAGCTCGACCTGCCCAAGGGCGCGGTCGTGCAGATCGTGGCCGACGAGGCAAGCTACTACAAGATCCTCCCGCCCGAGGGGACGAGCGTCTATCTCCCGCCCGGCGCGGTGCGTCGTGTTGAAGTCGCGCCCAAGCCGCCCACGGTCACGCCCACGCCGCCGGCCGCTTCCAGTGGCACGCCTCCCGAAGTGAAGCCCGGCGCGCCGGTGAAGCCGGTGGTGGTGGCGCCTGCTCCGCCCAAGCCGGTGGACGTCAAGCCCGCGACTCCGGTGAAGCCCGCGGAGGTCAAGCCCGTCGAGACCGTGAAACCGGCCGAGCCCGTCGCGATGGCGACGCCAAAGCCTGAGCCGAAGCCTGAGCCGGCGAAGCCCGCCGAAACCAAGCCCGAAGCCGTGAAGCCCGAGCCCGCGAAGCCTGCCGAAGCGAAGCCCGAGGAGACCAAGCCGGCCGAGCCCGCGATGGCGACGCCCGCTCCGGTGCCGGCTCCGGTTCCTGCAGCAGTGCCCGCGCCCGTGACCGCCGACACCGGCACGCCGCCCGCACCCAAGCCGGTCGAAGCCAAGCCCGTCGAGGCCAAGCCTGTTCCCGCGCCGCCCGCTCCGGTGGTCGTCGCGCCCAAGCCCGTGGAGCCCGTCGCGCCGCCCAAGCCGGTCGAGCCCGCGAAGCCCGCGTTCGTCCCCGCCAAGGCGATCACCCCCGCGATCAACGCCCTTGAGCAGCGGCTCGGCGCCGCCCAAGCCCAGCCGCTGGAGAAGCAGCCGCTCGCCGACCTGCTCGCCGGCTATCAAGCCGCCGGCGCGTCGCCCGACCTTCCGCTCACCGACCGCCGGATCGTCATGAACCGCACGGCCCAGCTCAAGCGGAGCATCGAGATCCAGGGCGCGCTGACGTCGCTCTCCGCCGGCGGCGCCGCCGCGGGCGGACCGATGGTCATGCCCACCGTCGCGACCCCCGGCCCGGGCGCCTACCGTCCGAGCAAGTACGACATCGTCGGCCAACTGCTCGCCAGCGGCGTCTACGACGGCGACGCCGGCCCGCGGCTCTACCGCGTGGTCGAGCCCGCCACGATGCGCACGCTCGCCTACGTCCAGCAAGGCAAGTTCAACCCCGCGCAGACGCTCGGGCGCATCGTCGGGATCAACGGCACGATCCGCTACGACCCCGCGCTGAAGCTCAACGTGATCGAAGTGACCGCCATCGAGCCGCTCGAGGCGGCCGCGAGCCAGCCGAGCAAGTGAGCCCCGGCCAACGGGCCGCGGAATCTTGATTGAGTCGCGAAGCAGAGTCGTGAATCCGAGTCAGCCCAGCGTCGAGGCATACGACGCGTCGGAGACCACCCATGGTTGCGAAGTCCACGCGGGCCACGACGCTGGCGCTGTTGCTCACGGGAGCGATGGCCCTCCTGACGGGCTGCACCTCGGGCGTGAAGATCGGCCCATGGCAGGTCGTCGCGCCCCGCCCGCCCCTCGAGGCGACGATGATCCGCGTCGAGCGCTGGAAGAACCTACCGCCCGACGCCGTCAGCAAGGCCCCGGCCGTCGCGGCCGCGCCGGCGACCACGGCTCCCTCCACCACCGCCCCGGCGACGCAGCCCGCGCCGCTCAACCGCGCCGAGCTGCAGACCCTCGTCATCGACCTGACCACCGGCCGGTCGTCCTTCACCGACTCGGACGGCAAGACCTACCCCCAGCAGCTCGAGCAGGACACGGTCAAGAAGATCAACGCCTACATCTCCAACCGCGAATGGCAGGGGGCCCGGATCGATCCCGCCAAGGGCGCCGCCGACCCGCGCTACTACGCGTTGACCGTCTACATCGGCGACCAGAAAGTCCCGCAGGACGGGTTCTGGACCTCGCCGGTGCGCTACACGAGCGACATGTTCAACGGCGAGAAGGCCACGCGCGACCAGGGCCGCTGGGCCGACCCGCCGGCCGAGGCGCTGTCGGCCGGCGTCATCCTGCTGGGCGACACGTTTGACCAGTCGGTGCGGCTCGCGCATCCGCTGAGCGACAAGGTGAACCTGCTCGAGTAGCGCGGCGGGGCGCTCGCTCGCACAATCACAGACAACTCAAAGCCCAGGCACTGCGTGCCTGGGTTTTTTCTTTGGGTCCAGCTGCGCAAACATCGAGGAGCGCGATCGAACATGCACAAGACCGCGCGCCGTCGCGCGGACCGTGCGCCTGAAAACCCAGGCACGCAGTGCCTGGGCGTTGATCCCGCACCGAGCGCGCCTCATGCGTTGAGCGCGCCCCGCGCGTCATAAAAGGACCGCAAATCCGTCACGAACCTCACACCTGTCGTCACCGACACAACCCCACCTCGGGTCTCGCCTCCTCCGTCGTGTAGGGGCTGCCCCGATGGCCGCACGGTTATCTTGCCGCGCTTCGCGCGCCCGCCCAGACTTCCCGCGCGGCGCAGACCGCATCATCTGAATGTTTTGCGAACCCCGTGAAACCCCAACCATCAACCCGCGGCGGAGCCGTGTCGATTCGACGGTAGTGCCGAACCGCGGCCGGGCCACGCAGACCACGACGATCACGAAGTCCACAAGGGGTCCACCTTGAGCAACGAACACCGTCCCATCCGCATCGGCGAAGTTCTGGTCGAGCAGGGCGTCCTCACCGAGCAGCAGGTCTTCGAGATCCTGCAGGTGCAGAAGCGCCAAGGCGTGCCCTTCGGCGTGCTCGCCGAGATGATGTTCGAGGTCACCCCGCAGAGCATCGAGAACGCCTGGGTCGAGCAGTACCACCGCTTCTCCGGCACGGTCGACCTCGACCACGAGGAGCTCGACGTGCAGGTGCTCCAGCTCATCAACCGCCGGCAGGCCTGGCAGTTCGAGATCCTCCCGCTGCGCTTCGAGCCCACGGGCGAGCTGCTCGTCGCGGCATCGCGCACCCGCCTCGCGCGGGCGGCCGCGTTCGTCGCCCACCGCCTCACGCCCGTGGTCCTCTTCCGCATCACCGAATCGGAGCCGCTGCGCAAGTTCCTCCAGCGCCACTACCCCATGCCGGAGGTCTCCGAGGAGCTGCTGCGCAAGGCCCGCGAGATGGCGAACGACTCCAGCCCCGCGCCGATGTCCTGAGCGCGTCGCAACGGCGCGCAATCCGAAACCCAAAGCCCAGGCACCGCGTGCCTGGGTTTTTCTTGCGCCTCGTCTCGTTCGCGCCTCAGTGGTACGCGCGCCAGAAATAACAGACGCTCAACGTCACGCCGATGGTGATGATCAGCACGCGCAGCCGGTCGGCGCTGATCCGCTTCGCCAATCCCATGCCCGCTAAGCCGCCCGCGACCGAAGCGGCCGCCATCACGCCCGCGATGGCCCAGTCGACCGGGCCCCAGAGGAAGACAAAGCAGGCGACGGCGTTGATGAGCACCGCGAGCAGGACCTTCAGGGCGTTCATCTCGTGCAGGTCCTCGAAGCCCGCGACCGCGAGGCCGGCGAGGATCATCACGCCCATGCCCGCGCCGAAGTAGCCACCGTAGACCGCGACGAGCAGGTGCATCGCCATCGCCGCGGCCCGCCAGGCGACGGGGTGACTCGCACTGGGCGGCGCCGCCGCCCCCGATGCCGACGCCGCCGCGGCGACGCGGGCCTTGATGCGGCGCGACAGCGGCTTGCTGACGATGAAGAGCGTCGTCGCGAGCGTGAGCAGCCAGGGGATGATGAAGGCGAAGGTCTTGGCGGGCGTGATGAGCAGCAGTCCTGCGCCGAGTCCGCCGCCCGCGAGGCTGACGACGCTGTAGCCCACGACGGTGGCGCGGGGCAGGCGCCTGAGGTCGTCGCGGGCCGAGACCGCCGCCGCGAGCGAGCCGGGCCAGAGCCCCACGGTGCTGGTGACGTTGGCGATCTTGTCGGAGAGCCCGACGAGCGCGGTGAGCGTCGGGAAGGTGACGAACGTCCCGCCGCCGGCGACGGCGTTGATGCCGCCGGCGACGAAGGCGGCCAAGGCTGCGTAGAGGAGGTGCATGATGCGAATTCACCTTGGGGCGCGGGCGCGAGTCAAATCTCGAAATCCCGCTCGATCGGCTTCTCGCGCTGTCGGTGGTAGGTCTCGACCACGGTGGGGCGGAGCCCGTCCCACCGGCGGCCGATGAGGCGCAGGAAGAAGAAGGCGAGCAGCCCCACGGCGGTGAGCCCGATGCTGCGGGCGACGGAGAGGGCGCGCTCGTCGCTGTGGAGCAGCATCACGCCCGCGACGTAGAGCAGCATGAGCCCGAAGAGCCGGCGGAGCAGGCCTTCGTTGAGCACGTCGGCGGTGACGAGGTAACTCCCCGCCCAGGCGCCCAGCGCGAAGGTCAGGCCGAGGACGGCCGCGGCCCGGATGTCGACGTGCCCGGCCTTGTAGAAGTTGAGGAACGCGAAGATCCCGATGGGGGGGAGGAGCATGCCCAGGCTGGTGCCGACCGCCTGCTTGTGGGCGAAGCCGAAGAGGAAGGTCAGCGCGGGGACGACCAGCAGCCCGCCGCCGATGCCCAGCACGCCGCCGACGACGCCGATCGCCAAGCCCAGGACCGCCATGCCGATCCAGATCATGCCGCACCTCGCGAGTTGGGGGAACGTTCCGCGGCGATTGTAGGGGAGAGGGGCGGAATTGACCCGTGCCGTCGCGCCATGTCGCATCGCGCGTCGCTCCACGCCTTATCATGACGCCCTTGCTTCGACATCAGGCAGCGCGACGCGCCCAGGCGCGACGGCACGCCCCTTGCACGTCCTTCGAGAGGAATCCCAGTGGAGCCCACCATGCCCCTCGAATGCCGGACGAAGATCATCGCCACGCTCGGCCCCGCCAGCCGCCACCCCGAGGTCATCTCCGAGATGGTCCGCGCGGGGGTCGACTGCTTCCGCATCAACTTCTCGCACAGCGACGGGCCCGCGGCCATGCCGATGGTCGAGACCGTCCGCGCGGTCTGCCGGCAGCAGGGGCGGTTCATCCCCATCCTGGCCGACATCCAGGGGCCGAAGCTGCGCGTGGGCAAGGTGCCCGCGGAGGGGCTGCTGCTGCGCGAGGGCGCGCCCTTCACGCTCACGGGGCGCGCGGTCCCCGCCACCGACGTGATCGTGCAGAGCCAGTACGAGCAGCTCGCCCAGGACGTGCGCGCGGGGACGGTCATCCTCCTGGCCGACGGGACGATCGAGCTGCGCGTCGAGTCGGTCGAGGGGCAGGACGTGCTCTGCCGCGTGACCAGCGGCGGGCGGCTCTACTCCAACAAGGGCATCAACATCCCGCACACGAAGCTCTCGGTCGAGACGCTCACCGAGAAGGACCGCCGCGACCTGCGCTTCATCGCCGGCTCGGGCATCGACATGGTCGCCATCTCCTTCGTGCGCACGCCCGACGACATCCACCTCGCCCGGCAGATCCTGGGCCCCAACAGCCACGTGCCCGTGCTGGCGAAGCTCGAGCTGCCCGAGGTGCTCAACCACCTCGACGCGATCTTCGAGGTCTCCGACGGCGTGATGGTCGCCCGCGGGGACCTGGGCGTGGAGGTGCCCTTCGAGCGCGTGCCCCCGCTGCAGAAGCAGATCCTCGCGCGGGCGACGGAGCGCGGGAAGTGGGCGGTGGTGGCGACGCAGATGCTCGGGTCGATGGTGCTCAACAACCGCCCGACGCGCGCGGAGGTGTCGGACGTCGCCAACGCGGTGCTCGACGGGGCCGACGCGATGATGATGTCGGAGGAGACGGCCACGGGGGACCACCCGCTCGAGGCGGTGCAGGCGATGGTGCGCATCGCCCGCGAGGCGGAGGCGATGGCCGACCCGACCCGGGCGATCGTGCAGGCGGCGGAGTCGACCTTCAGGGCCAGCGCCGCCAACGCCGCGGTCAACGCCGCGAAGAGCCTGCGCGCGCCGGCGATCATCGCCCTCGCGGGCTCGGGGCTCACGGCGCTGGCGGTCTCCAAGTGGCGCCCGGGCATCCCGATCCTCGCGCTCTCCGCCAAGGAGGCGACGCTCCGCCGGCTCAACGTCCTCCGCGGCGTGATGCCCGTGCCGCTCACGGGCCACCTCACGATGGAGGAGCAGATCCACGCCGCCGACGCCTACCTGCTCAAGAGCGGGCTCGCGGAGGTGGGGCAGCCGGTGGTCATCGTCGGCGCGCTCCCGCTGGGGCACCACCGCGAGACGAACACGATCCGGTTCCACCGGGTGCGCGCGCACCAGTGATCGAACGTGGACCGAATGACAAAAGGATGGACAACTGAAGTTGTCCATCCTTGTGACGTTCGGGGCTCGATCGATTCTTCGTCGATCCTCAGAAATTCAACATGCGTCCCTGCGTCCCGAGCGCCGCCTCGTGGACTGCCTCGCTCAGCGTCGGGTGGGAGTGGATCGTGTTGATGATCTCGTCGGTCGTCGCCTCCATCGACTTGGCGAGGCCCAGCTCGGCGATGAGTTCGGTGACGTTCTCGCCCACCATGTGGACGCCGAGGATCTCGCCGTGCTTGGGGTCGGAGAGGATCTTGACGAAGCCCTCGGTGTGGCCCATCGCCTGGGCCTTGCCGCTGGCGAGGAAGGGGAACTTGCCGATCTTGTATTCGACGCCCGCCTTCTGCAGCGCGGCCTCGGTCAGGCCCAGGCTCGCGACCTGCGGGCTGCAGTAGGTGCAGCCGGGGATGGCGGTGTAGTCGATCGCCGGCGGGTGATGCCCGCAGAGCTGCTCGACGCAAACGATCGCCTCCTCGCTCGCGACGTGGGCCAGCCAGGGCGGACCGATGACGTCGCCCACGGCGTAGATGCCCGGGACGCTTGTCTGGTACGTCGCCTTGTCGACCTTGATGTGGTCCTTGAAGAGCTCGATGCCCAGCGAGGGCTCGAAGAGCCCGTCGTAGCGCCCGCGCACGCCCACGGCGACGAGCACCTTGTCGCCCACGATGTTCTGCACGGTCGACGGGTCGGGCGTCTCGCCCGGCGCGCCGGCGGGGGCGACGGCCACCTCGACGCCCGTCGCAGTGACGGTGATCCCCAGCGTGCGCGTCGCGGGGCGGCAGTCGATGCCCTGCTTGCAGAAGCTCTTGAAGACAGCGGCCGACACTTCCGCGTCCTCGTTGGGCAGCACGCGGTCGAGCATCTCGATGACGGTCACCTGCGTGCCGAAGGCGTTGTAGAAGTAGGCGAACTCCATGCCGATCGGCCCCGCGCCGATGATGATCAGCTTGGCCGGCTGGGTGGGGAGCGTCATCGCGGCCTTGGCGTCGATGATCTTCTCGCCGTCGAAGGTCACGCCCGGGAGCGTGCGCGGGACGGCGCCGGTGGCGATGAGGATCGTGCCCGCCTCGATCTCCTGCGTGACCTGCCCGCCGCCCCCGGAAGGCGGCGCGTCGA
>JAPLMQ010000298.1:34523-42320 GCA_026386955.1 Planctomycetota bacterium
CGCCCCCGGAAGGCGGAGCGTCGAGCACTTGCACGCGGTGCGCCCCGGCCTGCGCCTTGATGATCTTCGCGTGGCCCTGGAAGTGGGTGATCTTGTTCTTTTTGAAGAGGCCGTGGACGCCCTTGTTGAGCGTGTTGGCCACGCCGCGGGAGCGGCCGATGACCTTCTCCCAGTTATGGCGGACGTTGTCGGCCTCGATGCCCCAGGCGCCGGCGCCGTGCTTGAGGTGTGCATAGAACTCGGCAGAGGCGAGCAGGGCCTTGGTGGGGATGCAGCCCCAGTTGAGGCAGACGCCGCCGAGGCGGTCGCGCTCGACGCAGGCGACGCTCTTGCCGAGCTGGGAGGCGCGGATGGCGCCGATGTAGCCCGCGGGTCCGCCGCCGATGACCAACAGATCGAACTTGGCGAGGTCTGCCATGGGGTCGGGCCCTTTGCGAGGATCAGGGGCGAGCGCACCGCCCGTCGCCGCCGCCACGACTTTCGCGGCCGCGGCGCGGTTTTGAAGAATGGGCGATTGTAGCGGAAGATGGGCGGACGAGACGCGCCGCGCAATCCGCATGATTCCGTCTTCGCGATCGATTCTTGGCCTTAGGCTCCGCGCATGTCCCAGACCCAAACCGCCCCCGCCGAGACCGCAGACCCGCGCATCGTCCACCACGACGCCCGCGTGGCCCACTGGAACGCCCTCGCCGCGCGCCCCGGCAGCGGCGCGTACCACCGCCGGCTCGAATCGGTCTACCGCTTCCTCGTCCCGCAAGGCCGGCGCGTCATTGAGCTCGGCTGCGCCCAGGGCGACCTCCTGGCCTCGCTCGCCCCGTCGCAGGGCGTGGGCGTCGACTTCGCCCCGGCCATGCTCGACGCCGCTCGCCAGCGCCATCCCGACGCCAACCTGCGCTGGCATGCCGGCGACATCCACGACCTCGCCCTCGACGAGACCTTCGACGTCGTCATCCTCTCCGACTTGGTGAACGACCTCTGGGACGTGCAGGCCGCGCTCGAGCGGGCCCACCGCCTCTGCCACCCGCGCACGCGCCTGATCCTCAACTTCTACAGCCGGGTCTGGCAGCTCCCGCTGGGCATCGCCCGGCGCGTCGGCCTCGCGCGCCCCTTGCTCGAGCAGAACTGGCTCACGCCCACCGACGTCGAGAACCTGCTCTACCTCACCGGCTTCGAGACGGTCCGCCGCTGGACCGACATGGTCTGGCCTGTCTCGACGCCGCTGATCGACGGGCTCTGCAACCGCTGGTTGGCGCGGCTCTGGCCCATGGACCATCTGGGCGTGACCAACTTCATCCTCGCCCGCCCGCGCCCCGAGCCCGCTACCGGCGCGGGCACGGGCGGCGCGGAAACCAAGGGGCGCATCGCCAACCCGCGCGTCTCGGTGATCATCCCCGCCCGCAACGAATCGGGGAACGTCCCCGCGATCCTCAGCCGCACGCCCGAGATGGCGGGGGGGACCGAGCTGGTCTTCGTCGAGGGGCACTCGACCGACGACACCTGGGCGGAGATCCAGCGGCGCGTCGCGGAGAACCCGGGACGCGCGATCCAGACGATGCAGCAGACGGGCAAGGGCAAGGGCGACGCCGTGCGCCTCGGCTTCGCCCGCGCGACGGGCGACATCCTGGTGATCCTCGACGCCGACCTGACCGTCCCCCCCGAGGACCTGCCCCGATTCGTCGACGCGCTGGCGCAGGGGCGCGGCGAGTTCATCAACGGCGTGCGCCTGGTCTACCCCATGGAGCGCCGCGCGATGCGCTTCCTCAACCTCATCGCCAACAAGTTCTTCAGCCTCGCCTTCTCGTGGGTGCTCGGGCAGCCCATCAAGGACACGCTCTGCGGGACGAAGGTCATCTGGAGGCGCGACTACGAGCTGCTGGCCGCGAACCGCGCCTACTTCGGCGAGTTCGACCCCTTCGGCGACTTCGACCTGATCTTCGGCGCCGCGAAGCTGAACCTGAAGATCGTCGACATCCCCATCCGCTACCGCGAGCGCACCTACGGCACGACCAACATCCACCGCTGGCGGCACGGCATGCTGCTGCTGCGCATGCTGGCCTTCGCGGCGCGAAGGCTGAAGTTCCGCTGACCGGCCGGAGGATTGGAGGAAGTTCCGAGATGAGACGCCGACTCTTCAACGCGCTGGCTGCCGTTTCGTTCGCGCTCATGCTTGCGACCGTCGCAGTGTGGGCGCGCAGTTACTGGATGATGGATGAGTTTCTGGTTCGGTCCTTCAACCTGCCGGCTGACCCCCGATGCGACTGGCTGAGCGACTCTCCCAAGGCCGTGCTGTATCTCAACGTACAGAACTCAATCCACCTAACAACCGGCCGAATCACATTTGCGGCTACAACAGAAGAGCGCATTGGCCGCGCGGTCAACTCACTGGGCGAGACCGCCACGAAACGCAAATTCGATCGATTGGCGCACACACCTCCCGATGCATGGGATCACTATCGGCACTTGAACGGTGCAACAGACAATGCGTTCTATAGCGCGCGAGACCAATGGAGTTGGCATGGATTCAGTCGTTCGCACTTTGGCACTCCCTACCGATTTAAAGTGCCTTTCCAATTCCCCGGCCTGCCTCGCCGTGCACAACAGCTTGTAATTGTTGGATCATCGCCACAACTCTACGAATCCTGGACCGTCCCCTTCTGGGCGATCGCCTGCCTCCTGGCGGTGCTGCCAAGCCGCTGGGGTTTGCTGTTCCTTCGAGAATGGAGGCACAGCCGCCGAGGCCCGAACGTCTGTCGATCGTGCGGCTACGACCTCCGCGGCAACCCCGCCGCCACAACATGCCCTGAATGCGGCGCGCCGCGACATGCCGATCTTTCCGTTGCCATCGCAGCGGCTTGTCTCTCGCCGGACAAGTGAATCCCCGCGGCGCTTCGCTCATTCTGCGTGAAACGCCGCGTAGCCCGCGATCGCAGCGGCGGCGGCGGCGGCGGTCTCGATGCGCATCACGTGCGGGCCCAAGGCCCAGCGCGAACAGCCCGCGCGGGCGGCCTCGTCCAGCTCCTCGGGGGCCCAGCCGCCTTCGGGCCCGATGAGGATCAGCACCCGCTGGGCGGAGCGCAGCCGCGCGGGGATCGAGCGCGGGTCGACGTCTTGTCCCACGGGCACATTCAGCGCAGTCCCCGCGTCGTTCGTCGGCGGCGCGGCGATCAACTTCACGTCGTGGCTCTCCGCCAGCGCCTCCGTCAGCGTCGCGATCGGCGCGATCTCCATCAGATGGGCCCGTCCGCACTGCTTGGCCGACTCCAGCGCGGCCCGGTTGAACCGGTCGATCTTCTTGGGGCGCGGGTCGACGATCGACCGCCGCGTGCGCAGCGGGACCAGCCGGCCGACGCCCAGTTGCGAGAGCGCGGCCAGCATCTCGTCGGCGTGGCCGCCCTTGGGCACCGCGGCCGCGAGGTCGATCGCCGGGCGCGGCGGGGGGACCACGGCGTAGGACGTCACGCGCACCTCCGCGCCCTGTCCCTTGGCCAGTTCGCCCAGCACCCCCGTGCCGACGCGCCCCTTGCCGTCGAGCAGGCCGACGACCTCGCCCGGCTCGAGGCGGAGTACCTTGCGGGCGTGGCGCGATTCATCGAGGTCGAGGTAGACCAGCAGGGCTCCGCGGGCGTCGGAGGCCGGGAGGGAAAATCCCTGCCCGGGAAGCTCCGATAATGTCGGACAATAGAAGTGGTGCATGGGTATGCTTGTTTTCGGAGGACCGGATTCCACAATTCCCCGTCCCGACTCGGCCGGCGCCCGTGGTGAAGCCCTTCGACCCCGCATCCTCGCCTCGGCGGGGCTCGCTCGGGCAGGCCCCAACCGGCGATGTTGGGCTTCGGCGGGCAGTGGAGTGCCCCTCGGAACCCGTCGATAAGTCTCAAGGGGTTGCCGGGCCTGTCTTATGATCGCACAACCGCCATCATGAGGCGACCGGGCCGTTGACGAGGGCGATGCGAGGGCAGGAGCCCTCGACGCAGGAGCGGAACGCGGTGGCGGACGACAAAGAGAACAAACCGGAGCCCGGCTCGGCGCTGGAGGACTTGGAGTCCCAGCTCGATTCGCTGTTGGCCAAGATCAACGAGCAGACCGACGAGGCGGCGTCCGCGCGCCCCGCGCCGGAGGCCTCCCCGGCCGCTCCGCCTGTAGAACCCGCTGCAATCATCGCGAAAGCCGTGCCCGCCGCAGCGGCTTCAAAAACCGACACCGACAGCGACGCCATCCCCGAAGCCGACTTCACCGCGCCCGACCTGACGGCCGAGGACCTCGCGGGCGACGACCTCGCGCAGCAGATCCAGGAATTGCTCGACGACGCGCGCGACGCCGCGGAGACCGCGAACAGCGCCGCCCCCGCCGGGCCTGTCGCAGCGGCGCCCGCCAAGCCCGCTCCCGCCGCGGCGAAGTCTGCGCCGGCTCAGCCCGCCCCCGCACCCACTCCTGCCGCAGCGAAGAGCGCCCCCGCACCGACGGACGACGACCTCTCGCTGGAAGGCACCTTCGAGGCCCCGGTCGTCGACGATCTCGATCCCGACGCGGTCGTAGAGGGCCCGGCGGTGAAGATCGGGGCCGCGCTCGCCGAGAAGCCCGCGCCGCCGATTGTCATGAAGGCCCCGCCCGCCGTCGCGCCGCCCGCAGCGAAGACCGCCCCCGCCGCCGAGCCGGCGCCGGAGGCCAAGCCGCCGGTGGTCGAGCGCAAGATCAAGCAGATCGACGCCGAGCTGGCCGCGGGCGCCGACGACATGATCGCCGGCGATTTCGAGACGCCCGAGCAGGCGCTGGCCGCGGAAAACGGCGGGGTGCCCGATCCGTTGGCACAGATGGCCGCGAGCGCCGAGCGCGAACAGCGCGCCGCCGAGGCCGCGCAGGAATCAGCCGTCACCGAGCCGTCCACGCCCGACGCCGTGCAGCACGCCGCCGAGGGCGAGGAGGAGATCGAGCTCGACGGCGCGTTCTCCAGCCCGGAGGACCTGCTCGCCACCGACGGCCAGGCCGCCGCTCCCGGCAGCGAACCCACGGCCGCGAACGCCTCCGCCGAGCCGGCGTTGAGCCCCTCGGCCCAGGCCGTCGCCCGCGAACTCGACGAACAGCCCGAACACGCCGGGCGGCACTTGGTGCCGCGCCCCGCGCCGCAGAAGCTGCCCGCCGAGTCGGGCCCGATCGGTCCGATCACGCCGCGCATTCCCTGGTCGACCCGCATCCGCCACGCCGTCACCAAGCTCGCTCTGCGGATCATCGCCATCGGCCCGGACACCATCCGCGGCACTCTCGCGCTGATCAACCGCCCGGTGATGAGGATGAGCGCCGCGAACCGCGACTTGGTGGGATGGGCGGGGCTGATCACGCTGCTGCCCGCGGTGGTGCTCATCGCCTGGGTCGCGGCCTTCGGCCCGCCCCCGCCGCGCGAGCCCGAGCCGCCGGCCCCGGCCGCGGCTCACGAGGGCGGCCATGAGTCGTCCGCGGCGAAGCCGAAGGCGGAGGGCCACGCGGCCCCGGCCCACGGCGCGCCCGCGAAGGAGAAGGCCGCCGGCGGCCACGCCGCTCCGCCCAAGGAGAAGGCCCACGGCAGCGCGGCCAAGGACAAGCACGGCGCGCAGGCCTCGGCCCACGGCGAGCATTGATCGCCGCAGCGGCTCTTACGTCGCCGCCTTGCGCTCCCGGAACATCGTCGCAAAGATCACCGCCGCCACCAGCGCCAGTCCCGCGGAGCCGATGAAGGCCGCCTCGAGGTTGTGCGCCGCCGCCTGGCCCGCCAGCGCGTTGCCGGTGATCCGCGCCCCGCCCGTGACCAGCATCGCGTAGAGCGCCTGCATCGAGGTGCGGTAGCGGTCGCCCGCGCAGCGGTTGAGGTAGACCGCGGGGAGGACGTGCAACACCAGCACCATCATGCCGTGCAGGAACTGCGTGCCCACCGCGACGGCGACCGACCCGCTCGCGGCGAGCAAGAGGACGCGGAAGGCCGTGCAGACCGCCCCCGCGGCCAGGAGCTTGTGCATCCCGAAGCGGCGCTCGAGCCTGCCGAAGGCGAGCATGAAGACGATCTCGACGGTGACGCCCACGTCGGCAATCAGGCCGGCCCACTCGGGCCCGAGCCCCGCGCGGTCCTTCAAATAGATCGGGTAGAAGCCGTAGTAGGCGGTGATCGCGACCTGCGCGATGAACATCCCCACGCAGAGGGCGAGCACGTCCGGGCGCAGCATCGCCCGCGCCGCCGCGACCGTCGGCAACCGATGGGCCTCCTCGCCCGCATCTCCCGTTTCGGGCCCGCGGGCGCTGCAACCCTCGGGCAGGAGGAACGTGTTGAACGCCCCGATGGCGCAGTAGCCCGCGGCCGTGAGCATGAGGACCGACGTCGGCACGCCGCTGCGGATCAACACGAAGAGGAAGAGCCCGGGGAGGATGAATCCCAGCGTGCCCCAGACGCGCACGCGGTGGTAGGGCTCGAGCGTGCCGCCGTGGCGCGTGACGTCGCGCTGCAGGCGGAAGTACATCCCGTCCTGAAGCGACATCGCCGGGACGAAGGCCAGGCAGTGGAGCGTGTAGAGGATCAGCACGGGCCAGAACCCGGCGACTTGCCAGAGCGCCAGCGCGGTGAGCCCGCTGAGGAGGTAGATGCCCGCCATGAGCCGGCGGGGGTCGACGCGGGCGTCGGCGAGGAAGGCGATGAGGACGGGCGTGACGATGACGGCAACGCTCGAGGCGGCGAGGACGTATCCGACTTGGGGAAGCGTGAGCCCGCGTTCCTTGAGGAGCAGCGGCATGAAGGGCTGGATGTTGCCGATCACGCCGTACGACAGAAAGTATTGGGCTTTGAGCGGGCGCACGGGCGCTGCGACGTCCGGGAGGTAGGGGGGCGGAAGGCAGAGTGTCGCAGGATTGGCCGCGGCGGTCCACGCGGGGCTGACGCGCGGCTCCACATCAAGCCCGCTGATCGCGACGGCACCCGTCGCGTTCGGCGGGGTCGGAGGCACCGGGGCTGGTAGACTTTCATTCCACGATTCGCAGGCACCTTGTCCGGAAGGCATTTCGATGGCGCACCGCGTCCCAGGTTGGCGGGTTCGGGCGGGTCTGATCGCGTTCCTCCTGGCCGCGACGTGGCCTTTGATTGGGCAGGCCGAGCCGTCCGACCAAGGGGACGTGGCCGCGCATCACCCGGCCACGCGCCCCGCGACCCCACACCCCGCCTCCGCCCCGGCGACCCAACTCGCAACAAAGCCCGCGGGCAGTCCCACCGAGCCCGCGCCGCGCGAAGGCGCCTGGATGCAGAAGCACGAGCATCTTCTCGCCGCCACGCCCAAGGGCCCCGTCGACGTGCTCTTCCTGGGCGACTCCATCACCGCCGGCTGGGCGGGGCGCGGCAAGCGCATCTGGGGCGAGTATTACGCCCCGCTCCACGCCGTGAACCTGGGCATCAGCGGCGACCGCACGCAGCATGTCCTCTGGCGGCTCAACCACGGGGAGGTCGAGTTCGTGCGCCCCAAGGTCGTCGTCATCATGATCGGCACCAACAACGGGCCCGACTCCGTCGAGGCCACGACCCGCGGCGTGCTCGCCGTCGTGAAATCCGTGCAGGCCAAGCTGCCCGAGGCCAAGATCCTCCTGCTGGGCATCTTCCCCCGCGGGGGCGCCAACGATCCGCCGCGCGTCAAGAACAAGAAGATCAACCAATCCCTCGCCAAGCTCGACGACGGCAAGGGCGTGCGCTACCTCGACCTCGCCCCGGTCTTCCTCGAGCACGACGGTTCAATCACCAAGGAGATCATGCCCGACGGGCTGCACCCCTCGGCCGACGGCTACGTGCGCTGG
>JAPLMQ010000077.1 GCA_026386955.1 Planctomycetota bacterium
TCGGACACACAGTGTCCGGCTCTGATCAGACAAACACATTCTCACACGCACCCAACGGAGCCACACCCATGGGAACAAACCCAGCCCGGAAGTTCAAGAAACTCTCCCCCGAAGCGAGGGAGACGCTGCTGCAGACCCTCGCGGCGGGGAACTCGCGCCGCATCGCCGCGGAGCGGGCGGGCATCAAGCCCGAGGCGTTGGAGGAGGCCTTGGAGATCGGCGGCAAGCGGGGCTACTCCGACCGGGGCCGGCCCGGGCTCTGCCACCAACTCCTCATCGACGTGAAGAAGGCCGAGGCCGACGCCGAAGCTCGCAACGTCGCCCTGGTCCAACGGGCGGCGCAGCGGAGCTGGCAGGCGGCGGCGTGGTTCCTCGAACACAAGCAAGGCCGGAACTGGGCCCGGAGACAAGCCGGTGAAAACACCACCATCTCCATCCTCACCCTCATTGAGACTCACTCCGAGGTGGCACAGGCTGCGCCCCCACCCGGTGCAATCCCGCCTCTTCCACGACCCGACGCGGTTCAAGATCGTCCCGGCGGGAAGGCGCTCGGGCAAGACGGAGCTGGCGAAGCGCAAGCTGGTCCTCTCGCTCTGGGAGTCGATCGGCCGGGGAAACCGTGACGCGCGGTTCTTCGCCGCGGCGCCGACGCGCGAGCAGGCCAAACGCATCTGGTGGGACGACCTCAAGCGCCTCACCCCGCGGGCCTGGCTCGAGGGACCGCCGCGGGAATCGGAGCTGCGGCTGCGCACGGCGTGGGGCGCGGAGCTCTGCGTGATCGGGCTCGACCGCCCGCAGCGCATCGAGGGCTCGCCCTGGGACGGCTGCGTGATCGACGAGATCGCCGACTGCAGGCCCGGCACGTGGGACTCGCACCTGCGCCCCGCGCTGGCCGACCGCGGCGGGTGGGCGTGGCTGATCGGCGTGCCCGACCGCGATGCGCCGGGGCAGGTGGAATACAAGCGGATGCACGACGCCGCGGCCGCGGGGACCGCGCCGAATTGGGCGGCCTACGCCTGGCCTTCGACCGACATCCTCCCCCCGGAGGAGGTGGAGTCGCTGCGGCGGACGATGGACGAGGAGATTTTTCGGCAGGAGATCGGCGGGCAGTTCGTGCTCGCCGGCGGGCTGGCCTTCCCGGGGTTCGACCCCGCGAAACACGTGCGAAGCGACGCAGATTATGAGCCGGGACTTCCCCTGGCCTGGGCGCTCGACTTCAACGTGAACCCGATGTGCTCGGGGGTTCTGCAACTCCCGGGCACGTCGGGGGGCCTGCGCGTGCTGCACGAGATCGTGCTCAACGACAGCTCGACGGAGATGGCCTGCGAGGCGTTTCTGCAGTGGTGCGAGGAACGCGGGATCGAGCCGCATGGCGTGCGGATCTATGGAGACCCGACGGGGCACGCGCGCGACTCGACGTCGGGCAAATCGGATTGGGCGATCGTCCGGCAGAGGCTGGCCGCGTATCGCCCGCAGATCAAGGTGCCGCGTGCGCCTTGGCCGGTGAAGGACACGCTCAACGCGCTGCGGGCGCGGCTGCGCAACGCCGCGGGCGAGATCGGGCTTTCGATCCACCCGTCATGCAGGCGGCTGATCCGTGAGATGGGCGAGCTGCTCTGGCCCAGCGATTTGTCGCAGGGGCACTGCGTGGCGTGGCTGCGTTATGCCGTGGCGTGGGAGTTCCCGGTCGTCGCGCCAAGGGGCGAGGCGACGGGGAGGGTGAGTGTGTGAGGATTTGGGTAGCCCCGAAGGGGCGTCTCAGCCAGAGCCCAGGGCAACGCCCTGGGTTTGCGGTCTGACGTTGGATTAAAGCCCTGAAGGGGCGCGTCAAATCGATCGTCCTGCGAGGCATTTGAGTCGCCCCTACAGGGCTCAACATCGTCGTGTGCTTCCATACCCAGGGCGTTGCCCTGGGCTCTGGCTGAAGCGCCCCGTTGGGGCTGAAGGCAAACAGACGGCTTGTCCCCGGCATCGAACCTCTTTCGAGAACCACCATGACTCTGATGCGTCGCATTCGCACGGCCCTCGAGGCCGCGGGGCGGGAACTGGTCGGCGAGCGGACTCCGCGGCAGACCGGTCCCGCCGGCGTGTCGCAACACGCGGTCGGCCACACGGCAAACGCCATCGGCGGGGACGTCTGGGCGACCTCGGCCAACCTGCCCGGCTACAGCGCGCCGGCCGCGGGGACGTACGCCACCTACCGGCGCATGCGCGGCAACCCGACGATCGCCATCGCCCGCATGGCGGCGACGGCGCCGATCCGCGCGGCACGCATCGCCGTGTCGCCCGGAATCGCCCCCGCCCCCGGAATGGGCTCGAACACGACGCACGCCCAGGCCGTCGCTTTCATCGACGCGAACATCCGCCCGCTCTGGCCCGCGATCTGCCGCGACGCGATGCTCGCGCTCGACTACGGCTGGAAGGGATTCGAGAAGGTCTACGTCCACGACGCGGGCAGGCTGGTGCTGCACAAGTTGAAGCCGCTCGCGCCGGAGCTGACGCGCATCCAGGTCGACCCGGCGACGGGCGGCTTCGCCGGGCTCGAGCAGCGCGGCGTGAGCCTGCCCGCGGGCAAGTGCTTCGTCTACAGCTACGACCCGGAGGACGACGGGCTGTACGGCCGATCGCGGCATGAGAACGTCCGCGCGGCCTGGGCGGCGTGGACCGACCTGCTCGCGAAGGAGGGGCAATACGCGACGAAGGTCGCGGGCGTCACGCCGATCGTGACGTATCCCGAGGGCGTGGGGCGCGACCGGCACGGGGCGGAGAGGCCGAACTTCGAATTGGCGCAGGCGGTCCTCGCGAACCTCGGCCTGGGGCACGGCGTGGCGATGCCCAACCGGCTCGCGGGCTGGGCGGAGGATTTGGTGCGCGGGGGGATCGACGTTTCGCAGCTCGCGGCGTGGCAGATCCGGTTCCTCGAGCCGAGCGGGCAACACGGGCAGGACCTCGTGCGGCAGATGCAGCACAAGGAGTCGCTGATGCTCCGCGGCTGGCTGGTGCCGGAGCGCGCGGTGGCGGAGGGGCACGCGGGGACAAGGGCCGACGCCGAGCAGCATGCGGACCTGGCGCTGTCGATCGCGCAGGAGACGCTCGACGATTTGCTCCGCTGCGTGAACCGGCACGTGGTCGATCCACTGCTGGCGCTGAACTTCGGCGAGGCGGCCCGCGGGAGCGTGAGGCTGACGGCCTCGCCGATCGCGGATGCCGGCGCGGGGCTGGCGCGGGCGATGCTGCTCGCGGCGATGGGCTCGCCGCCGAACGCGGAGACGCTGCTGCGCACGCTGGATCTCGATGCGATGGTCGAGCAGCAGGGGTTGCCGGGGGTGAAGGCGAAAGAGCGCGAAGAAGCCTGAGATTCGCATTCGATTTGTTAGCCGGACGCGCAAGCGACGGATGTTAGTCCGCCTCAACCGACCGGCATCGCCCGAACTCACACAAGACCAAAACAAACCTCCGTCGCTTGCGCGTCCGGCTAACAAGACCGGCGTTTCCGAATTTCACGAGGACCAACTGCATGCCCAACAATCCGAACAACCTCACCGGCGTCACCCACAACGACCTGGGCCAGCCCGTCCTGCGCGTCCGCAAGGACCTGCTCGCGGTGGGCACCTATCGCCCGCCCGACCGCGGGTGGACGCTGGCGGTCGACCGCGGCCGGCTGCAGAAGCTCACGCGCCGCTTCGCCGAGATGAAGGCCGCGGGCGTGCGCGTGCCGGTGATCAGCGTCGACGCGCGCGGGGCCCACAACTGGAAGCCCGAGAACGCGCGGGGCTACCTCGTGGAGCTCGAGACGCAGGACGACCGGCTCATCGGCACGCTCGAGCTGATCGGCGAGGAGGCCGTGAGGCTGCCCGGTCGCAGCGAGGTCAGCGTCGGCATCCACCCGGATTTCCGCGACGGGCTCGGGCACGACTACGGCGAGGTGATCGACCACGTCGCGATCTGCCTGAACCCCGTGGTGCCCGACCAGCGCTCGTGGCGGATCGCCGCGTCGCGCACGGGCGAGGCCGAGACGCGCGACGATTTGGCGCTGGGCGCGGGGCCGCGTGGCGAAGGCCATGAACACGACGACGAGTCGGTGACGCGGCGCACGCTCGCCCGCCCGGCGCGCGATGCGCTGGTCGAGGCGCTCGACGCCCGGCTGGAGAGGCTGGTCGAGCGCGGGCGCATCACCCCCGCCGTGCGCGATCGGCTCCGCGAGGCGCTGACGCTCGACGACGCCCTGCTGCTCAGCCGCGGCGAGGGCGGGACGTCCGCCCCGCGCAGCCAAGCCGGCCTGATCCTCGACGCACTGGCCGACAACCAGCCCATGCCGACCGGCGAGCAGACGCGCGGGCAGGCGGTCGCCCTCTCGCGTCCCGTCCCTGGCGACACGGACGCCTCTGATGCCAACGGCCTCGTCGCCTCGCGCCTGCGGGCGATGAACTCCGGCGGGCGCTGATCCGATTTCGTGATTCCCGTCCCCGTTTCCCCTTCACCCCCAAGGAACCCCATCATGTCGACCTTCCCCGACGTCTTCGGCGTCGCCGGCTTCGCCGCCGAGACCAGCCACGTCCCGCGCATCGTCCTCGCCGGCCGGACCGGCGCGACCTACCTGCCCCAGGGCCGGGTGATCGACGGCTCGCTCGCCCGCGATCCGCTCAACACCGGCGACACCGACGTCCTCCGCAACGGCCTGCTCATGGGCAAGGTCTCCGCGAGCGGCAAGTTCGCGCCCTCGGTTTTGGGCGTGACCGCGGCCGCGTACAACCACACCGGCTCGACCAGCACGCAACTGCAGGTCGGCGCCGCGGTGGCGACGGAGATCGCGCGGCGCATCGGCTCCTCGGGCTCGTTCAAGATCACCGGCCCGCCCACGGCCGCGGGCGTCGTCGCCACCGAGACGGTCGCCTTCTCCGCGGTGAACGCCAGCACCGGCGTGGTGACGATCACCGCCGCCGCGGCCAACTACGTCGCGGGCTCGCTCGTGCGCCCCGCCGACGGGAGCGAGACGCCGCTGGGCATCCTCGACGAGACACTCAAGGTCACCGACGCCCGCGGGCAGAGCCAGGACACGCGGCTCAAGGCGCTGCTCATCGCCGGCGTGGTCGACACCTCGCAGATCCTCAACGTCCCCGCCGACGCCTCGCTGCTCGCCTGGCTCAAGGCCCAGCTCCGCGCGACGGGCTTGGGCTGGGCCTTCGACGACGACTTCGGATTCTGAGCTGTCCTTCTGACCTGTCCTTCTGAACTGCGCGTCCGCCCTCTTCCTCGTCTTCTCCCTTCTCCACTTTCTCCCCTCTCCTCACTCATTCAAGGACACGCCTTCCATGGCTCAAACCCTCCAACAGATCCTGGGCGGGATCAACAAGGCCCAGACGGTCCAGCAGATCCGCTCCGGGCTGCCCAACGTGCTGCCCGCCTCGTTCCTCACGACCCACCAGCGCGTCGTCGGCCGGACCGTCGGCTACGACAAGGTCTCCGGCCAGCGGGCCTTCGCGTCGACGACGCAGTACGGCGCGCCGGCCCGCGACGTCACGCAGGTCGGGCGCACCCGCGCCGCGGCCGGGATGATCCACGCCTTCGAGGCCATCCACCACGACCCGCTGATCCTGCAGAACCTCATGCGCCAGGACTCGGACCAGATCCAGGCCCTGGCCGTCGACGAGATCCTCCGCCAGACGCGCGAGTTCCTCGTGCGCTTCGCCAACCTCCGCCTCGGGGCCGTCTGCTCGATGCTCGCCAACGGGAAGATCTGGCTCGACGCCGACGGGCGGCTGCTCTTTTCCTCCAGCGGCGCCGCGGAGACGATCGACTTCGGCGTCCCCTCCGCCAACACCGGCCAGGTCGGCGGGGCGATCAGCGCCTCGTGGGCCACGGGCTCGACCGACATCGTCGGCCAGGTCCAGGCGATCAAGAAGCTCGCGGCCCAGACCACCGGCTTCCCGATCGCGCACGCCTTCTACGGGCAGAACATCGTCAAGCACCTGCTCGCCAACGACCAGGCGCCCGACCTGATCCAGGGCAACCCCGAGCTGGCGACGGCCTTCTTCACCGCGGGCGAGATCCCCAAGGGCTTCTGCGGGCTGGAGTGGCACCCGGTCTACGAGGCGATGGGGCTGAACCCCGCGGGGCAGGTGGCGGAGTTCTTCGGGCCCAACACGGTGGTCTTCACGCCCGAGCCCAGCGTGGATTGGTACGACCTGGCGGAGGGCTCGTACCTCGCGCCGGTGAGCCTGGGCGAGGTGAGCGAGGACGCGGCTGCGGCGGCGAGGAACCTCGCGCAGGTCTTCGGCATGTTCAGTTACGCGAAGGTGACCGACAACCCGGCGACGATCCAGCACTTCGCCGGCGACACGTTCCTGCCGCTGCTCAAGAACGGGCGGGCGATCTTCATCGCGACGGTCGCGGGATTCTGACGCACCGCCGACAACGCAGAACCCCCTTCACAACCCACGCCGACCGGGCCCAACCGCCCGGGCGGCGCTTCCCATGGAAAGCACACGTCATGCCCACGACCATCCTCAGCCAAGGTCCGTCGGCGAAGCTTTGCCGCTCGCGCCCACGGGGCACGCTCATCGCCGTCAACGCGATGGCGGCCGCGTGGCCCGCCGATTGGTGGGTCTTCGCCGACGCCGAGACGTTTCTCGCGGTGCGCCCGCTGGGGGCGCCGACGATCTTCTGCAAGGCGGCGGTGTTGACCGACTTGGCGGAGATGTCACCGTCGGGCTTGGCGGAACTGCTCGCGCGCGGGCCGCGGTTGCACGAGGGGTTGATCGGCGCCAAGGACGACGAAGACGTTGGCAACGGCCACGACGACTTTCGTGGTGACAACCATCGCGCTCTGACCCTCCACCCGCGCGATTTCGCCTGCGAGAATCGCCTCGCCCGCATTCGCGCCGTCGAGCCGCGGTGGAACCGATGGAGCGGGACCGCCGCCCTCGCCCTGGCGATCGCGCTCGACGACGGCCCCCTGCTCCTCCGCGGCTACGACATGCACGGCGACGCCGACGCGCTCGGCTCGACGCGCGTCACGCGCGACGAGCCGCGTTGGCGGCAGGAGCGCGAGGTGTTCGACCACTTGCTCACGCTCGCCAAGGCGGCGGGGCTCAAGCCGACGCATCTGCGGGAGCGATGAAGCCCTGCTGAGCCCTCTCACGATGCCACGATCACCACGGATCGTGCCACATCGCAGCCGCAGGCTGCTATGTGCGAGCAAACAATTCGGCCACGTCGTCGAATGGTTCTCCGCACGGCTAGGGTTGAAGGGAGATGCAAATTGCCCACAAATCCCAGCACGTGTCCTTGACCGGCACACAGCAGCCTTCGGCTGCGGTGTGGCACGGCTCACGTTCACCTGAGCCGCGCAACAGAATCAACCGCCCTTCCTCCGCCTCCGGACCACGGAGCGGAGCAGGCCTTGCATCGTCTCGCACTCCCTTGGAACTCCACACATGCCCTACGCCACACAGGCCGACCTCGAGCTCGCCTTCGGGCGCGACAACATCCGCGCGTGGTCGAACCTCGACAACACCAGCGCCAACGCCGACGCGGACCGGATCGCCGCCGCCCTCGCCTGGGCCGACGAATACCTGCACAGCCGGCTTCGTGGCGGGCGCTACGCGCTGCCGCTCACGCCCACGGCGGGCGGCCTCGCCCAAGTCGTCGAGTGGGCCTCCTCCCTCGCGGCCTGGAAGCTCTACACCGCCCGCGGCCTGCGCGACGAGGACGGCCTGGGCCACAAGCTCGGCCTGCACCGCGAGCGCGTCGACCGCGAACTCGACGCGCTGCTGCACGGCCGCATCACCCTCGCCGCCCAGGTGGCGATCAGCAGCCCGGATGGGCCGGTGGTGTTTTAAGCGGCGATTCCGCGGAGTACCGCTCTACCCGCCCTACTCGGATCGACTTCAACCCCGGAGTTCCCCATGGCCGAGTTCACCACCGACCCCTACACGCAGGTCCACGACAAGCTTTGGGAGCTGCTCACCGCCAACGCCGACTTCGTCGCGCTGGTGCGCGCGGGCAACCGCGTGAACCTCCAGGGCGAGGACCCCGAGCCGAGGCGGTCGAACCTGCAGGACGCCGACGCGCCGGAGGTGATGCTGCTGCAGACCGGCGGGACGATCGACCCCTGGGCCACGGGCTCGTCGGCCTCGCTCACGGAGACGTATCGCCTGACCATCGCGACGGCCGACGTCCGCCCGCAGAAATGGCTCAACCGCGTGAAGTGGGCGATTTGCCGGGCCTTGGCCGCCGGCGCGTCGAACCTCGGGCTGAGCTTCGTCACGCACGTCTCCTGCACCGGCGCGACGGACGCGCTCGACGACAAGGAGCTGAACCGCGGGACGCGCGGGTGGTCGTCGGTGCTGCTGATCCGCGTCGACATGCACATCGACCGGACGGCGATGGTGAGTGGGTGAGTGAGTCGTGCGAGCGAAGACCTCGAACCCTTCATCAAGCGTTGGCACTCCGCCCCCTATCCGCTCCGACAACGAATTGCATCGAGACGGTGCTGGCATTCGTAGGGTGGGTAGAGCGGTAATCCGCGAAACCCACCACGGACAACGGCAACGCCCCGGGCCTCGCATGCGTCCCAAACCGCGCCGCTCCCGCGAGGCCGTGGTGGGTTTCGCCGGGTACGGCTCTACCCACCCTACAAGAGCCGTTCGGCGTCTTGATGCAATTCGTTGCCGAAGGGGAGAGGAAGGCAGACATCGCGCGACGGCGACTTATTTCCTGCCCTGACCGCATCACACCGCACTTTCGGATGAATCCATGAACATCACCCGCACCAGCATCGCCGCCTCGATCAGCGCCCCGGCCACCAAGGCCACCGGCCTCTCGACCAGCAACGACCCGCTCGCCCAGGCCTGCGCCCTCACGCTCACCGACGGCGTGGCCGACGGGCAGGCGAACCAGCAGTGGCACGCACGACGGACCCTGGCCGCGAGCGCGACGGAATCGCTCGACCTCTCCGGCTCGCTGCGCGACGCCTTCGGCGACGCCGTCGCCTTCGCCCGCGTCAAGGCGATCCTGCTCCGCAACGACTCGGCAACGGGCACCCTCACGCTCGGCGGCGGGAGCAATGCCTTCGTCGGCTGGTTCGGCTCCGCGGGCGAGACGATCACGCTCCGCCCCGGCGGCTTCCTGCTCATCGCCTGCGCCGATGCCGCGGGCTACGCCGTGACCAACGCCTCGGCCGACCTGCTCCGCCTGCACAACAACGACTCCGCGAATCCGTTGACGTACGAGTTGGTGCTCGTGGGGACGACGTGAACCAATCAGTCGCCGCGCGGACCGCGAGACCACTCTTGTAGGGTGGGTTGAGCGGTACTCCGCGAAGCCCACCGGTTGGGCGCACATCAACCGATGTCGCGCCACGCCGCGCGATTCGATACGGGCCACCCAATATTGGTGCCTCGCCGGTTGCTTTCACCCATCACAACCACACATGCCGCGCCGGTGGGCTTCGCCGGGTACGGCTCAACCCACCCTACAAGAACAAGACGCATCGCACCCTTTCCGTTTCACACCCCAACCCTGGAGATCGCATCATGGCAGTCAAGCACGGCAAGAACCTCACCGGCAAGTGGGAGAGCGCGTCGATCGGCGACGTGACCAACTTCAACGTCCAGCAGGTCAACCGCTCGGTCGACTACGTCTCGAGCTCCAGCGCGGGCGAGACCAAGCGCGTCGCCGGCGCGAGCGACATCAGCGGCTCCTTCGAGATGCTCGCCGACGCGATGCCCAGCGGGCTGGCCGAGGGGGCGACGGGCGCGCTCGAGCTCACCAGCGACGGGACCGTCAAGGTGCTGGATCGCTCGGTCCTGGTCACCGACATCGACTTCCACGTCGATGTGCAGAACCTGGTGAAGGCGACGGTGCGGTTCGCGCAGGCGTGAGCGGAGGCGGAAACGCGGGGGGATCGCTTCTGGTCAGAGCCGGGGAGGCTCTGTTGCGACCCGCGAACTTCCAAGGGCGTGCCACATCGCAGCCGAAGGCTGCTATGTGCCGGTCAACCGGAAGCGCCGAGATTTCGAGGCCTTTGAACCTACATCCATCGGCGGAAACGGGAGAAATCCCTCTCGAACCATCGCCCAACCGTTAACTCGCACATAGCAGCCTTCGGCTGCGATGTGGCACGGCCCAGCGCCGATTGAGCATCGCAACAGAGCCAGCTGGACACTGTGTCCCCGACGAGTCGTGCGAGCGGAGCACCGCTTTCGCCCGAACTCCGGACACACAGTGTCCGGCTCTGATCAGGCACGACTCACGGGCATGGCCAGCAAGGCCAGCCTCACTTGATCCAGGAGTCCTCCATGCCACGTTCGCATCAACCACGCCAACCCCGAAAGCGGCGTGCCTCGCGTGCCCGCCATTCAGGCTCACGCCGCTCAGGGGCTCATCGTGGCTGGCAGCTCTCGCCGCTCACGGCCGACGACCTCAAGGGCTTCGAGCGATGGGTCGGACAACAACGCTCCGCCAAGCCCAAGGCGGGCCGCACTCCCGCGGCCACGCGCTTGGTCTGGCTGAGCGTGCGGAAGCGGCATCCCAACGTGACGTTCAAGGCGTTGGCGAAGGCGCTGACGCTCGACGACCTGGCGGGGATCTTCCGCGCCCTGCTGGGCGGGCCGAATGCCGAGGCGTCAGGCGACAACGATGCGACGAATCCGGCGATTCCGGTGGCCGCGGCCGACAGCAACGAGTCGGCTGAGGCCCCGGGGTCGCGGGGGTCGATGGCGGAGTCGGGTTCGATGATTGATCCGGGCGTCGAACGGCTCATCGCCCAGGCAGCTTCGCGCGGGTCGGGCGAGGCGGGGCCGGCGTCGTTGCTGGACACGCCGCGTTCGCTGAACGATGTCGTGCCCGTCGTCGGCCGCGACGCGGGTCATGGCGAATCGAATGCTGAAACGTTCGATGGGCTTGTTGATCGCAACAGCAGCGGCGTCGGCGGTGCGGCGAGGCGGTCATCGCCCGGGCTCCAGGCGTCCATCGCTTTCACGCGAAGTGGCGATGGTTCGCGGGCCGGCGGGATTGCGGCGCGAAATGGACGGACCCGCCGGCGGTCTGTGGGCGGCGGCGTGACCGGCACAGGAGCCGCACCCGATGCCGTCGGGGCGTCAGGCGGGAACGACACGGACGGAACGGCTCCGGATGTCGCGTCGTCGGCATCGGAGACGAGCGCGTCTCCGGATGCTGGCGCCACAGGCTCCAGCGACGTCGACGACAACAACGCGGCAGCGCCTGCGGCTGCGACGGCCTCGAACGACGCGCTGGTCGAGGCGGCCCGCGCCGCGGCGGCGAACACACGCACCGCCGTCGATCTCCTGCGACAGATCCTGCAGGTGATCCAGGCGAACGTTGGAAGGGTTGACGCGCCGGTTTTCCGGTGACGGGATTGATTCGTTTTGCAATCGCCGTTGCGGCGACTCGTCTGCCCCTCTCCCTTCGGGACCCCCGGAAAGGGTGGCGCGGCCGTACTCGGCCGCGACGGGTGAGGGCGTGAGTCGACGAATGCGCCTGAATGTTCGCTTGCGTCCGCCGTGCTGATTGGAAGTCGCCGGTTGCCCACGCCCTCACCCGGCCGGGGTACCGGCCACCCTCTCCCGCCCCCGGAAAAGGGAGAGGGGCAGAGCCTTTCGACCACCGGTTCCGCTCCGTTGATTACGCGGCTGAACCTCGTCGTCGGTTCCAGGCTCCGCAGTGCCTGGGCTTTGGGGATGGGGTTCGTGCGCGCGGTCGGTATCGAATCCACGTTTGTTTTTCGTCTCAACAAATCCCCTGACTTTTGCGAGCCCCCACCATGCCGCCCATCACGCCTTTGCCGGTCACCGTGCCTCACGAGGAATTGCAGGGCTCGCCGCGCGAGATGGGGGAGGAGACGCAGTTCCGGGCCGTGCGGCGGCTGAAGTGCCTCTGGGCCGACCGCCTGCGGCTGTTCGACCAGCTCATGACGGGCTACCTGATCCATCTGGGCGGCTCGCCGCCGCTGGTGACGCGGATCGGGCAGCCTTACCCGCACCGCGCGGGGGCCTACGCCTCGAAGGTGCAGATCGACCCGTTCGGGTCGGACGTGCAGGCGCACCAAGCCCAGCCCAACGTCGCGGCCTATCGGCACGCGCTGCTGACCGTCGACTACGAGCCGCGGCAGTTCGACCCGGCCCGCGGCGCGGGGCAGGCGGGCGAGGAGACGCTCTCGACCTCGGCCGAGTTCCTCTCGCTCCCGCACCAGGGGCTCAACTGGGCGGTGAGCAACGCGCCGGAGCATCGGCTGGCCGAGTCGGAGGCGCCGACGGTCGTGCAGCGCTTGCTGGAGTGGACCTACACCTTCCGGCAGGTGATGTCGTACCCGCACGGCTGGCTCGACGCGGCGGGGAGCGTGAACAGCGCGGCCATCACGTCGGGCACGCTCGGCCTCTCCTTCGCCGCGGGGACGCTGCTTTACCAGGGCGTGCGGCTGGCGCGGGCGGCGGGCGAGGGGGCGAACCCGGCGTGGACGGCCTCGCTGCGCTTTACGTACCGCGGGTCGGGGTGGAACCGTTTCTCCCGGCGCGGGCAGGCGACGCCCCAGCCTTTGTATGCCGCGGGCGCGGCGTTTTTGCCGTATCCGGCGGTTGATTTCGTCGCGATGCTGAACCTGGCGTGAGGGCGGCGCTCTGGGTTAGCCGGACGCGCAAGCGACGGCTTTGGACGCACGGCGAGCAGGACGCCTTCAGCACATCGGACGGTGCAAGCCGTCGCTTGCGCGTCCGGCTAACCCAGCCCCGCGGGTTTCGCCGGGTACGGCTCTACCCGCCGTGCGGGAGCACGTCGCTTCGCACCGATCGAATCGTCCCGTTCATCAACGGAGTCTTCATGACGTTCCGCCGCTACCAGGCTGGGGACCGCGCGATCGACGCGGCCGATTTCAACGCCCGCGCCGAGGCGATCGAATCGCTGCTGGGCTCGGGGGGCGGGCGCGGGCTGGCCGGGCCCGACGGGCTGCTGCTCGACCGGCGCTCGCGCCCGGGGGAGACGCTCTGGGTCGCGCGATTGACCGCCGACGCGGCGACGCCCGGGCACTATGCGTGGACGGCCCAGGCGTGGGACGCCGACGCGGGCACAAGCGGCTCGGGCGGATGGTGGGTCGACGCGGGCGAGGGCGACTCGACGCTCGGCCCGGCGATCGAGATCAACGGGCTCGACGCGGTGGGCGTCGGGCAGATCGTGCTGCTGCGCGAGTTCGCCAACGCCGACGGGAGGCCGTCACTCTTCTTCACCGCGCCGCGGACGTGGGTCTGGGTCCGCCTCACCGCAGCGGCGCTGCTGGGCGCGAACCGCTGGCTCTACGGTGGGACGCGCCAGGCACGGACCGCGACGGGCTTCGCCGATTTCTCGCCGGCGATGACGATCGCCGCCGTCGCGGGCGACGCGTTCCTCAACGCGATCGAGGCCTTCAACGACGGCTCGGGCGTGGAGGGGCACGGCGTCGACGTCACCACGTCCACGGGAGGCGGAAGCTACCCGGATGGGTTCAGCGTGCGCCCCGTGTCGCGCGGCGGGCCGGTGGTGCGGGCGACTCGCGAGCGCCTCGGCGACGGCACGCGCGTCTGGACGCTGCAGGCCGCCAACGCCGACGACGGAGCCTGCACATGAGCCACAAACGCAAATGCTGCTGCCTGCCCGCGTGCCCGCCGGCGATCGAGCTGACGCTCGCGGGGGTGGACGGCTCGTCGCCGTGCGTCGACACGGTCGTGGGCCTGAGCGTCTCGTGCTCCTCGCCGCTGCACTGCGTGACGGGCGTGTCGACGGCGGTGGACGGGGTCTACCGCGTGCCGCGCTCGCTCGGGCCGACGAGCGACGGATGGTGCGAGTTCCGCGGGGAGTTCGACGCGGCGACGAGCTTCGACCAGCGCACCGCCAGCTCAGTCTTCCTGGGCGTGCCGACCTGCGTGGGCGGGACGACGCGGCGGGCCGGCTCGCGCATCCGCGTCTACGTGCGCTTCAACCGCGGGCTGCTCCGCGAGGTCTGCATCTGGAGCATCGAGAACGGCCTCGCGGCGGTGCCGGTGAGTTTTTACAACGGCTTCCTGCTCTTCAACACCTTCGGCGACACGCTGGCCTTCGACGACTGCCACGCGCCGACGTGCGGGCGGCTGATGTCGGGCGGGGCGTTCACGATCCGGAAATCGCACTGATGCAATTCTCGCCGACGAAGGATGGCGGCCGGGTCGCCAGCGGGTCGACGCCGTGGGGCGATTACCGCGTGGAGTGGGACGCGCGGGGGAGGCTGGTCGCGCAGGCGATGACGGCGCGAAGGCCTGAGGGGCCGGCGCCGTCGAATGCCGGCATGACCACGGATGCGGCCGAGCGTGCAACGCGGTTCCTCGACGAACGACAACGCACGTTTCTGCAAGCCCGACGGGCGCGATGCGCGGAATGCCCGGAAAACCAGGGGATAACGGCCCTGACGGTGAATTGCCGCGGATGTGGATGTACCGGGCTGTCGTTCCTGCACGGCGCATGCAAGCTCGGCCGATGGCCAAGCGAACCTGCCGACAACGCCTTCACGCAAACGAACTTCCCCGCCACCGAACCGGAATGACGCCATGCCCGAACAGTCGCGATCGCACTTCCTCGACGGGCACTGGCTCGCCGCCGCCTGGCCCCTGCCGCACTGGCTGATGCTGCGGGAGACGATCGACCCGGCGACCTCGCCGCGGTCGTGCCTCATGGCGACCTTCGTGCGCGACGCGAACCTCGCGGGGCTGTTCGTCGGCCTGCAGCCGGCGCAGGGCGCGTTCGACCTGCTGGTCACGCTCGAGGCCGATTGGCCGACGTGCGGGTGAGGCGGCTGCGTTCCCTTGCGCCAAGAGACTTCAACCCATCCATTGAGGAAGCATCCATGGCCACGGCCCGACAGGATTTCACGATGCATCAAGGCACGCACCGCACGCTCCGGGTGAGCCTCGCGGGAACGGTGCCGACCACGGCCGGGGCGGCGGTGTGGCGCGTCGCGCGCGACCGCGCCTCGACGGCGCTGCTGAGCAAGACGCTCGCGGAGGGCGGCGTGGGCAACCTCACCACGGGCACGCTCGACATCTCGCTCTTCCCCAGCGACACGGCCACGCTCGACGCGGGCGAGTACTACCACGAGCTGCGAGTCACCGACGCCGACGGGCAGCAGGACGTCGTCCTCGAAGGCACGCTGACGCTCAAGGCGTCGATCACGGCGTGAAACGCAGAGGCCCAAACGCCCCTGCTATCATCGAGGCATGAAGCTCTACACCCGGCGCGGCGACGATGGCGGGACCGACTTGTTCGGCGGGCAGCGCGTCAACAAGGACAGCCTGCGCGTCGAGGTCTACGGGACCGTCGACGAGCTGAACAGCACGGTGGGCCTGACGGCGGCGGCCTGCCGGTTCCCCGAGCTGGTGGCGGTGTTGCATACAGTGCAGCACCGGCTCTTCGAGCTGGGGGCCGACTTGGCGACGCCGCGCAAGCCGGGCGCGGCGGAGACGTCGGCCGCGGGCTTGGCGCGGATCGGGGCCGAGCATGTCGCCGAGGCGGAGGGAATGATCGACGCCGTCTGCGCCCCGCTCGAGCCGATGCGGACGTTCATCCTCCCCGGCGGGAGCGAGCTCGCGGCCCGGCTGCATGTCGCGCGGACCGTCGCCCGGCGGGCGGAGCGGCTATGCGTGGCCCTCTCGCGGCAGGAGCCGGGGCTCGAGCAGGTGGTGATCCACCTCAACCGCCTGAGCGACCTCTTCTTCGCGATGGCCCGGCGGGCGAACCAGCTCGAGGGCGTGGCGGACGTGCCGTGGAACCCGCGGAAAACGAAGGGGTGAGGATGTGGTCTTCGCCTTATGCGGCCTTCGCCTAACGCGGTCCAACCGCACAAGAATTCGTGCGAGCGGAGTACCGCTTTCGCCCGAACTCCGGACACACAGTGTCCGGCTCTGATCAGACAGGATGTCCGCCCACCCCATGTTCACACCGGCGCCGGCACCGACTCCAAAATTTGCTGCACGATGTGGATCGCCGCGTTGGAGTCGGCCTCGTGCATGTGCGTCTTGGTGACCACGCGGTGGGCGCAGACCGGCAGGACGTTGGAGATGATGTCCTCGGGCACGACGTAGTCGCGGCGGTGGAGCATGGCCGTGGCGCGGGCGGCCTGGGTGAGGGCGAGGGCCCCGCGGGGCGAGACGCCGATCTGCAGGTGCTCGCTGTTGCGCGTGGCGTTGACGAGCTTGACGATGTAGTCGATCAGCGTGGTGTCGATGCGCACCTTGCGGACCATCTGCTGGAGGTCGAGCAAATCCTCCGCGCTGAGCACGGGCGAGAGCTCGCCCAGCGCGGTGCGCGACGGCTCCTGGTCGAGGATGCGGGCCTCGTCCTCGGGGCTGGGGTAGCCCAGGTGGACGCGCATGAGGAAGCGGTCGAGCTGGTTCTCGGGCAGGAAGTAGGTGCCCTCGAACTCGAAGGGGTTCTGCGTCGCGATGACGAAGAACGGCTGGATGAGCTTGCGCGTGTGCCCGTCGATGGAGACCTGGGCCTCGTTCATCGCCTCGAGCAGGGCCGACTGCGTGCGCGGGATCGTGCGGTTGATCTCGTCGGCGAGGATGATGTTGGAGAAGATCGGCCCGGGCTTGAAGACGAACTCGCGGGTCTGCTGGTCCCAGACGTTCACGCCCAGGATGTCGCTGGGGAGCATGTCGGGCGTGAGCTGGATGCGCGAGAGCGAGCAGTCGAGGCTGCGGGCCAAGGCCGTGGCGAGCATGGTCTTGCCCACGCCGGGGACGTCCTCGATCAGCACGTGCCCGCGGGCGAGGACGCAGCAGATGATGCGCTCCACGGCCGCCTGGTTGCCGAAGAAGACGCGCTGGATGTTGACGCGCAGCCGTTCGAGCCGTTGCATCGATGAACTCCGGGCGATGAAATCCAGGCGGGGATGGCAGTATAGCAGGCGCTTCGCGCGGGCCGGTTTCTCCGCTCGTCAGGCCTGCGGAAACAACCCGAAGACAGCACGATGCCCTCGGGCTCGCGACTCTGGGTGCCACATGCCATCGTACGCGTGGCATGTGCCGGTCAACCGGAGGCTGATGTCGTCCCGGCAATCTCGTCGCGGCATCGCGGAAATGCCCTCTTCATTGGTGTCTCCCAAGCGCCTCCGTCAGGCGTGAGGTCCACGGCCTCCCAAGACACATGCCACGGGTACGATGGCATGTGGCACCCGGAAAGAGGCTTCCTCCCCGCGCCCTCCACCAGCCGATACGCCTGGTCCCGGTGCGGCGCTCCGCCCGCCGATACAATGTCGGCGCGCCACGGGCCTCCGCCACGCCCGTCGCCAGGCGAGTGCCGTCCTTGAACTACCAGGAACGCATCAACGAGCTGATCAACCGCATCGAGGGCTACCCGCTCCACGAGGTCGTCGTGGAACTGCTGGTGCTCTGGGTGGTGGTCTATCTCGTGGTGCGCTTCATGCGCGGCACGCGCGGGGCCCGCGTCGCCAAGGGCATCGCGCTCCTGCTGATCACCGCCACGCCCGCCATCCGGCTCATCGGCTCGGAGACCGAGTTCGAGCGGCTGAACTTCCTCTACGCCCAGTTCGTCACCTTCGCCGCCCTCACGCTGGTCATCGTCTTCCAGCCCGAGCTCCGCCGGGCCCTGGTCCGGCTCGGGGAGTCGCGCATCTTCCGCGGCGGCTCGCTGCGCACCGCGCAAGTCATCGACGAGCTGATCGCCTCCGTCTCCTACCTCAGCCGCAACAAGATCGGGGCGCTGATCGTCCTGGAGCGCCAGGTCGGCGTGGAGGCGACGGTCGTGGGGGGCACGCCCCTCGACGCGCAGGTCAGCCGCGACTTGCTCAACACCATCTTCTGGCCCGGCAGCGCCCTGCACGACATGGCGGTGGTCATCCGCGAGGACCGCATCGTCGCCGCGGCGGTGCAGCTCCCGCTCGCCGAGGGCGAGGCCTTCACCAGCGAGTTGGGCTCGCGCCACCGCGCGGCCGTGGGCCTGACGCAGGAGACCGACGCCCTGGCGATCACCGTCAGCGAGGAGACGGGGATCATCAGCGTCGCCGAGAAGGGGCACCTCATCCGCGGCTTCACGCCCGAGACGCTCCACGCCGCGCTGCTCCAGGCCCTGGGCCAGAGGCCCACGCCGCTGACGGCGCCCGTGGCCGCGCCGACGAACACCCCCGTCGCTGTGCCGCTCACAACGACTCCCGAACCGACCAAGAAAGCCTCCTGACGACCGACGCCTGACCTTCGCCTCTGTTTTCGACACTGATTTCGCTCCCGAGCCCGGCCATGCTGCAGTTCATCCGCACCGTCCTGCTCGTCACGCTCATCACCGGGCTGCTCTGGCTCTACGCCGAGAGCGAGGTGGTCAAGCGGCACGAGATCGAGGTCGACGTGCGCTTCACCCCCGCCGCCGGGCGGCAACTGCTGGTCCAGCCGACGGAGCCCAAGCGCGTCCGCGTGATCCTGCGCTCGTCCAACGCCGTCTCGGCCGACCTGGAGCGGCGCACGCGGGCCGGGGGCATGACCATCGAGATCAGCGAAGACCCCACCACGCCCGACGGGCCGCGGCGGATCTTCCTCAAGGAGCGGCTCGCCTCCACGCCGCCCATGGCCGACCTGGGCCTGAACATCCTCGAGGTCCAGCCGGCGGAGATCGACGTCGACGTCCAGCGGCTGGTCACGCTCAACATGCCCGTCGCGGTGATCGCCGACGGCGTGACGCTCGGGAACGTGGTGACCGACCCCGCGACGGCGAGCGTCACGCTCCCCGCCTCGCAGGCCGGGCGGTGGGACAAGGCCAAGGTCGAGGCCCGGCCCGATCCCAAGGAGCTGGCCGCCCTCCCGCTCAACCAGCCGCAGACGATCACCGTCGCGCTGCGTTTGCCCGACGCGATGCGCAACAGCCGGGCGAAGCTCGACACGCCCACCGCGAAGGTGACGCTCTCGGTCCGCAAGCTCACCGAGTCGTACGTCCTGCGCAGCGTGCCCGTGCTGCTGCTGAGCCCGCCCGCGGAGCTCGAGCGGCAGTGGGTGAAGCTCGACGACGACCAGGCGGTGCTGCGCAACGTCTCGGTCACCGGGCCCTCGGACGTGATCGACCGCATCCGCGGCGAGCAGGTGCGCGTCTTCGCCGAGCTGCGCCTGACGGCCGACGACATCGAGAAGGCGGCGGGCAAGGAGAGCGCGAGCGGGACGGTGATCATCAACCTCCCCGCGGGCGTGACGGTCGACGCGCCACCGCTGCCGGTGCGGTATCGGGTGTTGAAGAAGGGGTGAGGGGCGACAAAGACAAGCCATACGGACTTGGCCCCATCGCCACCCCGGGAATCCACATGAAACCAACTGCTGCAGCCCTCGCTGAGGCAAAACGAAAGCCCAATGGCTGGGTTTACGCCATTGAGGGAAATTTCGGCCCCAACGATGGCGTCCCGCCGACGGCGATCATCGGTGCCTGGAAAGTCAATGAAAACGGCGAGATCGTCGGGGAGTTCCTGCCCAACCCGAACTACCGCGCCGCGGCATCAAAGCAATCGCAAAGAACACCCCCATCATCCAGTTTCCTGCGAACGGCAATTCATCATTCGATCGCGTGGTTGAAATCGAGAACACGTTGATCCAGGCGTTCGAGCAGAATCACCCTGCGGTCGTCGATGTTGTCTTCAGCCCCAACGGGGCGCAAGTTGACAGCCCGGGGCAACGCCCCGGGAAAAATGGCATCCTGATGTGAGAGCCCTGAAAGGGCGAAACCGGATTTCCGGGCGGCGAGGTTGCGCCCTTGCAGGGCTTGAATCCAAACGCGACGACCCTACCCGGGGCGTTGCCCCGGGCTGTCAACTTGCGCCCCGTCAGGGCTCAATGCCAAGTCCAAGTCCGCAAAGCCCATCTGCGTAGGGTGGCGCGGTGCGGAAACCCGAAACCCACCGTTTGGGCGTCCGGCGTACGTGCGCGGCCCGGCTTGCGGTGCGCCGCGCCGGTGGGCTTCGCGGAGTACCGCTCAGCGCCACCCTACAAGACAAAGCCACCCCCCCCCGGCCGCCCGAACCCGGGTAAAATCACGGCATGGACATCAAGGATTACTGTCTCAACCTGGCCAAGCGGGCCCAGGCCGCGGGCCGGCGTGTCATGACCTCCTCGGGCGTGCAGCGGGCCCAGGCTCTCCGCGCCATCGCGGCAGCCCTCATCGAGCACACGCCTGAGCTGCGCGACGCCAACGCCAAGGACATGGCCGCCGGCGAGGCCGCGGGCCTCTCGGGGGCGATGCTCGACCGGCTCAAGCTCGACGACAAGGTCATCCGCAAGATGGCCGACTCGGTCATCCAGATCGCCGCCCAGGTCGACCCCGTCGGGCAGGTGATCGAGGGCAACATCCGCCCCAACGGCGTGCGGCTCCAAAAAGTCCGCGTGCCCATCGGCGTGGTGCTCTTCATCTACGAGAGCCGGCCGAACGTCACCTCCGACGCCGCGGCGCTCTGCGTCAAGTCGGGCAACGCGATCATCCTCCGAGGCGGCAAGGAGGCGATCCACTCCAACACCGCGCTGGTGAAGGTGATCCGCGACGCCGTCGCCAAGGCCGGGCTCGACGCCGACGCCGTGCAATTCGTCGAGACGCCCGACCGCGCCGCCATCGGCGAGTTGCTCAAGCTCGAGGGGCTGATCGACCTGTGCGTCCCGCGCGGGGGCGAGTCGCTGATCCGGGCCGTGGTCGAGCAGTCGCGCATCCCGGTCATCAAGCACTACACGGGCAACTGCCACGTCTACGTCGACCAGCGCTGCGACGAGGCGATGGCGGTGGCGATCTGCGTCAACGCGAAGGTCCAGCGCCCGGGCGTCTGCAACGCCGCGGAGACGCTGCTCTTCCACAAGTCGGCCTTGGATTCGGGCCTCTTCGTCAAGGCGATGAACGCCCTGGCGGAGCAGAAGGTCGAGATCCGCGGGTGCGAGCGCACGCGGGCCGCCTTCCCCGCCGCCAAGCCGGCGGGCGAGGCGGACTGGGGCACGGAGTTCCTCGACCTGATCGTGGCGGTGCGCGTGGTCGACAGCCTCGACGAGGCGATCGACCACATCAACAAGTACGGCTCGAAGCACACCGACGCGATCGTGACCCACGACCTCGCGGCCGCGGACGCCTTCGTCGCCCGCGTCGACTCCGCCAACGTCTTCGTGAACTGCTCGACCCGCCTCTCCGACGGCGGGGAGTACGGACTGGGCGCCGAGATCGGCATCAGCACCGACAAGCTCCACGCCCGCGGCCCGATGGGGGCGGCCGACCTGACGACGTACAAGTGGGTGGGGTATGGAAGTGGGCAGATCAGGTCGTGAGGAAGCCGAACAATGAATGATGGACAATGGCGAGTTCCCCATTGCGACCACTAAGGATCTTCTGGGAAAACTGAGTGCCAAGCCGCGCTCATGATTTGTCGATCCGATTCAGACACTACCTGTGCGCCGAACGCCATCGCAGCTTCTAACAGTGCGACACTCGCCGCAGCCCAAGCAGGCTCCAGGTATTTATCGCCGTCCTCATTGACAATGAAGGCTGCCGATCCGGTCAACTTCTCTGCTCGGATTGAGATTGTTTCGTACAGCACCATTAAGCCGTCATTGATGGGAGACTGAGAACCTCCCGCCAAAATCCCCAGGGTTCCCTGGAGGTTTTCGCCTCTATAAGCCTCGGTACCGCCGACCGAGGTCAGCCAATCGTTCCACACTCGCGAATAGGCTTCAGCAGCCTCCGGATGGCGCGTGCCCGCGAGAAGATGCATCTCCGACAATTCGAGTCGACTTGATCTACTGATCACGGAACAAACTGCCTCGCCTCTTTCTCCAAAAAGTCTTGAGAGTGGTAGTCCCTCAAGCACTGCCACTTCAAATGCCCGCGTGTAACGGGCACTAGAATTTGCCTGCTCAATGTACTTGGCGTCGATAATCGATACGCGCCAAAGCTTTCCAGGCCATTGCGCAACGCAAATAGAATTGACTGAGTGGTACACGACGATCCAGGGCGACCGCCTATCTTTGAGCGAGATTCTCGCGCCGGCGATCGCACGCGCCATCACGCCATCGTCATCATCGGCAACGTAAACGTAGCCTTCACTAACCACTGGCATTTTGGCACCGTTCGTCGATGGAATGGCGCACCCATAAGCGCGCTTGCATACGACATTTTCAGTCCAATTCTAGCGGAAAATTTAAATCCAGCCACATTCACAGGGAAAAACCGCTTTCGCTGCAACGATTTACACAACTATCGGAGCAACAGGATTCGAACACTGTGTGTCCTCGACTGAGGGCAACGCCACTGCCGCCTCACCTACCTCTTAATCCATTTCACCTCCTTCTCGCCCCCGTTATCCTTAACCTCCATGCCCGCCAACCCCCCTCCCCGACTCCTCGTCTTCGAC
>JAPLMQ010000067.1:0-1920 GCA_026386955.1 Planctomycetota bacterium
GTGGCGATCGCGGGCTCGGCGACGGCGAACTGGATCGCCAGCTCGACGATGTTGATCCCCTTCCGCCGGCAATGCTCGACGGCCCGGCGGCAGCCCTCCTGGATCGCCCGGCTGGCCGGATGCCACGCGGGGGCGCCGCGCTCGGTGAGCAGGCCCATGCCCGTCGGCGAGGCGTTGATGATGCCGACCTGCTTCTGCGCCAGGTACGGGAAGAGCGATTCGAGCGAAGAGTCGTTGAGCGCGTAATGGCAGAACGACAGGACCGTCTCCACCGTGCCATGAGGCGTCTGGTCGAGCACGTTGCGGAAGATTTTCAGCGGCAGGCCGGTGATGCCGACATGGCGGACCTTGCCTTGGGCCTTGAGGCGGTGCAGGGCCGGGAGGGTCTCGTGGATGATGACCGCCGGGTCGACGAATTCGATGTCGTGGCATTGGATGAGGTCGACATGCCCGACGCCCAGGCGGGCGAGGCTCTCGTCGACGCTGCGCACGACGCGGGCCGCGGAGAAGTCGAAGTCGCCCTCGGAGTATTGGCCGACCTTCGTGGCGAGCAGGTAGCGGTCCCGCCGCACATCGCGCAGGACCTTGCCCAGGACGGTCTCGGCCTTGGTGACGCCGTAGTAGGGCGCCACGTCGATGAAGTTGATTCCGCCGTCGAGGGCGGCGTGGACGGTGCGGACGCCCTCGGCCTCGTCGATGTCGCGGAAGACCCCGCCCAGCGACGACGCGCCGAAGCCCAGGATGGAGACGGACAGGCCGGTCCGACCCAGGGGACGTTGCTGCATGGGAGGCCTCGGGGGAAAGTCGGTCGGCTCGCCGGCATGGCGGCCGCGGACCTGCGGAGGATGGAATGTAGCGGCCGCGGCGGAAGAGGTCGAACGACCCGCCGCGATTCGCGGCCCGCGGCAATCCTCACGCCACGTTCGCCAGCACCACCACCGCGAGCGTCGCGGCGACGCCCGCCTTTTGCCGGCCGGTGAGGCGTTCCTTCCACATCCAGCGCGAGCAGGCGACGCCCAGGAGGATCATGGCGCAGGTCGAAGTGGGGAAGTAGATCACGCCGGGCAGGTGGCGCAGGGCGAGCATGACCAGCAGCAGGTTGGCGGCGTTGAGCGAGCCCAGGGCGATGCCGACCAAGGCGTCGCCGCGCGACGGGCGGACGCCGATGCGCAGGGCCCACAGGGCCGAGGTCACCATCGCCCCGCCGAAGACGACGGATTGGTAGACGTGGATCGACTGGTCGTGGTTGTCGGCCAGCATGCTCCCGCCCTTGTGGATGCATTGCACGACGCCGGCGAGGAGGAACGAGGCCAGCAGCGCCGCGTCGCCGCGGAGCCCGAGTTTGGGATGCCCGACGGCCTCGCGCGGGCGGATGAGGAACATCGCCAACGGGAAGAGCAGCAGCGAGCCCCACTGGAAGCGAGTCATCGGCTCGTGCCAGATCAGGTGGCTGCCCAGCACGGCCAGCACCACGCCGGAGTTGGTGACGGCCAGCGTGATGCCCACGCCCGCGAGGCGATAGCAGAGGAGGATGACGAAGAAGTGCGTGGCGTAGAGGAGGCCGTTGACGAGGCCCAGGAGGATGACGCCCGCGGGCACCGGCGGGCCGGAGGAATCGAGCAGGAAGAGCGTCACCGCCAGGCTGGCGGCGGCGGCGAGGAAATAGTTGATCGCGCCGGCGGCGACCACGCCCGGCCCGACCCGCTGGCCCACCCGCATGGTCTGGCTGAAGGCCGCCCCCAGGAGGATCGAGACGGACATGTAGAGGTAGCCGATCGTCATGGAGAGCCATCCGCGCCACGAAGCCCATCGCCGCGGCCGGGAGCGTACTCGATCCGCGTTTTCGCAGGGGCTCGTCCGCACGAGCATCGGCTCGAACGCCGGATTGAACATCCCCGCGGCATGCGCCGCTAGAATCCA
>JAPLMQ010000067.1:1929-3918 GCA_026386955.1 Planctomycetota bacterium
TCCATTTTTGTGTGGGATTTCGTTCACTGGAGTTCGCCATGCGCCAATCGATCACCGCCCTGCTCGCCTTCGCGGCCCTCTTCGCCCCCCTGCTCATGCCCGGCCTCGCCTCCGCGGCCGACGCCCCGCCGCTGCCCACGCCGCCGGCGCCCAAGGCCGAGGTCCGCGGCCAGCCGGGCAACCGCACGCTCCGCTACTGGGCCTTCGCCCGCGACGCGCGCGGGCAGACCGAGTATTCCGCGCCCGTCGTGGTGGCCAACGCGCCGGCAACGCTCTCCAAGGAGAACGCCGTGGTGTTGACGATCGCGCCCGTCGCGGGGGCGACGGAGTACGGCGTGGTCACCAGCCGGGTCGAGACGCCTTCGGGCGTGAAGGTCGAGGTCGGCGATGCGGGCGACCGCACGTTCTTCTACTGGGTGCAGGCGAGGTCGAGCCGGGAGGTCTGGTCGCCGATCGCGGGGCCGTTCAAGGTGGAGAAGTCGGCCGCGAAGCCCAAGAACAAGGTGACGTGGGCCGACCACGGCGCGCAGTTCAGCTACGTCTACCGCACGGAGACGCCCGAGCCGCCGCTGGGCTGGCGGGCCTGCCTCGTGGGCGACCGCGTGGAGGGCGTGGAGTGGACCGACGCGCTGGCGGTCCCCTCTTCGATCGTCGTCGACCCCGCGGGCACGCCGGAGATCGCGCCCGAGGGGCAGGGCAAGTTCCTCGTGGCGACGTCGCCCACGCCGGCGATCGCCGACGAGGGGCAGAAGCTCACCGACGCCCTGCTCTACAACTTGAACACCACCGACGCGCGGAACCGGCAGTTGAAGCCCGACCTGGGCACCTTCACGCCCGCCTCCGACAACGGCCAGTTCGAGATCAACGTCGAGCGGAAGCTGCAGGCCCCGACCGACAGTTGGGACATCGCCGCGAGCTTCACCGTGCGGCAGAAGAACAGCACGGGCGGCTACAACCGCTACTACGGCCCGCCGGCCTACCGCACGAGCGGCAAGAACACGCACGCCGCGGTGAACGTCTACCAGACCAACTACACGCCCGGGCAGCAGAGCGCCTTCTTCGCGCAGGTGCACAACTTCGGCAACGGCGACGTGCCGATGTACCACGGCGTGATCAACAACGCGGGGCAGAACCGCACGGGCGGCGACGAGGGGGCTGAGTTCTTCAGCCTGCACATGTCGCGCAATCTTTCACAGGACGAGACCGCCCTCGCGGCCGACGCGCCGCGCGGCTCGCGCCGGCTGCAGCTCAAGGGCTCGGTGATGACCGCGACCGACCGCGGGCTGGTGAACCTCACCCGCGCCTACAAGGAGGGGCAGGCCCGCGCCGGGGGCGAGCCCGACGGCATCCGCCAGTGGTACCGCATCGAGCGCTACATCGCCCCCGACACGCTCCGGCTCTTCTGCTACACCTACTGGAGCGCCCCGGGCACGGTCTACAAGGGCAAGGCCAGCGCGGACGGGAAGTACCTGCTCTGCCCGTACACGGAGATGCAGGAGGGCCCGCCCGGCGCGGGGCTCTACGTCACGCCGCTGTCGGTGGACTGGAAGGCGGGCGACCAGGTGATGGGCATCGCGGGTCCGCAGTCGACGACGCGCTTCGGCTTCCTGGAGATGGGCGGGAAGTTCCTGCCCCAGGACCACATCGCCGGGCTGGGGCTGGTCTACGCCGGCGACAAGGAGCCGAACGAGGGGGCGCTGATCGTCTACGGAAGCGGCACGCAGTACCGCTGGCCGCGGGCGCTGGAGGTCCACAACTCCAAGACGGGGATGATGCTGGTGACGGGCGTCGACGTGGCAGCGGAGAGCTGGGTGCCCGGCATCGTGGCCTACCGCGGCCACTCCGGCGACGGCCTGGCCCAGGACCTCCGCTGCGACAAGGAGGGCTTCCACGTCGAGACGCTCGGCCCCAAGGGCGCGGAGCGGACGGTCTCGCTCGGCCCCGCCGGGCTGAAGCTGCACAAGGGCACGCTCGCGGGCAACGATCGCA
>JAPLMQ010000173.1 GCA_026386955.1 Planctomycetota bacterium
CCGCGGCCCCGTCGACCACGGGAGAGCAGCGGGCCCGGTGGGGGATGGGCATGCTCCGCCTCGCCCTCGCGACCAACGACGCCGACGGCGCGATCGTCTACGGGCGACAGATGATGGCCCAAGGGGCCAGCGACCCGGTCGCCCGCGGCAAGGCGGTGGCGATCATGCTCGAATCGGCGCAGCGCGTCCTCACGGCGGGACAGGCCAGCCCGGCCTCGCAGATCGTCAAGGCGGTGCGCGAAGGGCTGGGGACCGGCGCGGGGACGGAATGGTCCGACCGCCTGGCCGACCTCGACAAACGGATCGTCGCCGCGATGCCGCCGGCCCCCGGCCCTGGGCCCACCCCGGTTCCGGCGACCGCCACATCGACCGCCGCGCCGGCGCCCGCGATGCCCCCAGCCGTCGCGACCGCCGAAGCCTCGGCCCTCAAACCGCCCAAAACCCCGCCGACTCCCCCGGTGCCCGCGCCTCCGGCTCCGACGCCAGCACCCGCTCCCGCGCCGGCCATGGCCACCCAGCCTGCTTCCGCGGCCCCCGTAGCTCCGCCCACTCCCGCCGCCACGGAACCCGCCGCCTCGCAGCCGGCCCCGCCCGCCCCCGCGCCGCCCGCCACCGCCCCGGCGTCGCAGCCCGCCGCGTGATTTGCTTCCCCACGCCCGCTATACTTTTCGCTCCCCCCGCATCCCCCTCCTTGGGAATCGACCCGCCATGCAGCAAGTCATCACCGGCAAGGCCTACGTTCTGGGCGACGACATCGACACCGACCAGATCATTCCCGCCGAGCATCTCAAGTACAACCCCTCCGACCCCGCCGAGCGCAAGTTCTTCGGCATGTACGCGATGGTCGGCGTGCCGCCCGCGCAGTCGGGCCTGCCCAAGGGCAACGTCAAGTTCGTCGCCGAGGGCGAGTTCACCACGCCCTACACGATCGTCATCGGCGGACGCAACTTCGGCTGCGGCTCCTCCCGCGAGCACGCCCCGCTGGCGATCGCCGAGGCCGGCGCCAAGGTCGTCGTCGCCGAGTTCTACGCCCGCATCTTCTACCGCAACTGCGTCAACGGCGGCTACCTGCTCCCCTGCGAGTCGATCCAGCGCCTCGTGGGCGAGGTCAGCACCGGCGACGAGGTCTCCGTCGACATCGACGCGGGCAAGCTCATCAACAAGACTACCGGCAAGACCTACCAGCTCCGTCCGCTGGGCGACGTCAAGCCCATCGTCGACGCGGGCGGCATCTTCGCCTACGCCCGCAAGTCGGGCATGCTCGCCGCCAAGTGAGTCCCTCCGTCCGACCGGAGCCGTCCGCCTCGCCGCGGCCGGCTCCGCTGGAAACACGCCCGATGTTCGACGCCGCATACCTCAAGGCCAAGCACGAAGCGGGCCTGGCCTACGACGCCTACGTCCGCTCCGGCACGCCCGTGCAGCACGACAACTGGCTGCGCGTCTACGAGAAGGCGACGCTCACCGAGCCTCAGACGAAGCTCGTCCGCTCCTTCACGCGGCGGATCAACGTCATCGTCCTCAGCGGCATCTGGTGCGGCGACTGCGTCCAGCAGTGCCCGCTCATCCAGAGGATCGTCGACGCGAACCCCACGGCGATCGCGCTCCGCTGGCTCGACCGCGACGTCCACGCCGACCTCCAGAAGCAGGTCCGCATCAACGCGGGCGACCGCGTGCCGGTGGCGATCTTCGCCGCGGAGGACTTCGAGTTGGTGGGCGTCTTCGGCGACCGCACGCTCAGCCGGTACCGCGCCATCGGCCAGCGGATGCTCGGGCCGTCCTGCCCCGTCCCTGGCGCCCCGGTCGACGCCGACGAGCTGGCGGCGACGCTGCAGGACTGGCTCGACGAGTTCGAACGGGTGCACCTCCTGCTCCGCCTGAGCGCCCGGCTGAGGCAGAAGCACGGGGATTGAGTTGGCGGACGTGTGCCCCCGGGGCGGGCATGACTTGAAGCCGGCGGGGGAGATCGCTAAACTTTGGGGCTTTCAAAAGCCGGACCGGCGGCTGTGGGGCATGCCGGTCCGCCGCCTCCGGATGCTTTTTCCGGGGTTCCGGGGTTCCGGGGTTTCGGGGGCGGGGGTCATCGGTGGTTCGGTCGTCCACATTCACAACCCTGGTTTCACCGCTTCAAAACGGAGTGTCTCAGTGGCCAGCAAACGGACGGTGAAGGATCGCAGTTCGACGGCCCCGAAGTCGTCGGGGAAGACCAAGTCAAGCAAGCCCGCCTCGGGCAAGGCGCCCGCGGGCAAGGCCGCGAAGGCCCCCGCGGCCAAGCCCGCCGCGAAGTCCGCGCCGGTGAAGCCCGCGGCAGTGAAGCCCGCGCCGGGGAAGTCCGCCGCCGCGGCGCCCGCCAAGCTCGTCAAGCCGTTGCCGCCCCCGGCCCTCCGCAAGCCCGCCGCCGCCAAGCTCACCCCCGACAATCCCAACGCCGACCCTGAGCTGGGCCCGATCCCCGAGGCCGACCTGCGCAAGATCAAGACCGGCATGTCCAAGCGGGACTACGACCACTACCACCGGCTCCTGCTGGAGAAGCGGGCCGAGATCCTCGGCGACGTCGCCTCCCTCCAGACCGACCAGCGCAACAACACCGGCGGCAACCTCTCCAACATGCCGCTGCACATGGCCGACGTCGGCTCCGACCATTACGAGCAGGAGTTCACCCTCGGGCTCGTCGAGTCGGAGCGCAAGCTCCTGCACGAGATCAACGAGGCCCTTCGCCGGATGCAGCGCGGCATCTACGGCGTCTGCCTCGAGAAGGGCGAGCCCATCGGCAAGCCCCGCCTCGACGCCAAGCCTTGGGCGAAATACTGCATCGCCGTCGCCCGCGAGATGGAACGCCGCGGCAAGACCGGCTGAGCGCGGGGAGGGCGTCCGCCGATCCGAACCGCCGCCTCGGGCCGCAGACCGCACGCAGTTCCACGTGAATTCCGTTGGCTGATTTGCCCCGCGTGACCCGCCGCGCCGTCGGCCAAACCCCATGACCCCGACCGGCCCCGAGTCGCACGCCTCCGCCGCCGCCAAGGGGGCCTCAGACGCCTCCCCGGCCGCCTCGTCCGTGGGCCCCGCGTGGCGCTCGGGCCGCAACGTCGCCGTCTTCCTCTTCCTCTTCCTCTCGATCCTCGGCGGCGACCTGACCGTCGTCTCGTGGCATCACCAGGCGGTCAACGACGCCGGGCGCTTTCCACGTCGCGCTGGCGCTGATCCTCGCGGGGGCGCTGGGCAACCTCTACGACCGCATCCGCTTCAACGCCGTGCGCGACATGCTGCTCATGCTGCCCGAACTGGGCGTCTGGCCCTGGGTCTTCAACATCGCCGACGCCGCCCTGATGATCGGCGTCGGGCTGCTCATGATCCGGATCTACCGGCAAGACACGAGGCCACGAACCGCCGCAGAAGGTCCCGATTGAGCCGCCCGTCCCCGCCCCGCTCGGGGTGCCACTGCACACCCAAGTAGAACTTTCGCGAGGGGTCGTCGATCGCTTCGATCACGCCGTCGGGCGCGACAGCCACGGTCCGCAAGCGCCCGGCGTCGTTGACCGCCTGGTGATGCCACGAGACGACGGTCAGGTCGCCGCCCGCGTTTTCGCTGGCTCCCGCGCCCCCGGCCTCGCGCAGCACGACCGAGTCGGCCGCGAGGACGCGGATCGCGTGGCGGTTGTCGCGCTGGTGGTCCGTCGCGGTCGCGAGCGTCTCGGGCAGGTGCTGGTTCAGGTTGCCCCCCGCGTGCAGGGCCATGAACTGCATGCCCAGGCAGACGCCCAGCGCCGGCTTGCCCGCGGCGCGGTCCAGCGCCGCCAGCACCGCCAACTCGAACTCCTGCCTCCCCGCGTCGACGGGCTTGGCCTCGGGGTGCATCGCCTTGCCGAACCGCTCCATCCGCGGGTCGCTCCCGCCCGTGAGCAAAATTCCGTCGCAGAGCGCGACGTACTCCTCCGCCAGCGCCGGCTCCTGGGGCAGCAGCAGCGGCAGCCCGCCCGCCAGCGCGATCCCCCGGCTGTAGTGGATCGACGACTCGTACCGGTTCGACGTGGCTGAGTCGTTCTTGTTGTCGACGGTGATGCCGATGAGCGGGCGTTGCATGAGGCGGGTTCCCGGGCGCCGGGCATTTGGCTCGTAGTTCCGCCTTCAGGCGGTCTTCGGGCGCTTCTTCTTCGCCGAGGCGTTGAGGTCGACGATGTGCCCGCTTTTCATGACATAAAAGGGCGTGCCGGTCTCACGGGAAAGTTTCCTGGCCGCGCGGGCCGCCCGCTTCATAGCGCCCACGGAGGCGAGGATGTCGGGATCTTTTGATCCCAGCTTTCGCGAGTTCATGAGTTGTCTCCAGCCGCGATCGGTCGCGGCACGGATTCGGTGTTGTCGTACAGCACCCAACTATCCACTATATCTCGGTAGATCGATGTGAAGTTCCGAAGGCCCGCCTCGAATCTTCTGCGGACGACGTCCTCGGGCACGTTGTGACCGCCTTGGGTCACCCGCACCTTGACTCGCGTCACAGCCAAATCCGCCGAAGGAAGGCTCAAGAAGAAGAGCTTGACGTGATACCCCGCTCGCCGCCATGCGGGGATGTGCCGCGCGTAGTTCCGGCCGCTCAGCGTGGTCTCAAACGCGAAGCTCCTGCCTTGGCGGACCTTGCTGGCGATCTGTCGCAGCATCAGCTTGCCCGCTTCGACCGCGGCCGCCTCAGGGGCAAAGGGCGAGAGGCCTTTCGCCAGAAGGTCGGCATTGATGAAGTCGGGGCAATCGGCCTCCTTGGGCAAGAACTCCTGCGCGAAGGTCGTCTTCCCGGCCCCGTTGGGCCCGGCGATGATGAAGATCCTCTTGTGTTTCGCTCTTTCTGCCATGCGCAAGATGCCTTACGACGTCCATGGATCCGACACGGTCGATTTAGCGGACCCCTGGGCAGTCTGGTGCCACAGGTCATCGTAATCGTGACATGTGATCCATCTGAACAACCCTGCGCCCAAGCCCACGGATCGAGACAGTACGCCGGAGCGTTCCGTGGGGTTTCCGGGGGTCTCGGACGTCGTTGACGGCCAGGAAAAGCCCTGTTTCAAACGGCGCGGGCATGGCAATCTGGACACCCAACCCCACCGAATCCGACGGCGTACCGTCGGGATCAGTGGGCTTGATTCGGTTGTTCAGGGGCTTCACATGTCACGGGTACGATGAGATGTGGCACCAGAAAACCCCGCCTCACCCCGACTTCTGCGTCGCCTTGGTCGCCGGCTTGCCCGAGGGCATCACCAAATAGAACCGCGCGATCCTCACGTCAAACTCCGTCCCATCGTCGCGCTGCATCTGGAACGTCCCCTCCATCGTGCCCCAGGGCGTCTTGAGCGGGCAGAAGCTCTGGTACTTGAAGGCCTGCCCCGGCTCGAGCCGCGGCGTCTCGCCCACCACGCCCGGGCCGTCGACGACGTGGCCGCGGCCGACCGCGTCGATGATGTCCCAATGCCGGCTGATGAGCTGGGCGGGGGCGTCGCCGTTGTTGACGATGACGATGTTGTAGCCAAAGACGTAGCGGCGCTCGTCGGGGCTCGACTCCTCAGGCAGGTAGAAAGCGCTGGCCCCGACGCGGATGCCATCGGTCACGGCTTCGGACATCTCGGGAGTGGCCATACGGTCCTCGTGCGCGGCGTTGGGGAAAAGCTCGTCACGCCCCCGGAAAGTCCCTCAGCTTCCGACTTGAGTTTACCCTTTTCGTCTCAGGTGCGACACGCGGGTGCGACACGCTCACCAGCGGTCGTCGTCGGTCACGCTCAGGAAGAACGAGTCGCCGCTCTGGATCACCACCGTGTTGGCGCCGGCCCGCAGCCGCACGAGGAGGCGCAGCCGTCCGGCCTCGCCCAGTACCGGACGCGGCTCGTCGAGCAGGCGCTCGCCGTTGACCCAGATCCCGCGCAGGTCGGCACCGGTGTTGAGGCAGGCCGAGCGGGCCTTCGGCGATTCGATCGTCGCGACGCCGACGAACCCCGCGGGCGAGGGCGCGACGTACGAGCCGAGCCTCATCGCGAAGCCGAGTTGGCGGAGCTGCTCTCGCTGGTAGTAGTCCCACGGGTTGGGCTCGGGCAGGCGGTAGGGCGTCCACGCATCTCCTTTGGCGTCGATGCGCTCGGAGGCGATGCGGGCGGCGTCGAGCGGAAGCTCCTCCGTCTTCACCGGGCGGATGCGCCACGTGCGGATCAGCCCGGGCATCAGCTCGAACGACATCGTCTCGAGCACCTTCAAGTCAGGCCGGCCGATCGCGTCGAGCACGGCCCGGCACATGATCCGCTGCCCCTCCCAATTCGGGTGGATGTCGTCGAGGATGCGGATCGTCTTCCCCGCGGCCATGGCCTCGAGTTGGAGCTGGTTCGTGTCACCCAGCGGGAGATCGAACCGCCGGGCGACCGTGCGGCAGACCTCCGCCAGCGCCGGCACCCGCGCCTGGGCCTCGGCCAACTTCTGCCCGAGGTTGCCCGTCGTGAGCATCACGACCTTCGCCCCGGCGTCGACGATCCGGCGGACGATGGTCTCCAATCCGCGCTCGAAGTCGGCGGGGGAGACGTCCTGGTGCGCGTCGTTCATGCCGGGATAGACCACCACCGTGCCTGGGCGGTGGGCCAGCACGTCGCGCTCGAACCGCGCGAGCATCTTCGCCACGGTGTCGCCCCCGACGCCGGCGTTCCGGCAGCGCGGCACGGGCTCGCCCGCGTCGCCGAAGGCCCGCTTGAAGAGCAGGATGAACGTCCCCATCTCCACGCTGGAGGAGCCGAAGAAGACGACGGGCTCGGCGATCGGCAAGGCGGCGGGCATGGACGCACTCCGGGGACGTTGACGCGGATGGCGGGTGGTCACGCGTCCTGCCGCTTGATCGCCACCGGGTCGCCCGTGAGGTTGGCGATGCGCTGCTCGTACCGCGCGATGCCCGGCAGCGTGCCGGCGGGGCGGTCGAGATAGAAGTAGGCGGTGGCGCACCAATCGTCCTCGCGCTCGAAGAGGCCATGGGCCTTGGCCTTCTCCGGGTCGGCGGCGATGTCGGCGTCGGAGTATTTCCTGCCCCCGTCGCCGGTGAGGACGATGTGGTCCTGCCCCGCGGCCTTGTGGTGCTGCAGCATGTCGTGGTAGCTGCCCCAGCCGATCTGCTGCATCGTCGCCCGGCAGTGCTGCTGGAAGAAGATCGGGTCGGGCCCGTGCAGGCGGTAGAAGGCGTACTGGCCGCGGTCGTTGTCGGCCAGCGGGCAGCCGTACCACTGCCGCTGGAACTGCCCCTGCCCCCAGGCGGTGCAGATGTAGTCCTCGGTGCCGGTGCCGCAGAGCGTGGGGAACTCGGTGTCGCCGTCGAGGAAGATCTTCATCTCGCCCTCGCCCCACCACGAGCCGCGGTAGCGCGTGTTGTCGGTGACGACGCCGATGTTGCAGCCCAGGAAGCGCCCGCGGCCGTCGACGCGCGGGAGGATCTCGAAATCCTCGCAGAGCTTGGTGAGGTTTTCGCGGCGCCAGTGGGCGTGTAGGTAGCCGGTGTCGTCGTTGTGGGCGTCGCCGAGGGTGTAGTCGATGTGGTACCAGAACATCGCCTGGTCCTGCGGGGAGTCGTTGGAGACGGTGATCTTGAAGCCGGTGCGGAAGGGCATCGGGATGAAGCTGTTGTAGCTGCGGCCCTCGGGGTTGTTGAACCAGGCCGACTCGAAGATGAGGTTGCGACCGAGCGGGCAGCCGAAGAAATCGCCGATGGGGGCCTCGATGGCGGGCTTCTCCTGGCCGTCCCAGAACGCGCGGATCGTCAGGCCGCGGAGCCCGGCGATGTCGCGCTGGCTCATGGTGATCCAGATGCGGCGGACGGTGCCGGTGCCGCGGGCCTCGGCGAGCGTCCAGGTCTCCCCAGCCTTGAGCACCCCGCGGCAGGGCGAGCCCTTGCGCCCGGAGTTGGACTTGCCCCCGGCGTGGTCGCGGGCCTCGTAGTTCTCCGGGTTGGCCCAGTGCATCGTGACGGTGCGGGAGAGTTGGTAAAGCGGGGCGGCGTCGTACATGGGTGATCCAGGAATTGTTGAACGGGGGATGGAAGTTCAAGAAGTTCGAAAAGGCGTTGAAGCGGAGGACTCAGGATAAGCCATCTCGCTTTGGATCACGAGCGGCCCCAAGCCCATCGATCGCGATGGTACTCCATCGCGTTCGGTGGGGTCCGACGCACAACGACGGGCGGTGTTCGTTCATTGGAGGAACCCCACGAAACACGACGCCGCACCGTCGCGATCCGTGGGCTTTGGGTTCAATCGTTACAATCCCTGCCGCGCATCAAGATGAAACTCGCACGAGAGGAAACGCATGTCCACCCCCATCCCGCTCTGGCCCAACTCCAAGGCGACCGACCCCGCCGACATCCCCACGCTCACGCCCTTCCTGCTCGACAGCGGAGCCACCGCCGGGCTGGTGGTCGTCTGCCCCGGAGGCGGGTACGGCGGGCTCGCGGAACATGAAGGCCCGCCGATCGCGAAGTGGCTCAACTCCGCCGGGCTGCACGCGGCCGTGCTGAAGTACCGCCTCGGCCCGCGCCACCGCCACCCCTCGATGATCAACGACGCCCAGCGCGCCATCCGCCTCGTGCGCCACCACGCCTCCGCGTGGAAGGTCAACCCGCGCGCGGTGGGCATCCTGGGCTTCTCCGCCGGCGGCCACCTGACCTCCACCGCCGCCGTCCACTACGACCGCTTCACCTGCCCCAACGACGATCTCGCCGGCAAGCACTCGGCCCGGCCCGACGCCGCTGTGCTCTGCTACCCCGTCGTCGACATGGCGGGCGAGTTCCGCCACGACGGCTCGAAGAACAACCTGCTCGGCCCCAACCCCGACCCGGCCCTCCTCGCGCAGCTCAGCAACCACACGCAGATCACGCCTCAGACCCCGCCTTGCTTCCTCTGGCACACCGCCGACGACGGCCCCGTGCCGGTGCAGAACAGCCTGCAGTGGGCCGCCGCCTGCCGCAAGAACGGCGTGCCGGTCGAGCTGCACGTCTTCGAGTCGGGCAACCACGGCTTGGGCCTCGCCCCGGGCCATCCCGCCGCGGCGTGGACGACGCACTGCGCGGACTTCCTTCGCCGGCATTTCGCCAAGGCGTGAGGTTTCGCCGGCGCGGAGGCCTACGATCAGGGGAGTGTGTCGCCCCGACTTCGTCGCGATCGCACTCACCGAAACGCCGCGAGCATGAAGACCAGGCCCAAAGACCACGGTCCCCTCCGGCAGGCGAAGAAAATCATCGTCGCCGTGGTGGGCACGACGCTGTTGCTGCTGGGCGTGGTGATGATGGTCACGCCCGGGCCGGGCATCCCCGCGATCCTCGGCGGGCTGGCGATCCTGGGCACCGAATTCATCTGGGCCCGTCGCCTGCTCAAGAAGGCGAAGCAGAAACTCGGCTCGGCCGGAAAGATGATGAAGGACGCCGTGAGCGGGGGGAAGGCCGCGGAGGCGAAGCCGGAGGCCACGCCTATCTCGTCCGCATCGGCGACTCCTGCATCGCAAACGTCCCCAGCGCCTCAGGCGATGCCGCCCACCAGCGAGCCCGACCGGTTGCCCACGGCCCCACGCGGACAATGAACGCGCGAACGCCGTCACCGGCGCATTGCCCCACGCCTCGGTCGGTTAAACTCCACGATATGCAACCGAGGAGGCATGCGATGCGGCGATTCAATTGCATCTACCTGTTCATGATCGTTGCCTTGCTTTGTTCCCAAGCTTCGTCCGATGAAGCCCCGCCTTCGAAACGCTGGCACGTGGCGGCGGCGCCGGAAAGCCGTTTGGTGAATGGGTGGATGCGGCTTGAGCGAGACGGCGATTCGCTTCGTATCCGTGAGTATGTCGGGGGAGGCACCGACCAGGACGTCTTGCGCGATCCGCTCGATCTGTCGCTCACTTGGCTCCGCGAGGATGGCGTGGTTCGACTGCTTGTGACCCGGAATTGGAAGGACAGGACCGCAGGGATGAAGTGGACACCGGCGATCCCCAAAGATGCCGAACTCCGCGTTCAAATGCCGCGAGAGTTCACGGCGATGGGCGATGAGCATCAAGTGTTGTGGCAAGCCGACGTTGTGCAGAAGGATAAGGTGATTTCGACTCTGGTGTTTGTCGCCCGACTCGCGCCGGCGAAGGACGGCGTCACTGTTTTTGACGGCAATGAGGCGACAAAGGCCCTCGACGCGATCAAAAAGGCAATGATCACGAAATAGCCTGGCATCTCGCCGCGTCGGTGATGGCACAATCAGCGATGCAGGCGACCGAGCTAGCGGGTAAACTTTGACCAGTTGAGAACCGGTTGCCCGCCGGTTCGGCTAATGATTGGCTCTCCGACATGCAACCGCTGATCATCACCCTCGACGGACCCGCCGGCAGCGGCAAATCAACCGTCGCCCGGCGCCTCGCCCAGCGGCTGGGGCTGGAGTTCCTCGACACCGGGGCCATGTACCGCGGGCTCACGGCCCACTGCCTCGACCACGGGATCGACCCCGCGGGCGAGGCGGCGCTGGTCGTCGAGTTCCTCCGCCCGGCCCGCCTCCGCTTCAACTGGAAGGCCGACCCGCCGCGGCTGCACATCCAGCAATTCGCCCACGGCCACGCCGCGACGGCGCCGCCCGGCGTCACGCCCCCCGCGGGCGAGTCCGACATCACGCCCCGCCTGCGCGACCAGGACGTCACCCTCAAGGTCAGCGACATCGCCGCCATCGGCGCGGTGAGGCACATGATGGTCGACGCCCAGCGCGACATCGCCCGGACGCATCCGCGGCTCGTCACCGAGGGGCGCGACCAGGGATCGGTGGTCTTCCCCGACGCGCAGATGAAGTTCTATCTCGACGCCCGCCCGCAGGTCCGCGCCCGCCGCCGCGCCGAGCAGCTCGCCGCCGCCGGCAAGCCCGCCGACCCGGACCAGATCGTCGCCCAGATCCTCCGGCGCGACCACCGCGACGTCCACCGCGCCGACGGCCCGCTGATCTGCCCGGGCGACGCCGTCCGCGTCGACACCTCGGAGATGTCGCTCGACCAGGTCGTGGAGCACCTCGAGGAGCGCGTGCGCCAGGCCGTCTCGCCCGACGTGCTCGAAGGCGCTCCCGCCGCCCGACCCGCCGGGGGAGGCCGCTGATGCTGGCGGCTCTCCGTGCCCGCCAGCCGGGGGCGCCGGTGGGGCGGATCCTCGGGTGGTACGCCCTCCACCTGGCCGCCTTCTATTGGATGACCGCCTGCTACCGCTACCGCGCCTGGGGCGTCGAGAACATCCCCGAGAGCGGGCCGGTGCTGCTGGTCAGCAACCACCAGTCCTATCTTGATCCGATGCTCGTCGGCGTCGGCGGGCATCGCCGGCAGTTCTACGCGATGGCGCGCTCGACGCTCTTCCGCAACAAGGCCTTCAGCGGGATCATCCGCTTCATGAACGCCGTCGCCGTCGAGCGCGGGACCGCCGACATGACGGCGATGCGCCGCTGCATCGAACTGCTGCAGCAGGGCAACGCGCTGCTGATCTACCCCGAGGGCACGCGCACGCTCGACGGCAAGACGGGTCCCTTCGCCACCGGCACGATGCTGCTCATCAAGCGGGCCAAGCCGCGCGTCGTCCCCGTCGCCATCGAGGGCTCGTTCCAGGCGTGGCCCAAGGGACGCTCGCTCCCGCGCCCGACGGGGCGCATCGGCGTGATGTACGGCGAGCCGATCGACGCGGAGACGCTGATCAACCGCGGCGCGACCGAGGGTTTGGAGCACCTGCGACAGACGATCGAGGCGATGCGCCTCGAACTCGCGCGGCGCATGGCGCGGTGACGCCGCCGCCGCGCCTCACCACGCCGTCCACCCACCGTCGACCGTCATGTTCTGCCCCGTCACGAAGCTCGAAGCGTCCGACGCGAGGTAGACGATCGCCCCCTTGAGCTCCTCGGGCTTGCCCATGCGCTTCATCGGGTTCTTGTGCGAGAGGCGGGCGACCATCTCCTTGTTGATGCGCTCGGGCGGGAAGGGCCCGGGGCTGAGGCAGTTCACGCGGACGTTGTCCTTCGCCCAGTAGCAGGCCAGGTGGCGGGTCATGTGGATCGTCCCGCCCTTGAGCGCGTGGTAGGCCACGGGGCTCGCGACGCTCACGCCCTCGTACGCGTCGGGGTACGAGCCGACCTGCCCGTACATCGACCCGATCATGATGACGCTGCCGCTGCCCTTGCGCTCGACGATGTGGTTGCGCACGTGGCGGGCGAGGATGAAGTAGCCGGCGTTGTTCACCTGGTGCCGGGCGAACTCCTCGAAGGTGCAGTTGGTCAGGTCCTTCCCCAGCGCCTCGAGGCCGTTGTTGACCAGGATGTCGACCTTCCCCCCGGCCGCCACGGCGTCGGTGAACCCCTTGTCGAGCGACTTGGAGTCCATCTGGTCAAGCGTGACGGCGAGATGCTTCTGCTTCTTGGGCGTGGGCAGCGCGGCCGCGGCCTCCTTCGCCCGGGCGACCTCCCGGCTTGAGATCACCACCGTCGCCCCCGCCTCGGCGAGGGCCTTGGAGAACGCGGTGCCCAGGTGGCCCGTCCCCCCGGTGATCAGCGCGACGCGCCCGGTGAGGTCGAAGAGTTGCTGGATCGTCGGCTCGTGGGTCTGCGTCATGGGAGAGTCCTTTTGCGTGATGGGAGGCTTGCGTGGTGTGCGGCGGCCCGTCGCTCTGGGTGCCACATGCCATCGTACTCGTGGCATGTGTCTTCGAGAGGCCGAGAGAGGCCGACAATGGGGTTGGATCGGGCCTGAAACTCCGGGGAACAAGGCAGTCTTGGTCAACCTGGGCCTTGCACGACGTGTCGCGAGCCCCAACCGTCTTGGTTGACCGACACATGCCGCGGGTACGACGGCATGTGGCACCCGGATTTCGCCTCGCCGCGCCGGTTTTTTCCGTCAATTCAGTTCACGTTCCGCCACGGCGGCGCGTCCGACGAGGCCAGCATCGCCAGGTTCACCTTCAGCGTCTGCACGCCCTCGTCGAACGTGCAGAGCACCGGGCGTTTCCCCTCCACCGCGTCGAGGAAGGCGTGGGCCTGGTTGATGAAGTGCGTGTCGCGCTCGGCCGGGGGGAAATCCTCGTCGTGCCACGGCTCGTCGGGGCGGGTCGTCCACCGCCAACGGTTGTTGACGATCTCCCACCGCACCGTCCCGCCCGTGCAGTTCACGGTGATGCTCGTCTCGTTCGCCATCTGGTGCTGGTTGAGCGTCAGGCAGCCCATCACGCCCCCGTGCCGGGTGACGACATGGACGGTGTCCTCCACCGTCACGCCCTCGAGCACGAGGTGTGCCGCGTCGGCGATCAGCCGGTCGGCGGGGCCGACGATCCACTCCACGGCGTTGACCATGTGCGTGATCGCGTCCTGGATCGCGCCGCCCCCGGTCTTGCGGTCCTTGTAGTAGATGTCGCGGTAGGCGGGGCGGAAGAACGGGAAATGCTGCCCCGAGGCGACGAGCACCTCGACCGGGCGCCCGAACCTTCCCGAAAGGATCGCCTGCCTCATCGCCGCCAGGCTCGGGATCGTCCGCAGCACGTAGGCCACGCCGACGGTCTTGCCCGAGCGCTCGATCTCCTTGCGCAGGTCATCGACGCCGTCGAGGCTCGTGCTCAGCGGCTTCTCGATCAGCACGTGCATCCCCGCGCGGAGCATCTGCGAGGCGATGGGCAGGTGGTAGGGCGCGGGGGTGCAGACGACGCCGACATTGAAGCCGCCCCCGTCAAGCTTGTGCGCCAACGCCGCGTCCAGCGAGTCGAACGCCAGCGGCCCGACGCTGTACCGCTCGGCGATGGTCTTGCGCAGCGCGGGGTTGATCTCGACGAAGCCCGCCTCGACGCGCCCCGTCGCCTTGAAGCAGCGCAGGTGCCGCTCGCCGATCGACCCCACGCCGACGACCACCGCCCGATGCCCAGCCTTGCCGGATTCAGCCATGGCTCAGGCCTTTTCCATGTAGCTCTTGGCCTTGGTGAGCTGGTTGTCGAAGGTGTAGCCCAGCGGCGCCAGGTCGCGCTGCGCCGCCTCGAGGGCGTTCTTCACCGCGATGATGTCGGCCATGATGACCGACCAGCGAGCCCCCATGTCCATCAGCTCCTTCACGCGCTGCACGCTCCCGCCGGGCATGCCCCAGACCTTGCCGTGCTTGTCCGCCGCCTTGGCGATCTTCTTGATCGCGTTGGTCACCTTCTCGTGCCCGAACTGCCCGGGCACGCCGCTGAGCACCGAGAAGTCGGCCGGGCCCAGGATGATGATGTCGACGCCGGGCACTGCGGCGATCTCCTCCGCGCGGTCCACCGCCGCCGGGTCCTCGAGCTGGATCAGCACCCAAGTCTCGTCGTTGGCCTTCTTGACGTAGTCGGGCACCTCCATCGTGCAGTAAGGCATGTCGGGGTTCCCGCCGTCGAACCCGCGCTGGCCCATCGGCGCGAACTTCGACCACTTCACGACCTCGGCCGCCTCCTCGGGGCTCTGGCAGCGCGGGTACATGATCCCGTGCGCCCCGGCCTCGAGCATGCGCCCCATGCGCATGTACTCGCCCTTGGCGCAGCGGGCCATGATGTCCGTCCGCCCCACGCGCGAGGCCCGCATCAGGTCGCTCGCGGTCTGCACCGTGTACCCGTGGTGCTCCATGTCCATCCAGATGAAGTCGAAGCCCATGAGCGAGACCAGCTCATGCAGCGAGGGGTCGATCAGGTGCAGGCAGACGCCCACGACGGGCTCGCGCCTCTTGAGCTTGGCCTTGACGATGCTGTTGCGCATGGCGGTTTCCTGGGTGTGCGGTGGGGGGAATGAGGGAATGATGATAAGGATTGCGGAGGGTTCACGCGCCGTCTTGTTAGCCGGACGCGCCAGCGACGGATGTTATGGAACGACGGACGTCGTGGAGGGTTCGTGATGCAGGGGCGTCGCCAACCTCCGTCGCTGGCGCGTCCGGCTAACAATACAGGGGCCGTCGCCGGGGGCTCACCCCTTGATCTTCAAGATCATCTCCACCTCGACGCTCACGCCCAGCGGCAACTGCCCCATCCCCAGCGCCGAGCGGGCGTGCCGGCCGGCGTCGCCCAGCACCTCGCGGATCACGTTCGTCGCGCCGTTGATCGCCAGGTGGCAATCCGTGAACGTCGGGTCGGCGTTGACGTACCCGGTGATGCGGATCACCCGCTCCACCCGGTCGAGCGTGCCCAGGTTCTTCCGCGCGACGCGCAGCAGGTTCGCCGCGCAGAGCGCCGCCGCCTTGGTCGCGTCCTCGACGCTCACCTTCGAGGGCACCTTGCCGACGTACTTCAGCTCCTCGCCGTCGAAGGGCACCTGCCCCGAGAGGTACATCGTCGTGCCGTCGATCGAGAGAGGCTCGATGATCCCGCCCGGCGCGTATTTCACCTTGTCGAGGGGGAAACCGAGGGCCTCCAGCTTCTTGTCGCGGTCGCTCATGGCTGCTTGCCTTGCTTGATGGTGTTGGAATAGGGCTTCATGAACTGCATGCGCGGGACCTGCTCGGCGAGCACCCCGCCGTCCATGATGATGTGCTGGCCGGTGGTGTACGAGCCGGCCGACGACGCGAGGTAGATCACCGCACCGACGCACTCCTCGACCTTGCCGAAGCGGTGCTCGAGCGGGACGTGCTCGTAGTAGTACTTGAGGAATTTGTCGACGTCGATGTCGAACTCCCCGCCGATCTCGGTCTCGATGCAGCCCGGGGCGATGGTGTTGACGGTGATGCCGTGCACGCCCAGCTCGATGGCGAGGCTCTGCGTGAGCAGCTCGAGCCCGCCCTTGGTGGCGTTGTAGTGGGCCAGCCCCGCCTCGGCGACGAAGCCGTTCTTCGAGGAGAGGTTGATGATCCGCCCGCGGATGCCCGCCGCGATCATGCGCTCGGCGAACCGCTGGCTCAAGAAGAACGGCGCGTCGAGGTTGACCGCCATCGTGTGCCGCCAGTGCTCGTAGGGGATCTGGTTGAACCGCTCGAGGTAGGCGATGCCCGCGTTGTTCACCAGCACGTCGACCTTGCCCGCCTCGGCCCAGACCTTGTCGGCCAAGGCGTGCAGCTCCGTCGTCTTCGCCAGGTCCTGCTGGAAGATCCAGGCCTTGCGCCCGAGCTTCTTGATCGCGTCGGCGACCTGCTGGGCCTGCGGCGTCGCGGAGTGGTAGACGATCGCGACGTCGGCGCCGTGCTCGGCCAGCGCGACCGCGATGCCCTTGCCGATGCCCCGGCTGCCGCCGGTGACCAGCGCGGTCTTGCCTGTGAGGTCGAAGCGTTCCTTGGCGCCCATGGGGGAGTCGTCCTTGTCGCGGTGGGGGAGGGAGGGGAGTTTAACGTGCGGGGGAAATCTTGAGGGTCACGCGTTCGCGAAGGCCATGCCGTCCTTGACGGAGACCTCGGCGTAGTCGGAGACGTTGGTGATCTCCCGCCCGCCGCGCCAGACGCGCTTGATCTTGAGTTGCTCGTCCCAGGTCACCACATCCGCCAGCCGCCCGGGCGCGAGCAGCCCCATGCGGTGCGACTGCCCGATCGAGGCCGCGGGGTTGAGCGTGACGGTGCGCACCGCCTGCTCCGGCGCGAGCCGCGTGTGGCGGACGAAGTTGCGGAAGTGGTCGGGCAGGAGCAGGGCCGAGCCGGTGAGGTGGTGCTTGTCGGTCCGCCCCACGCCGCCCTTCTTGTAGAAGGGGCGCCCGTCGTCCCAGATGTAGGGCCCGTCGGGGCACCCGGCCCGCGGCACCGCGTCGGTCACCAGGCAGATGCCCTCCGTCCCCCGGCAGCGCAGCACCAGCCGCATCATCACCGGGTGGACGTGCGAGCCGTCGCAGATCATGTGGATGAAGCGCACGCGCGTGTCGGTCAGCGCGACGTGCTCGATCGTCGGCTGCTGCACGCCCGAGTCGCCCAGCAAGCCCGAGTTGTTGTCCCAGACGTGCCCGAGCACGGTGGTGCCCGCGTCGATGCAGGCCTCGACGCGCTCCGATGGGGCGTTGGAGTGGGCCATCGAGACGGTCTTGCCCGCGCGGGTGAGCTGCGCGATGGCCGCGGCGTCGCCGTCGATGCCCGGGGAGATGTTGACCATCGTCACCGCCGAGCCGAAGCCGATCATCCGCTGGATGTTCTCGGCGTTCGCGGGGCGGGCGTATTCCTTCAGGCTCGCGCCGGTGAGCTCGGGGTGCTGGAAGGGGCCCTCGAAGTAGACGCCGAGCATGCGGGCCGCGTCGGTCGCCGTCGTGTCGTGGCAGCGGACGGCGTTGTCGACGACCTTCTGCATGCTCTCCCACGGCAGCGTGCCCGTGCAGAGCTGGCAGGCGGTGACGCCCATGCGCAGGTACTCGCGGGCGATGTCCATCGGGTCGTCGCGGACGATCGAGCGGTTGAACCCGCCCAGCACCATCAGGTCGATCATCCCCGGCGAGAGCGGCGCGCCGCCCAGGTCTGTCGTCGGCATCGGCCCGGCGTAGCGCCCGCGGCAGACGGCCTCGATCGTGTCCCCCACCAGGACGAGGTAGCCGTCGAAGGCCTGTCCGTCGCCGATCCACAGCCGCGCGTTGTCGAGGACTTGGCGTTTCATGGAGCCTCCTGAATTCCGCGGTGAGGTTACCGCAGCGACGGACGCCACGCCACGGCGGGGCGGACCGGGCCTCGCCGCTCTGGGGTTCGGAGTTCCGCGTTCACGCGGGTCTTCGGAGAACCAAGACACCCCGTCCTCGCGACTCTGGGGTATGTAGTTCCGCGTTTAGGCGGCTCTTCGAAGGCCGAAGGCTCCTTGCACGATCAGTCGAAATCGAATGCCCGCCTAAAGGCGGAACTACATGCCCCAGAGCCGCTCGCGCGGCGCGTTCCGGGAGCGTTCCGGGGAGTTCCGGGGGCGCGAAAATTTTCCGGCCGAATCCGGAAAAAAATTTACCACCCATTTCCCAAACGGGTTGGATCGCCCACCCCTCCGCAAACGCTCAAAACGAGCCTCGCGCGCCTCGGCCGCACTGCAGCCGGCGTGCGGCGGCACAGGAGCGGGACCATTTGGCGCTCCATTTCGCACAACGGGTACCGTCACCCGCGACCGGACGGAATGGCCCTGAACAGCCAAAATGGCGCGATGTGACGCAATCGATGGAGCGGTCGCCGCTTACAGCAATTCGCCCCAAAATCGCTCCCAAGCCCACACGCGCAAGGCTCGCGAGCGGCAGTGCGTCAGGCCTCGAATCGATCCCGA
>JAPLMQ010000302.1 GCA_026386955.1 Planctomycetota bacterium
TCACGAGTACGATGACATGTGGCACCAGACGGAAAGAGATCATGGCCAAGGATGACAAGGCAGAATCAGGCACGGTCCACATCCGCCTCGCGGCGCCGGCCGACGTCGCCGCGATCGCCGCGCTGGAGAAGCAGGTCTTCGCCCGCGCGCGCGAGCGGTTCCATCGCCAGCAAGTGGCGAACCTCGTCGCGCGGGCCAAAGGCGTGGCGATGGTGGCGACGCGCGACGGTCGCCTGCTCGGTTGGGCGATGGCGCTGCTCCGGCGCGACGCCCGCGCGGCAGCGATGGGTGGGCGCGTCTACGCCCTCGCGGTCGGGCCCGAGGCCCGCGGCCTGGGCGTCGGCGGTCTGCTGCTCACCCGGCTGCTCGCGGCCATGGGTCGGCACGGCGTCCGCCGCGTCTGGCTTGAGGTCCGCGACGACAACGAGGGGGCGATCAAGCTCTACCACCGGCACGGCTTCGTGCGAGACCGCCACTTGAAGGACTACTACGGCCGGGGGGTTCACGGGCTGCGGATGCTGCGCGACCACCCCGCGGGGGCGAAGGTCCCGCCCGTCGAGCACGTGATGCCCGAGCCGAAATCCGCCCCGCGCCGTCGCCCGGCGCCGCGAAAGGGAAAGCCATGAAGTCGACCGCCACGAAGCCAGCCACCAAGCTCAAGCCGTTCCACAAGTCGAAGCACCACCACCGCGTGCCCGCGAACGACACGCTGATGTCGGGGCTGATGCTCGAGCATGCCGTGGCGGCGATCCTCAAGCGCGTGAAGCTCGACCGCGGGCACGACATCCCCTACCTCGCCGGCTACAGCCTCGACGGGAAGACGATCTACATCGACCGCCACATCGAGCCCTCGTTCGTCTGCCGCGGGAGGCGGTACCACACCGACAAATTCCTCGTCCTGCACGAGGCCGTGGAGAAGACGCTGCTGATGCAGTTGGGGCTGCATTACCAGCACGCGCACCAGATCGCGCTCCGGGCCGAGCAGGCGGCCGTGCGGGCCCACGGCATCCCCTGGCGGGACTACGACCGGTTCATGCAGAAGTTCATCAAGGAGGCGGGCGACGAGGAGCTGACGAAGCTGCCCAAGGATTTGGACATCAAGCCGTACCGCGACGAGCATGATTCGGATCTGCTGAAGCGGATGAAGGCGGCGGGAGCGAAGAAGGCGCGAAAGTGATCGGCCCCGATTCGCGTCGCTTCACCGCGATGTGCGAGGACACCCATGCCTCTGGTCAACACCGGTCATTTTCAGGTCCACGTGCCCGATCGTTGCTTGATCCGGTACCGCAGCCTGATGCCGATCCAATATCAATCCCATTATCCATTCTGCGTGATTCTCCTCGGCAACAACCTCGAGATGTTCCTCAACGAATGCAGGATGACATCGTCGCCCGCCGAGTTTCTTGATGGCCTCAGCCAGATGAGCAGGGGAGAAGCGTCGTTCACCAAGATGTGCGTCAACGGAATTGACGGGCTGACGGACTGGGACGCGAACTCCCAGAGCACGTGCATCCGCTGGTTTTTCCACCAAGGGGGCATCATGATGAGCATCGGCGTGGACGGAAATGGAGCGATCTCGCCCAAAATCCAGCGAGACATTCGCTCGATCATCGATAGTCTCACCACACCGCCAGGTTCAACCGCTCGATCTCCTGCGCCTCGCCCGAGACGTGCTCCACCCTGAAGACATTCGTCCCCGGGCGCAGGTCCTTCGCGTCGATGCGGAAGACCCGGCAATCCTCCGGCTTGGGCCTCGCCGTCTTGTCCCACCACAGGTCGATGAACTCCGCGAAGATCTCCGCGCGGAACTGGCCGGAGAAGTCGGCTCCGAAGCGGACGTCGCGCGTCGGCTTGCCGTTGAGGAACAGCCGGGCCTCGCCGTGGGTGTGGGCGTGGACGATCCCGCGCCAAGCGGGCAGCGCCGCCGCGGGGACGTGCATCGGCACCTCAAGCGACCCGCCCGGCTCGAGCGTCGCGGGCAGCGTGGCCGGGGGATCGACCTGGCCGATCCGGTGCCTCCGGTTGTTCGCCCCGAAGAGCAGCGGGCGGGCCTTGGCCGTCTCGGGCTTGTCGAGCCCGCTCAGCCAGTGGTACGGGCGGGCGGGCAGATACTCGATCCAGCACGGGAAATTGAAGAGGTAGATCCCGTCGGCCTTCAAGTCGAAGAGGCTCGTCGCGATCCCGCGCATCGACTCGGGGCAGTGGTTGTTGCGCCCGTAGTGGAAGTCGAAGCCGGCGTAGATCGGCAGCTTCGCCGGGGCGATCGTCGCGCGGAACTCGTCCGAGGCGATCGTCCAGTCGGTGGTGAGGAACGGGCAGGCGACGATCCAGTCGACCAGCTTGTCGGCCGCCCAGCGGTGCAGGTCCATGCCCAAGTGGCGACAGCCGTCGGTCCACGCGGGGACGCGCACGGCCAGTTGCAGCGGACGGCCGGCGCGGGTGAGGACGCGCTTCGCGTCGGCGATGAAGCCGGTGAAGACGTCGCGCTTGGCCCAGACCTCCGCGGGTGAGCCGGACATGTGGCGCGGGAAGCGCATCCAGTCGAGCTGGAACCCGTCGATGAACGAGCCGTAGAGCTCGACCTGCTCCGCGAGCAGGGCGAGCTGGTAGTCGCGCACCTCGGGGCGGGAGTAGTCGAGGCAGTAGGACATCCACTCGGCCTTCCCGGAGCGCACCTCCTCGAGGCCGACGATGCAGTCGGGGTGCTCCCGGCGGACGCGCGGGGTGTTCCACTGGTCGGCGTCGGTGGGGTTGTGCACGTCATTCATCCGGCAGGTGATGAACGTCTCCTTGCCGGCGGTCTTCATCGCGCGGAGGAGCATGCCGAGGGGGTCGACGCCGCAGGCGTGGGCGGCGACGAGGTCCTTGGCCCGCGGGTCGACGTGCCCGGCCTTGGTCGGCCAGTAGGCGCAGCCGGCGCCGGAGCAGAGCAGGTAGGTCGTGACGTTGGCGGGGCATTCCCGCACGGCCTCGTCGATGACGGCCTGCACGTCGGCCTCCGTTCCAGAGCCGAGGTTGTAGGTGATGTTGCTGCCGTCGTTGTCGAGGAGGAAGCGGTGCATGAGGGAATCCGGAAGGGAGGGGAGATGAAGAGATGCGTGGACCGCGCGGACGCCGGAATGCCCAATCACTTCCGCTCAAACACCAGCACATCTACCCGGCCAGTCTTCGTCGCGTCGGCGAAGACATGGCCCGGCAACGTCTCGGCTTGGGCGAAGCCGAGTTGCTTCAGGGCTTCGAGCTTCCCCGGGCAGCCGGCGTCGGCGTGGGCGAGCGTGCGGGGGGCCGAGGTCGGGAGCTTCAGGCCCGCGACGAGCTCCTTGGCGCGGGGCCAGTGGTTCGGGTGGCAGTAGACGTCGACCAGCACGTTCTGCCAGATCGGGTCCCACGCCCAGCAGGCCAGGCCGAGCACCGCTCCGGTGCGGCGGTTCTGCAGGGCCAGCGCCCGCCCGGGCTCCTCCTGCCGGCGGAACTCGCCCTCGGCGTGGAGCAGGCGGAGGACGGGCTCCTCCGTGAGCGACCGGCCCAGAATCTGCGCGATCGGGAGCTTCACCACGCCGTCGCGCCCGCCGAAGTCGGCGCAGAAGAGCGGCGAGGAGGTCGGCCAATGACGCCAGCCGATGGGGTCGATGTTGGTGGGGTCGTCGGGCCGGCCGAAGTACTCGGCCTCGAAGGCGTCGCGCGGCGAGGCGTGCCAGTCCATCACGCCGCTCGCGGGCCCGAGCCCCTTGAAGCCGTTGGATTGGTAGATGTGGTAGGCGGGCGAGTCGTAGCCCGTGCCGAGGTAGAGGGCGCGCCCGGGCCCGCCGGTGCGGCCGCGGCGGGAGCGGAAGTGCTCCATCTGTTTCGCCATCAGGAGGCTGGTGGCGTGCTTGCGGCGGTCGTCGGGCTGGGTGAAGACGTGGCCGAAGATGCCCACGCCGTCGATGGCGATGGTCATGATGTTGGAGAAGGGTATGCCGCCTCGGTGGAGGATGTAGAAGGAGGCGTCGAGGCCCAGGTCCTCGCGCGTGAGGCACTGGGTGTTCTGCCAGTTCCAGGGCGGGGTCTTGTGGCCCAGGAGCGTGCCGACGCGGTCGGCCCAATCGCGGTCGGGCCCGTGGACGACGCCAGCGTCGACGCGTTCGCCGGTCTTGAGGGTGACTTGGCCGAGGGATTCGTACATCGCGGGTCGCCGGGTGGGGGGTTGCCCCAGAGTTACCAGCGCGCGGGCGGGTTGTCGATGGCGCGGCGAGGGGCACGCAGGTATTGTTAGCCGGAAGCGCAAGCGACGGGACGGGGGTCTGCCAAATCACAGCCGAGCCGGCGCTCACGGAGGCGTGCGGTGGTCCTCTGCAAATCAGCCGCGTGCTCCAGCGCCGCGGTTGAATGATCGACCCCTGTCCCGTCGCTTGCGCGTCCGGCCAACAAGACAGGCCCTCGGGCTCACTTGTACCGGTTCGACCAAAACATCAGGCCGTCGGAATAGGCGGTCAGGCCCGTCGCCTGGTTGGCGAGCTTCTGGGACTGGGTCATGTTGTACGACTTGGCCGACCCGTCGCACATGACGATGTTCCAGGACATCTTCTCCATGGCGTAGTTGCCGGGGATGTGGTGGTTGAGCCGGGCGTATTTGTTGATGTCGGGGGTGTTCCACATGCCGGGGTAGTACACGATGTTGTCGGTGCGGAGGGGAGTCTCGTCGATGGTGTTGCGGGTGTAGTCGAGCCCGCCGGTGACGGTGTTGTTGCCGCTGGGGACGTCGCCGAGCAGGGCGTTCATCGACGGCCGCTTGAGCTGGTACTCCTTGCGCGTCTCGAAGTACCACGCGGGGTTGGTCGCGGGGTCGCCCGCGCTGGTGCTCCCGTAGCTCTGGGGGAAGGTGGAGGAGTTCATGCCGTAGGTCGCCGCGGGGGCGTACTGGGCGTTGGTCGCCCAGGGCTCCCAGGGGTTGGCGGGGCAACGGTAGTAGGGGATCTTGTCGTTGCCGGTGTAGTTGCTGTTGCCGATGTAGTAGCGGATCGCCATCTGCCAACTGACGGCGTAGGCGGCGCCCCAGTTGTTGTAGGTGCCCACGGCCATGGGCGTTTGGGCGCAGTCCCAATAGGGGTAGGCGAGGTTGTAGTCGTGGATGTAGTTGCTGAACGCGAGCGCGATCTGCCTCTCGTTGTTCAGGCAGCCGACGCGCTGCGACTCCACGCGCCCGCCGACGATCGCCGGCATGAGCGTGGCGACCAGCAGGCTGATGATGGCGACGCAGACCAGCAGTTCGATCAGCGTGAAGCCCGCGGGAGACGAGATTCGCCGGGCGTGACAAGACGGCACGGCGTGCCGGCGTTCATGGTTCTGGTTCTGGTGAGGATCGGCGAGCATGGGAATGCCTCAATAGGAGGAGGGGTTGGACTCGATCTCTTCACTGGAGCGGGGCAACGCGGGCGACTGCAGGTTCGCGGGGCGGCACTCGGTCGCGGTCGCTTGCTTGCAGCGGTTCTGCGGCGCCGCGAGGACCGACTTCGCGGCCGGTTGTTCGGCGGGGACCCACTCGATTTCGTCGGCGGGCACCGCGAGGACGCGGACTCGCCCCGCGGGGATGGCGTAGCCGAACGGCGAAGGAACGATCGCGGCCGCGACGGGCGGCAAGGCTTCGGCGTCCTGCGCAGCCGCGGCGGTCGTCGCAGGTGGCGGGGCCGCCTGAACTAGGGGAGCCTCCGAGGTTTCCGAAGGCTCCGAAGCCGCGGGGGTTTCCGAGGCCTCCGCGGCTTGCTGCTCCGCCGCGGGGGCGACCGGGGCTGCGGGATCGGGCTCGGTCGACTCCAGATAGCCCAGGAACCGGGAATTGACGTCGTCGCACTCGCCGCAGGAGAAGAGGTGGGCCCGGACCATCGAGGGCGGCGGGGCCTCGTCCCGATCGGGGTTGACGATCTTCACGAGCGGCGCGGCCGGGGGAGCGATGCCGTCGGGCATGACGGCCATGCGGCGCGTCTGCAGGTCGTAGTACCAGGCGAACGACATCGCAGGCATCGGCGGGGGCGGCGGCGTCTTGACGCTGTAGAGGCTTCCCGCGAGGACCGCCAGCGCGATCGCGGTGACGATCACGGGGTGGGCGTCGAAGAAGGAGAGGTTGTCGGCGCGGCCGCCGGATTCCCGCGCGCCCCGCGTTTGCCGCAGTTTGTCGACCCAGCGCCCCGGCGAGACGAGGAGACCCCAGTCCGCCGAGGCGACGCGCGACGCCGCCTGGGCGATCGCCCCGGGCTTGCCGCCCGCGCCGACGACGCGCTCGCGCCATCGCGAGAGACGGTCGCGCAGCCCGAACAGGGCGTCGCCCACCCCGCGCACGATTTCATCTCGTCCCGCCATCCGCTCTCCCTTCAAACCGGCGTCCACTCCCCGGATCGTTGCCCGGATCGTTTTCCGACGGGCGCTTCCCAACGCCTTCCGAAAACACCGATCCGGCCTCGACGCTTCTTCCATTCCCGGCGCTTGGCTCCGACTCAGGCCGACACCGCGGCGCCATTGGGCGACGCCTCCTTCGACAACACCCCGCTCGACGCGCGGACCACCAACCGCCCCGGCAGCTCGATGCGGACGTTTTCGCCCGTGCCGGCGGTCCCCCCGTTTGCACTGGAAACAGCGCCGGCTTCGGCGTCGGCTTCGATCAAGTCGATCAACCGCTCGGCTGCGACGCGCCCCATCTCAGCCACAGGAGCGCGGAAGACCGTCAGCGGGACCTCCAACACCGCGGCTTCGGGCACGTCGTCGAAGCCCGCCAAGGACACGTCCTCGGGCACGCGCAGGCCGGCCTCCTTCAACGCGCGGAACATGCCGATCGCGTAATACGTGTTGCAGCCGACGAAGGCCGTGGGCAGGCCGGCCGCTGCGCCCTCGGCCGCGCCAGCACCGAGGCCGATGCCCGCCAAGTGGGCCTTCATCGCGCGGTAGGCGAGGTCGACGTCGTCGACGTCCTCGCGCGGCCGGTCGACGCGGATCACGCACCGCGGCGCCAGCCGACGGGCCTCGAGCGCCTCGTGGAATCCCCGCCGGCGCTCCGTGACCGCCGTCGCCTCGACCGCGTGGTCCATGTAGCCCACGCTCGTGTGCCCCAGGTCGAGCAAGTGGTCGACCAGTTGCCGCATGCCCGCCCGGCCGTCGGTGACGACGTAGCCGATGGGCAGCGGCGGGAGGTAGCGGTCGACGAAGAGCATGGGGATCCCCGCCTCGCGCACGCGGAGGTATTCCATGCAGTTGGGGTTGACCGGGCCTTCGGTGTCGCAGGTGAAGAGCAACGCCCCGGCGACGCGCTTGGTGATCAGCTCGCGGACCAGCTCGGCCTCGTGCTCCAGCCGCTCGTGCGCGATCGCGAGGTGGAGGTCGTACCCGCGGGCCCGCAGGCCCGACTCGATGCCGCCCACGAGCTGGGCCATGAACGACCCGATGGCGTTGGGGAGCAGCACGCTGATCATCGGCGAGCGCTTGGCGGAGCGCGGCGCGGGGTTGCGGCAGACGAAGGTGCCGCGCCCGCGGAAGCGCTCGACCAACCCGTCGCGGACCAGGACGTCGAAGGCCTGGCGGACGGTGATTCGGCTGACGCCGAACTCCTCGCAGAAGAGCATCTCGGTGGGGATCAGGTCGCCCGGGCGGTACTGCCCGGAGGCGATGCGGGAGGCAATGGCCTGGCGCACGCGGGCGTGCATCGGAGCGCGATGGGTGGGGGTGGGCTGGGTGATGGTGGCGGCTGCGGGACGAAATGATCTCCCTCAAGATTATGACAATTGGCGGTTGCGTCAATGGGAATCGTGCGATTTATCGTGAAATCATGCATTATTCGCACGTTGGCGAGGCGGCATAAATATTATGACATTTAGGGTCTGCCCTGCCGACGTCAGCCGGCAAAGCCTCGCGAGAAATGCGGTTACGTCTTGGGGCGGGGGCGGAGTGCACCCGTGCCCTTTGGTAGGGTGGTGCTGAGCCGTACCCGGCGAAGCCCACCGGCGCGACGTGTGGGGCCGTGCAAATCTGAAATGGCAGGATGGCGACGTCGTGGATCGCTTCGCGTTGGATGTCGCTTCGCATCGATCATTGCGTTGATGGGTGGGCCCGACGCCCAGCCGGTGGGCTTCGCGGAGTACCGCTCAGCGCCACCCTACAGGAGGTCGCTCGGCGCCTTGATGCAATTCGCGGCGTGGCGCCCCCTTCGTGACTTCGTGGGCCCGCTCACTTCTCGCCGAAGAGCTCTTCGCTCGAGGCCGCGGGGCGCGGGTCGAGGCGCAGCCCGAGGTACTCGGCCGCGAGGCCCGTCAGCTCGCGCCCCTTGCGCGTGCGCGAAAGGAAGCGGATCTGCAGCAGGTACGGCTCGACGACGTCCTCGAGCGTGCCCGCGTCCTCCGCGAGCGTGGCGGCGATCGCCTCGAGGCCGACGGGTCCGCCACGGTAGACCTCGCCAATGACGCGGAGATATTTCCGGTCCAGCTCGTCGAGCCCCAGCGAATCGACGCCTTCGAGCTTCAGGGCCTCGTCGACGACCGCGGGCGAGAGCAGCCCGGCGTGGCGCACCTGGGCGAAGTCGCGCACGCGGCGGAGCAGCCGGTTGGCGACGCGCGGCGTCCCGCGCGAGCGGGCGGCGATCGTCCGCAAAGCGTCAAGGCTCGACTTGGACTTCGCGGGCCCGTCATTTCCGGGGGCGCCCAGCAGCTTCAGCAGCCCCGCGCTGCGGTGGAGGATGTGGAGCAGGTCCTCCTCGGAGTAGAACTCGAGGTTGTGCGTGATGCCGAACCGCGAGCGCATCGGGCCCGAGAGCATGCCGGCGCGGGTCGTCGCGCCGATGAGCGTGAAGGGCTTGAGCGGGAGCGTGATCACCTTGGCGTGCATGCCCGAGTCGACGGTGAAGTCGATCTTGAAGTCCTCCATCGCGGGGTAGAGGTATTCCTCGACCACGGGGCTGATGCGGTGGATCTCGTCGATGAAGAGGACGTCGCGGTGCTGCAGCTTGGTGAGCGTGCCGACCAGGTCGGTGGGGCGGGTGAGGGCGGGGCCGGAGGTGACGGTGACGTGCGTGCCCATCTCCTGGGCGACGATGTGGGCGAGGGTGGTCTTGCCCAGGCCGGGCGGGCCGTGGAGGAGCAGGTGCTCCATCGGCTCCTCGCGCGACTTCACGGCCTGGAGGGTGATGCGCAGCCGCTCGACGAGCTTGGGCTGCCCGACGTAGTCGTCGAGACGCGTGGGGCGCAGGGACTGGTTGAGGACCTCTTCGGTCAGGTCGGTGCTTTGGCCGGAGACGACGCGTTGCTTGGCCATGGGGCTGATTGTGGCGAGTTGCGGCGGCGGAGCAAGAGCGGGAGGGGGGGCGGAGCCGAGGCGGGGGCGCGGCGGGGCAATGGCGGCACGGGAGGAGCGACGTATTGACGTCGTTCTACGGTCTCCAAAAGACCTCGCGCAAACACGTTCCACGTGGAACACGTTTGGCGATGCGGAGACCCTCGTTTTTGAGCGAATTTCGAGGGTTTCCCGGCGGCCTGAAGCTCGACGTTTCCACGAACCGCATAGGCCGGGCCAAGGAGCCCCTCAAAGCCTGGCCGACACCCTCGAAAGTGATTTCCTGGGGCCCCAAACCGGTTTGCGCAACGATGTTCCACGTGGAACACGTTTGTCGGCGGCGCGATCTCCGATGCCGCTTCGCGCCGTATCAGGGCCGTGGGCGATAGCTGGGCGAATATTGCCCCGCCGTCACACCGCCGTCGTCGTGCGCTCCGCGGCGACGAGGTCCTCGTACACCTCGCGCTTGCGGATCAGCGTGGCCTTGCTCCCGTCGACCAGCACCTCGGGCGGGCGCGGCACGGCGTTGTAGTTGCTCGACATCACCATCCCGTACGCCCCGGCGGTGAAGACGCAGAGCAGGTCGCCGCGGGCGACGGGGGGCAGCGGGCGGTCCTTGGCGAGGAAGTCGCCGGACTCGCAGATCGGGCCGACGATGTCGCTGGTCTCGAGCCCCTGCTGGGTCATGGTCTTCGAGCGCCCGGTCGGCACGTGCATCGGCGCGACCTTGGTGGGCCAGATGAAGTGGAAGGCGTCGTAGAGCGTCGGGCGGATCAGGTGGTGCATGCCCGTGTCGACGATGACGAACTTCTTCGAGCCGCCCATCTTGATGTACTGCACGCGCCCGATGAGCACGCCCGAGTTCGCGGCGATGGTGCGCCCCGGCTCGAGGATGATCGTCCCGCCCGCCTTCTTGAAGGGGTGCAGGAGCGGGATGATGTCCTTGGCGTAGGTCGCGGCCTCGGGGGCGGCCGACGACTCGTAGTCGGCCGCGAACCCGCCGCCGATGTCGAGCGCGGTGATCTCGTGCCCCTGCTTGCGCAGTTCGTCGATGAGCTCGAGGGCCTTGGTGATCGCGAGGACGTAGGGCTCGGCGCTGTAGATCGGCGAGCCGATGTGCAGGTGGATCGCGTTCAAGCGCAGGTGCTTGTCGCGCCCGTAGTGCTCGAAGAACCGGCGGGCCCGCTCGATGTCCACGCCGAACTTCGTCTCCTTCTTGCCGGTGGCGGTCTTGGCGTGCGTCTTGGGGTCGGCGACGTCGGGGTTCACGCGCAGGGCGCCGTTGGCCTTGGCGCCCATCTGCTTGGCGATGGCGGCGATGTTCTCGAACTCCGCCTCGGACTCGATGTTGAACCAGCCGATCTTCGCCTCGATCGCCTGGCGGATCTCCGCGTCGGTCTTGCCCACGCCGGCGTAGACCACCTTGCTCATCGACGCGCCGGCGAGCTGGGCCCGGTAGAGCTCCCCGCCGCTGACCACGTCCATCCCCGCGCCACGGTCGGCCAGCAGCTTGCAGAGGTGGATGTTCCCGCAGCTCTTGATGGAGTAGCAGATGATCGGGTCGACCTCGGCGAAGGCCTGGGCCAGCCGGTCGTAATGCCCCTCGAGCGTCTTGCGCGAGTAGACGTACATCGGCGTGCCGACGCGCTGGGCGAGGTCGTCGATGTTCACGTCCTCGGCGAAGAGCTGGCCGTTGCGGTAATTGAATGCGTCCATGGGGAGGCCTCGTTGGCGGGGTTGCGGATGCGGGGGACTTCCGGGGGGTCCGGGGGCAAAAGATCGGAGATCATAGTGTCTCCGCGGCGGCAGAGAAAATGCGGCATCCCCGCCCGTTCCTTGTCACAATCCCGCGTCGTTTCCTTCAGGCAATCGGCGAACCACCGGCTCGGAGTCTCCTCATGTCGAACGTGCGCATCGGCGTCGTGGGTTGCGGGGTCATCGGGAAGATCCATCTCGACGTCGCCAAGGGTTGGCCGGGGCTTGAGGTCACCGCCGTGGCCGACGTCCGCCAGGAGGCGGCCAAGGCGGCGGCGGAATCGCACGGCATCCGCCACGCCCTGCCCGACGGGGCGACGCTGGTGAGCCACCCCGACGTCGACGCCGTGGTGCTCGCGCTGCCCACGTCGCTGCGCCTGCCGCTGGCGCTGCAGGCTCTCAAGGCCGGGAAGCACGTGCTGGTCGAGAAGCCCGTCGCCATGAACGCCGGGGAGGTGAGGCAGATCATCGCCGCCCAGCAGGGCGCGAAGACGCCCGCCGGCCGCCGGCCCGTCGTCGCCTGCTGCTCCTCGCGGCATCGCTTCCTCGCCTCCGCGAAGGTCGCGGAGGCGTTCGTCGCGACCGGCGCGCTGGGGCGGCTCCGCCTGCTGCGCTGCCGCGGGCTCAGTTCCGTTGGCGGGCCGCCCACCAGCCCGCCGCCCGTCTGGCGGCTGCGCAAGGACTTGAACGGCGGCGGCATCCTCATGAACTGGGGCTGCTACGACCTCGACTATCTCCTGGGCCTCGCGGGCTGGAAGGTCCGTCCGCGCCTCGCCCTGGCCCAGACCTGGACCCTCGCGCCGCACCTGGCCAACCGCGCCGCCCCGGGCTCCGACGCCGAGACGCACGCCGCCGGCTTCGTGCAGTGCGACGACGGCATCGGGCTCTCGATCGAGCGAGGCGAGTTCGCCGCCAGCGCGGGCGACACCGCGTGGCAGATCATCGGCGAGCGCGGCAGCCTCCGGCTCAACATGCTCCCCGGCAGCGACGTGACGGTGATCCACGACGACACGAGCTCCGGCGCGGGCGTCGCGACCACCACGCTCTGGCAGGGGGCCGAGCCGTGGGACGTGATCCACCAAGGCCCGATCCGCGACTTCGCCGGGGCGATCGCGGAGGGCAGGCCGCCCAAGACGAGCATCGAGCAGGCGCTGGTGGTGCAGCAGGTGACGGATGCGATCTACGCGTCGGCGCGCAGCGATGCGGCGGTGGCGGTGTGATGCGATCGGCGCGAGTCAGCGCTTGATCCGCAGCGGATCGTCCCCCGGCACGCCGAACTCGCCGGTCGCGGGCGTCTTGTCGATGGTGTGCCGGCGGACGTGGCCCGCCATCGCGCGGAGGATCGCGGCGAGGAGGCCGTCGACTTGGTCGGCCTCCCCCTCGGCGACGAGGCGGACCCGGCCGTCCTGCAGGTTCTCAACGGTGCCCGAGACAGCGAAGGCCTGGGCGACCTCGCACGCGCGATAGCGGAAGCCGACGCCTTGCACGTGGCCTTCGAAATGGACGGTGTAGCAGGTCATCGCGGAAAGCAACATCCGTTGTTGGCGCGTCCGGCTAACAACCGCGAGCACCGCGTCAGGCAGTTCCATGCGGCAATGGCTGCGCCTGCTGCTCCTATTCCTCACTCGCTCGCTTGGGACGTGGGCGCGGGCTTGGCGGAATAGATGTCCCGGACCGACACCGTCGCGCCTGTCGCGGCGTCGGTGACGGAGACCGTCACATTCAGGCTGGTCGCCTCGGGCGGCAGAGGCTTGACCATCATCTCGACGGTGTAGTGCGTGCCGGTGATCCCGGAACGATAGGCGTCGTCGAGTTCCCGCGCGGTGAGGCTCTTCTCGCCCAGCACCAGTGGGGGCTTGCCCGCCTGGATGTAGACCACCTGCGCCTTCAAGACGCCGGCAACCGGCAGGAACCGCCCCTGCTGGTCGAGCGTCTCGAGGTAGAGGCGGACGAGGTTGTCGCCCTTGGCCAAGCTCACCCGCATCGCGCCGCCGAAGCGGTGGTCGAACCGGAGCTTCACGAAGCGCGGCGGGTCGGCGCCGGCGAGCTCCGGCTGAGTGGCAGTAACGGCCGCGAGGGAGGCCGGGTGGCGGAGCTGGTCGACCTCGGCCTCGCGCAGGGCGAGCGCCTGTGCGAGATGGTCGGCCTTCGACCGAAGCTCGGCGTTCTCGGCGCGCAGGCGATCGTTGTCGTTGAAGAAATTGCGCGGAGCGTGGCCACAGCCGGAGAGGAATAGGCCGATTGCGATGATCACGGCAAGGACGGCGAGCCGCTGGTCGCCCACGCCCTCACCCGTCACGGATGAGTACATCCGTGCCACCCTCTCCGGCCCCCGGAAGCGGGAGAGGGGCGAGGATGCGCGGGGCGCGGCAGTGCTCACTGCTCCGTCTCGTCCTCGGAGCGCTTGGGAGCGGCCTCGGGGCCGTGGCGCATCATCTGGTCGACCACGCCGTAGGCGACGGACTCCTCGGCGTCGAGCCACTTGTCGCGCTCGCAGTCGTGGGAGATGGTGGCGTAGTCCTTGCCCGTGTGCTCGACCATGATCTTGTAGAGGCGCTCGCGGGTGCGGATCATCTCCTTGGCCTGGATGCCCAGGTCGGTCGCGGAGCCCTCCATCACGCCGCCGATGAGCGGCTGGTGGAGCAGGACGCGCCCGTTGGGGAGGATGTTGCGCTTGCCCTTCTCGCCGGCCATGAGGAGCAGCGAGCCCATCGAGGCGGCGACGCCGATGCAGTAGGTCGCCACGTCGGGGCGGATGAACTGCATGGTGTCGTAGATGCCCAGGCCGGCGCTGACCGAGCCGCCCGGGGAGTTGATGTAGAAGTGGATGTCGGACTTGGAGTCCTCGTTGGAGAGGAAGAGGAGCTGCGCGATGATCAGGTTGGCGGATTCGTCGGTGACGGCTCCGCCGAGGAAAATCACGCGGTCCTTGAGCAGGCGCGAATAGATGTCGTAGGCGCGCTCGCCCCGGCCGGTCTTCTCAATCACCATCGGAATCAGGGTCATTCGGGAGGTCCTTGGCGTTTCTGCGGGAAAGAGGCGGGATTGTAGCACTGCTCCCGGACGTCGGCCAACGTTGGGCGGACTGGTCGACGCGCCGACCCGCGGCACGGCCGGTTTCACGATCCCAAGAAAGCCTTGGCAGTCATCGGCTAGAAGGATCGGCGTTGTACATCATGCGTCGAGATGCCCTATCATTTCCGTCCACCGCAGCGAACCTCCACCCCGCCCCGCCATGACGACCCAAGCCCCAGCCGCATCGCCCGCCGTCTCCTCCGCGCCCGCGGCCACGCCGCAGGCCCGCGCCGGGAGCTTCTGGCTTGCCGCGGGGACGCTTTGGCGCCGCGAGATGGTCCGGTTCTTTCGCCAGCCCAACCGCGTGGTCTCCGCCGCCCTCACGCCGCTGATCTTCTGGCTCTTCATGGGTTCGGGGCTCAGCTCGTTCTCGCTGCCCGTCGCCAACCACGGCGGAGCGGCGCCCACGGTGATGCCCGCGACGAACACCGGCGGAGCGGCGCTCAACTCGCTCGTCACCGAGCCCTCCGCTGTGTCGGCCGCCGGGGGTGCTGCCGGCTCGGCGGCCTCCACTGTCGGCTACCTCGAATACTTCTTCCCAGGCACCGTCGTCCTCGTGCTGATGTTCACCGCGATCTTTTCGACGATCAGCGTCATCGAGGACCGCCGCGAGGGCTTCCTCCAAGGCGTGCTGGTCGCCCCCGTCTCGCGCCTCTCCATCGCGCTGGGCAAGATCCTCGGCGGGGCCTCGATCGCCATGGTGCAGGGCATCCTCTTCCTCGCCCTCTGGCCCCTGCTCGGGCACTGGCCGGGCATGATGTGGATGCTGCTGAGCCTCGGGCTGATGTTCGCACTTGCCGTGGGGCTTACCGGGCTGGGGCTCTGCATCGCCTGGCCGATGGACTCCACCGCTGGCTTCCACGCCGTGATGATGCTTTTCCTGATGCCGATGTGGTTCCTCTCGGGCGCGGTATTCCCCGCGACGGAGTCGACCCCCGGCTGGATGAAGGCCCTGATGTGGATCAACCCGCTGACCTATGGACAGTCGGCCTTCACCGAGGCGATGACCGCCGGGCGAGCCACGGCCGGCGCGCCGGTGGGCCTGGTCCCCGCGGCGGCGATCACCGTCGCCTTCGCCGCCGCGACGGTGCTACTCGCGGCCCACTTGGTCAACCGCCCTCGCCGCGACGGGACGCTATGAAAGGCCAGCGCGTCCAGACCGGCGTCATCATCGTCCTCGCCGTCGCCTCGGCGCTGACGACCGCGGGCCTCGGGCAAGCCCCTTCGCATGGCCGACCTCCGCGGGCGCATCTGGGTCGCGAACTTCATGTTCACCACCTGCGGCTCGATCTGCCCCATGATGACCCAGGCGATGGCGCACCTGCAGGACCACCTGAAGACCAAGCCCGAGCAGTGGGAGGCCGTGAGGCTGGTGAGCTTCAGCGTCGACCCCGACCGCGACACGCCCGTGGTGCTCACGGCCTACGCGAAGGAGAACGGGGCCGACCCGAGCCGATGGTTCTTCCTCACCGGAAGCCGCCACGTGATCTGGTCGCTGGTGAAGGACGGCTTCAAGCTGCCGGTCGAAGACAGCAAGATGAGCCCCGATTCGCCGATCCTGCACAGCGGGAAGTTCGTGCTGATCGACCGCGCGGGGCGCATCCGCGGGTATTACGACGGGCTGGAGGAGGAAGGGCGGGCCAAGCTGATGGCCGACATCCCGCGCCTGCTGGCGGAGCCGGGGCCGAGTCCGGAGCCGACGACGACAGCGACGACTGCGCCCGCGGAGTCGCAGCCGACGACGGCGCCGATGGATGCTCCTGCGACTCGCCCCGAATGATCCGACCTCCGAGCCCTCGGCACGCTCACGTGAGACTGACCCCACCGAACCCGACGGAGTACCGTCGGGATCAGTGGGCTTGAATGACTTGAGTGGACGACGCCTCGATTTCGTCACTGGAATTTCATCGACCGCCCCGCAAACCGGAACCCCGCCATGGACCTCTCCTTCCTCCCCGCCGTCAACGCCAGCCTCAACGCCACCGCCGGCGTCCTGCTCGTCACCGGCTTCGTCTTCGTCAAGCGGAAGAACATCCCCGCCCACCGCGCCTGCATGATGTCGGCCTTCGCCGCCTCCTCGCTCTTCCTGGTCTTCTACATCACGCACTACGTCTGGCGGGCCAGCGCCACCGGCACCGCCCACACGAAATACCACGGCCCCGCCCCGACCTTCTACTACGTGATGCTCCTCACCCACATCGTCCTCGCGATGCTCGTCCCCGTGCTGGCGATCTGGCTCATCCGCCTGGGCCTCGCCCGGCGCGACGCCCTGCACCGCCGCGTCGCCAAGGTCGCGCTTCCGATCTGGCTCTACGTCTCGGTCACGGGCGTGCTGATCTACTTCATGCTCTATCACCTCAACCCGCCCGCGGGGTCTTGAGCGGGTTTTGACGACGCTTTGAGGCGCGCGGAGTCCCAGGCACCGCAGTGCCTGTGCTTTGTGTCGCATGACGAAAACCCTGCGCCGACGCGTCCACATCTTTCTGCGCTTACAATCGACCGCTCGCGCCGAAGGTTCCCTCGGACTCCCCACGCTCCATGCCCCCGACCCGTCCCAACCTTTTCGCCCCGCCCACGCCCGAGCAGGTCCGTCGGCATCTGGAGCGCCATGCCGCCCGGGGCCCCTCGGCCCTGCGCCTCTGGGCTCCGTTGGCGATCCTCATTCTCGTGGTGGGCGTGCTCATCCTCGGGGGCAGCTCGCCCGTGACCGTCGTCGGGGCGTGGATGGTCCTGGGCATCGCGATGCTCCTGCGGGCGATGCAGCGGCGGTGGGTCCAGGGGCTCGAGGCCCGGGCCGTGCGGGCCCAGGAGCTCGCGCTCCGCCGGCATTGGCCGCAGTCGCTCCGGCTCGCCTGGCGGGCATTGCCCTCGATCGTCAGCTTTCCCGAACTCCACGCCCGGCTCATCGCCGTCATCGCCCACGACCTCGACCAGCTCAAAGCCTACGACTCCGCGATCGCCGCGTATGATTTCCTCATCGAACGCCTCCCCGCTGACCATCCCGCCTCGGTGCAGTTCCGCGTGCAACGGGCGTTGACGGAGCTCGCCTGCGACCATCTGACCGACGCCGACCAGACGCTCCGCCGGCTGAGGTCGGTGATCGACCCCTACCACGGGACGATCACCGCGGCCGGGTACCGGCTGGCGACGCTGCTGCAGCAGATCCGCACGAACCACTTCGCCGACGCGGTGGAGGATTCCGACGGGTTGGTCGACGAGCTGCGCCCGCTGGGCGTCGACGCAGGCTACGGCCACGCGCTGCTCGCGCTGGCCTTCGCGCGATTGGCGGCGGGGGAGCCGCCGCCGTCGCAGGTGATCGACGAATCGTCCACGACGCGTTCGGAGGGTGAACCGGCCGCGCCCGCGCAGCCCGAGGTCACGCCTGCCGAGCGGTCCGCCGAATTGCGCCGCAAGGCCGGGCTCTGGTGGTCGCGGGCGACGCTGCTCCTCCCGGTGGAGGCGCTGCTCGACCGCTTCCCCGAGCTGGACTACCTCTTGCGTGCGGCACCCGCGCCGGCCTTGCCGCCCGTGCCCCCGGCCACCTCCACGCCCCCCGAAATCCGCGTAGTCCCCGGAACCCCCGGAGCCACGTCCGAGGCATGAACTCCGCCGCCAATCCATCTCTGCTCCCGCCGCCCACCTCCGGAAACCCGGAGACAACTGTCCCGCGCGCCGCGCTCATCCCCGCGCTCGAGCCCAAGCGCGTCGGCCACCTGCTGCTCATCGACTCCGTCGCCGCGACCGTCGTTTGGGTCGGCATCGTGCTGGTGCTCGTCCTGGGCTGGGCGTGGAGCGACCTCGCCCCGGCCCTCTGGCTGGCGGTCACCGCGTTGGTCTTCGTCCTGGTCTTCCTCACCGACTACCACACGCGCTCCGCCTGGCAGCAGTTGCCGATGATCACCGCGATGGTCGCTCAGGACCCCGCCGGCGCGGAGGAGCGCCTGACCGCGCTCTTCCGCAAGGCGCCGATGCGCCGCGCGATCCGTGTGCTGCTGTGCCACCGCCTCGCGCTGCTGCGGTATCGGCAGCAGCGGTTCGCCGAGGTCGCCGGGCTTTGCCAGGCCGTGCTCGCCCATCCGCTTGGGCAGATCAGGCAGGTCCGGTCCGATCTTCTATTGATGATGGTCGACGCGCAGCTGCAGCGCGGCGAGCTCGCGGGCGCGTACGCGGGGCTCGCGGAGCTGGGCCAGGCCGGGCTGAACTTCCCCGAGCAGTTGCAGCGCGAGGCGATGCAGATCCGCTACGCCGTCGCCGCGGCGCATTACGAGTCGGCGCTGCAGGACGTGCAGCGCAAGATCGCCCACGTCGAGCTGCTCCCCGCGCCGCAGGCGGCCGACGTCCACCGCGTCCTCGCGATCGCGGCGCGCCGCACCGGGCGGGCCCGCCTCGCGGCCTGGCTCGACGAGCGCGGGCAACTCCTCGGCGGCCCCAGCCGCGCGTGGAGCGCGTAAACACCGCGCAACCACTGCTGCGCGGCGGCACTGACGCGCCTCAGCGCAGCCCTGCCTCGATCATGATCGCGCTTTCATCACGAACATGGATCGTCGCGCCGCGGCGCTGCGCTCTCTTTGCACAATTCGCGCCGTTGAGCCGGATAACCCCCACTTCACTGCGCATTCATTTGGCACTTTGCGCAAACGTCGTGTTCAGACGCTCTGGCACGGTGGTTGCATGAGCATGCTCGTCCGAAACGACGCGGCTAGGGATGGATGCCCAAGCCGCACGCAACGCCGATGCGGGCGCCAGCCAGCGCGCCCCACTCGGCTAGGACGCGGCAGAGCGGGCAGCCGGCCTCGTGCGAGAGGTCGATCAGGAAGCTGACCCGTTCCCCTGCCGCAGCCGTGTTTTCCCCGGCGATCCACCTCGGCCGGAGTGTTTGACGGTTCCCGGATAGGTCCGGGCCACCGTCGGGCGATGGCTCCGCACGCGACCCACGCGGAGCCGGCGCGATCCCCTTGTCTTTTGTTTCGCAAGGACGACCCTGCCATGGCCGACACGACCTCCGCCTCTCCGATCCCGCTCGTCGCCGACACTTTCCTCGCCCTCGCCCGCCGGCACTTGGGCCTCATCGCCGGCTACACCGCCGCCGCGCTCGGCGGACTCATGCTCACGCTCACCGGCGCGCTGGGCGACTGGATCGCCAAGGACCTGAGCCTCACGCACCTGCAGTCCGCGGCCCTGCAAAGCGCCTTCTTCGCGGGCATGCTCCTCTCCGCCTTCTCTACCAACCGCCTCGTGCAGCTCATCGGCCAGCGCGGGAACCTGCTCACCGCCACCGCGGCGATGGCGGGCGGCGCGCTGGCGCTCGCCTCGGGCGTGTTGCCCATCATGCTGCTCGGCCGGCTGCTCTCGGGCTGGGGCTTCAACACGCTCGCGATGACCACCAGCGGGATGATCATCTTCGGCTACAAATCGCGGCAATCGAGCCTGCTCAGCGGGCTGCATGCCGTGATCGCTCTGATGGCGACCGTCGGCCTGCTCGCGGGCCGGCCGATCGGCGAACTCATGGGAGGGTGGCGGCAGGCGCTGGTCGTCCTCGCGGCGCTCTCCGCCGGGCCGATGCTGCTCGCCGCCTTCGCCCGCTACGGCCCGTGGGGCCAGGGCGCCAAGCCCAGTTTCAAGTCGCTCCGCGGCCTCGCCCGGCAGCCGATCTTCTGGTGCGCCTTCGCCTCGGTCGTCGCCTACGTCGGCTGCGAGCAGGCAATGACCGTCTTCCTCGCCAACCACGCCACCGAGACCTACGGCTTCTCCCCCACGCTCGCCACCGCCACCGTCGCCGCCTTCTGGCTCGGCGTCCTCATCGGGCGCGTCGGCTCCGCGCTGGCGGGCCACCGCGTGGGCGAGGAGCGGCAGATCATCCTCGGCCTCGCGCTGATGGCGGGCGGAGCCTGGCTCGCCCTCTGCGGCCTGCCCGTGCCCTGCATGCTCCTGGGCGTCGTCCTCGCGGGCGTCGCCGGCGGTCCGGTCGTCCCCCAGGCCTATTCCTGGGCCATGGCCCGCGTCGGCCACGAGGCCGCGACGATGATGGCGGCCTTCACGCTCTTCAGTTGCACCGGCGGGTTCGTCGGCCCGCTCCTCTCGGGCACTGTCGCCGACCACTACAGCGTCACGCAAGGCTTGGCCGTCAGCGCCGCGGCCGCGCTGCTGGGCGTGGTGCCGATGATCTGGTGCGCCTTCGAGCCCGCGGCCCGGAACGCGGCGTCGGATGTCGCCTCTGTCGTCGTCGAGCCCTGAAACGCACCACGCGCCGCGGTCACGCGAACGAAGGCGAAAACCCACGGCGTCGACGCGCGGCGCCAACAATCCATCGCGACACTGATGTCCCTCGCGATGCGGATGCCTGAATCATTCCCCACGCGGCCGCCCCCATCTCTGCGGCCCCGTGGCATCGCGGAGCGGGATTCGGATCGGAGCCGGGTTTTGTGCGAGCCCGGCCCGATCCGTCCCGCAGCGAACTGGACCACACCTTAAAATCCCGGCATGGCTCCACCCGTTTTTGATGCCCGGGACTACGCGGCGCTTCTCAGCCGACGATTGCTGGCAGAGGTTGAGCGCGACCAACAGCGAACCTTCCGCGACCCAATGGACGCGGGCATTTCCTACTGCCTCCCCGTGGGCGGCGATTCATCGCGGATTCGAGCGGTGGTCTGGCGAATTGACGTCTTGGGGATGGTGCTCGGCGGATGTTGCTTCGTGACGAGCATCGTCGCGTTTCTGGCCGCAAGACTCTTGGCGATCGCTCACACCCAGAACGTCATGCTCCACTTTGGGGTGATGTTCTTGGCCTTCTCATTGGGAGTCGTCTGCTTTGCCCGTGCCGTCTGGCTTTCGAGCTTGGTCGGCCGACGTCATGTCGACAAGCGCATGCGTGAGGCCGGCCTGCCGCCGCTCGAGGAGCCTCAGAGCGTGTCGATCCAGACAACCTTGGCGGACGCCGGCGAAAAGGCCGAGGAACGGGCGTTCGTGGCCATCCACGCCAATCCTCCCTGTGTGCAGATCGAGGGCCTTTCGCATCGATACTTGATCTGGCCCGAGGACGTCGCGAGCCTGAAGGGCGACTTGGCGCGGGATCATGAGCTCATCCTGCTTGGATATCGCATCGGCGACACGACTTTTGTCTTGAAGGTGAGGCCCAGGAGCCAGACGGCCTTCCTCAACCGCTATCTAATGATGCAAAGCAGCGGAATCCAGGAAAGGATGGCGGCCTGCTTCACCGCCGGCGCAAAGCAGTGAGCCGGCAGGCGTGGCAGCCGCCTCGGCCTCGATATCATGCAGCGCATGCAGACTCGCTCCGCCGATTTCCGGGACGCCGCGGTCGCCGCGAGCGAGCAGCGGCTCGCGACCATCGAGGCCGAGCGTGGCCGCGAATTTCCCGATCCCGCGCTGGCGGGCATCTCCTACTGTCTTCCCGCCGGAGGCGACGCCTCATCGGTCGTCAAGACGCTGCGGCTGATCATCGCGGCCCGGCTGATCCTCTGCGTCATCACGCTCCCCGGGCTCCTGCTCATCGTGAACCTCTACGCGATGAGCGACTCCAAGCCGACCCTCGACGCCCAGACCGTCTGGCTGCTCGCGCTGGCCTATGTGGTCTGCAGCTTCGGGCTCATCCTCAGCTCCTTCGGCGCCACGCGGTCGCTCATCGCGCGTCACATCCGCGGGCGCATGGCCGCGGCCGGGCTGGCGCCGCTGGATCGGGCCCTCAGCGCCGAGCTCGAGGAGCCGGGGAGGATCTGGAGCTTCGGGATGATGGCCGACGACCGCGGCTACATCGTCTTCCACAAGCAGGAGCGGCGCGTGCAGATCGAGGGCCTGACGCACCGCTACATGATCCGGGCCGAGGACGTCGTGAAGGTGATCGACTCGGGCCGGTCCCGCCGGGATTGGATCCGGGTGCGGTACACCGTGGCGAATGGCGAACTCACGCTGATCCTCAGGCCCGACAACCTGACCGCGGCCCTGGGCAAGGCCAGCCGGTACAGCCCGCCCCATCCGATTCACCGGAGGCTGGCGGAGTGCCTGTTGCCCGCGAAAGGGGAGTAAGCGCCCGCGCGGCCGGCTCGCCTCAACGCCTCAGCGCCGCCGTGAGCACCGGCGTGCGCGCCGCCGCCACCTCGTCGAGCCGGCCCACCGGCGCCTCCTGCGGGGCCTCCTTCAACAGCGCCGGCTCGCGCTCGATCTCGTCGGCGATCTTGTTCATCACCTCGATGAACCGGTCGAGCGTGGCCTTGCCCTCCGTCTCCGTCGGCTCGACCATCAAACAGTCGTGCACCGGCCAGTGCATCGTCGGCGGGTGGATGCCGTAGTCGATCAGCCGCTTGGCGATGTCGACCAGCGTCACGCCGCGGGCGAGCAACGTGCGCGGGACGGTGACGAACTCGTGGGCGCAGAAGCGCCCCTGGCGATGGTCGAAGTAGGGCATCTCGAAGCGCCCCGACAGCCGGGCGGCGAGGTAGTTGGCGTTGAGCACGGCATGCTGCGACATGTTGCGCAGCCCCTCGGGGCCGCAGGCGGCGATGTACGTCCAGCAGCGCAGGAGCACGCCGAACTGCCCGTGGAAGCTGCGCACCTTGCCGATGGACTTGGGGCGGTCTTGGTCGAGGAAGTAGCTGTGCTTCCCGGGCTCGCCGCGGCGTTCGACCTGCGGGACGGGGAGGTAGGGCGCGAGGAACTTGCGGACCGCGATGGGGCCCGCGCCGGGGCCGCCGCACCCGTGGGGCGTGCTGAAGGTCTTGTGCGTGTTGTAGTGCATGATGTCGACGCCGAAGTCGCCCGGGCGCGAGACGCCGACGATCGCGTTCATGTTCGCGCCGTCGAGGTAGAGCAGGGCGCCGGCGTCGTGGAGGATGCGGGCGATCTCGGTGATGGTGGAGTCGAAGAGCCCCGCGGTGTTGGGGTTGGTGATCATCAACGCTGCCGTCTCGTTGTTGACCATCCCGCGCAGGGCCTCTAGGTCGACCATCCCGTTGACGCAGGGCACCTTCGCGACGTTTGCCCCGCACATGGTGCATGAGGCGGGGTTGGTCCCGTGGGCCGTCTCGGGCGCGAGGACGGTCCGCCGCTGCGGCTGGTTCCCGCCTTGGGGGTCGTTGAAGTAGGCGCGGATGACCTTGAGCGCGGCGTACTCGCCGTGGGCCCCGGCGCAGGGCTGCAGGCTCACCTCGTCGAGCCCGGCGATCTCCGCCAGCCAGAGGCGCGTGTCGTGCAGCACCTTGAGCGCGCCCTGCGCGTCGGCGTCGTCCTGCAGCGGGTGGAGCCCGGTGAAGGCGGGCATCGCCGCGGCGGCCTCGTTGATCTTGGGGTTGTACTTCATCGTGCACGAACCGAGCGGATAGAAGTTCGCGTCAACCGAGAAGTTCCGGGCCGCCAGGTGCGAGTAGTGGCGCACGAGGTCGAGCTGCCCGACCTCGGGCAGCGCGGGAGGCTCCGCGGCGGCGAGCCCCGCGGGGATCGCGCCGGCGGGCACGTCGAGCGGCGGGAGATCGGTCGCGCGAGAGCCGGGGACGGAGCGCTCGAAGATCAGGGGCATCGCGGGACCGGCGGACGAGGCGCTGGTGGTGGAGTGCGTGGTCGTCATTTCAGTGAACCTCCCGCAGCAAGGTGATCAGAGCGTCGATCTGTTCGACGGTGCGCTTCTCCGTCACCGCGACCAGCAACTGGTTCGCGGAACCAATGCCCAGCGAGGAGCAGTCGACGCCCGGGAGCAGCCCGCGGGCCCGGCCGGCGTCGATGATCTTCCTCGCGGGCACGGGGCAGCTGAGCGTGAACTCATGGAAGAAGGCGCCGGAGTAGGCCAGCGAATAGCCCGGCACCGCGGCCGCCTTTTCCGCGGCGTAGTGGGCCTTGTGGTAGCAGTGCTCCGCAACCTCGCGCAGCCCCTTGGGGCCCATCGCGCTCATGTAGATCGTCGCCCGCAGCGCGAGCAGGCCCTGGTTGGTGCAGACGTTGCTCGTGGCCTTGGCGCCGCGGATGTGCTGCTCGCGCGTCTGCAGCGTGAGGCAGAAGCCGCGGTTGCCCTTGGCGTCGGTCGTCTGCCCGACCAGCCGGCCCGGCATCCGCCTCAGCAGTGCCTGCCGCGCGGCGAAGAGCCCCAGCCACGGCCCGCCGTATTGCAGCGGCACGCCCAGCGGCTGCCCCTCGCCCGCGGCGATGTCGGCCCCGCAATCGCCCGGGCGCTTGAGCAGCCCGCAGGCGATGGGGTTGAAGACCGCCACCGCGAGCGTGCCCGCAAGCGAGCCGTCGCTCATCTTGCTCTCATGCGCCAGCGCGAAGAGGCCGGCCCAATCCTCGACCTGCCCCAGCACGTTGGGCGACTGCACGACGAGGCAGGCGGTGTCGCCCTTGCCCTCCTCGAGCGCGGCCCGCACCGTCTCGGGCAGCACGTGCCCTGCCTTCGCGCAGGCCTGCAGCTCGATGAGCTTCACGGGCAAGTCGGACATGTATGTCCGCAGCACGGCCAGGTAATGCGGATGCAGCGTCGAGGCGACCAGCACCCGCCGCCGGCCGGTGTGGTTTAGCGACATCAGCACCGCTTCGGCGACGGCGGTCGCCCCCTCGTAGAGCGAGGCGTTGGAGACGTCGAGCCCCGTGAGCCTGCAGACCTGCGACTGGAACTCGAAGAAGGCCTGCAGCGAGCCTTGCGACGCCTCGGCCTGGTAGGGCGTGTAGGCAGTGACGAACTCGCCCTTGCCCGCGAGGAAATCGACCGAGGAGGGGATGAAGTGGTCGTACGCGCCTGCCCCCATGAAGCAGCCGCCCGGGGCCGAGGCCGCCGGGTGGTTCGCCGCGCCGAGGCTCGCCAACTCGCGCTGCAGCTCCAGTTCGCTCTGCCCGCGTGCGAGGCCCGGGAGGTCGAGCGGCTTCTTGAGCTTGTAGGCCTCGGGGAGGCTTGAATAAAGGTCTTCCACCGCCTCGACGCCGATGGCCTTGAGCATCTCGCGTCGCTGCTGCGGGGTGATCTGGACGTAGTCCATCGCGTGCCTCGGAGGGATTGGGGAGGGCCCGGCCCGGTTTCGCCGCGGGAGGGACCAGAGTCTAGGAACAGCCGCCAACTCAGGCAACGGCCGTCGCCGCCCACGGAACGGCGCAGAATGGAGCAGATCGACCCGGAACGGCGCCGCCCGATCTTTCCCCTCCTCCCCCGCGGGGATATCCTGCATCCATGGCCGGAACCAACCAGCAACTCGCGGCGCTCTTCCAGGAAATGGCCGACGTCCTGCAGATCCTCGCGGGCGACAGCTTCCGCATCAACGCCTTCCTCAAGGCCGCCCGCGTCATCGACGAGCTCGGGCAGGACGTCGCCCAGATCGGCCCCGACGTCAAGGCACTCACCGCGCTCGAAGGCATCGGCAAGGGCACCGCGGGGCGGATCGTCGAGTTCCTCACCACCGGCAAGATCAAGGAGCACGACGAGCTCCTCGCCCAGATCCCTCCCGGCCTGCGGCAACTGCTCGCGATCCCCGGCCTGGGGCCCAAGACCATCGCCCTGCTTTGGAAGGAGGCCGACGTCACCTCGCTCGACGTCCTGCGCGCCAAGCTGCAGACCGACGAGCTGGCGAAGCTCAAGGGCATGGGCCCCAAGAAGATCGAGAACCTGCGGAAGAACCTGCAGTTCATCGAGTCGGCCGGCGCTCGCGTCCGCATCGGGCAGGCGATGCCGATCGCCCGCGAGCTGGTCGAGAAGCTGCGCCAAGTCGAAGGCGTGCGCCAGGCGGAGTTCGCCGGGAGCCTCCGCCGCGGCAAGGAGACCATCGGCGACATCGACCTGCTCGTCGCCGCCGACGTCCCGCCCCAGGGCGACCCGCGCCAGGCCGAGGACCCCACCGCCCGGCGGATCAGCGAGGCGTTCCTTGCGATCGCCCCCAAGGGGGAAGTCAGCGGGCAGGGCGGGACCAAGACCTCCGTCCGCACCGAGTCGGGCCTGCAGATCGACCTGCGCATCGTCCCGCCCGACTCCTTCGGTGCGGCGCTGATGTACTTCACCGGCTCGAATGAGCACAACATCGCCCTGCGCGAGCGCGCGATCAAGATGGGCATGAAGCTCAATGAGTACGCGCTGCTCAAGGGCGACAAGCCGGTCGCGGGGCGCACGGAGGAGGAGGTCTACAAGGCGCTGAAGCTGGCGTGGATCCCGCCCGAGCAGCGCGAGGCCCGCGGGGAGGTCGACGTCGCGAGCGCGGGGCCGATGCCGGCGCTGATCACGCTCGAGGACATCAAGGCCGAACTGCACGCGCACACGACGGCGAGCGACGGGCTTTGGTCGATCATGGACCTCGCCCAGGCGGCCGCGGCCCGCGGGTTCCACACCGTCGCCGTGACCGACCACTCCAAGAGCCAGTACCAGGCCAACGGGCTCTCGGCCGAGCGGCTGGAGAAGCACATCGTCGCCATCCACGCCGTGGCGAAGCAGCTCAAGGGGACGATCACCGTCCTCGCCGGCTCCGAGGTCGACATCCTCACCGACGGCTCGCTCGACTACCCCGACAGCCTGCTCAAGGAGCTCGACATCGTCGTCGCCTCGCCCCACGCGGCCCTCTCACAGGAGCCGGCGAAGGCGACGGAGCGGCTGCTCAAGGCGATGGAGAACCCCTATGTGACGATCATGGGCCACCCGACGGGCCGGCTCGTCTCCAAGCGCGAGGGGCTCGACCCGGACATCCCCAAGATCGCGGCCGCGGCGGCGAAGCGCGGCGTCGCGCTGGAGATCAACGCCAACCACTATCGACTCGACCTGCGCGACGCCCACGCCAAGATCGCCCTCGACGCCGGGGCGATGCTCGCCATCGACACGGACGCCCACGGCCCCGCCGACCTGAACGAGCTGACCTACGGCGTGCTCACCGCCCGCCGCGCGGGGGCACGGGCCGAGCAGGTCGTGAACTGCCTCTCGCGCGAGAAGCTGGCCGCCTGGCTGAAGTCGACGCGCCCATGACGCCCGCGATGGCCTTCATCCTCGCCTCCTGGGCTGCGCTCGGCGTGGCCTGCATGGGGCTGGGTCTCGGGCTCCATCGCCTGCTCGGGCAACGCGGGCCCTCGGCCGCGGCGCTGCTCGGCGCGACACCCTTGGGCCTGTGCGTCGCCTTGCTCTTTCTCCAGTTCTGGCACTTCTTCCTGCCCGTCACCGCGGCAGCGTTCCTCGCGCTCTGCCTCCCCGCGTTGGCGGGGTGGACTGCCGCGGCCCGCGACGCCCGCGCGTGGTTGGCGTTTTTCCGTGGGCGATGCGCGACGACCATCGCATCGGCTGTCCTCTTCGCGTTTACCTGCGTTTGGCTCTCCAACCGTGCGCTCGGGCCGGGCGAGGCCTTCGACAGCGGGCTCTACCACTGGAACGCCATCCGCTGGAACAACGCCTTCGCCGTCGTCCCGGGCCTGGGCAACCTGCATCACCGCCTCGCCTTCAACAACGGCAGCCTCCTGCTGGGCGCGATGCTCAACACCGGCCCGTGGGACCGCATGGCGGGGCGCCTCACCCACGGCTTCTTCCTCGCCTTGCTCTTCATGCAGGCGATTCCCGGGCTGGTTTCGTTGCGATCCGCGCGGCCCTCGCCGTCAGTCATCGCCGCGGCCATGCTCCTCCTCCCCGCGCTGTTGGCCGCGATGGCGTTCGACATGGCGGCGCCGGGGACGGACCTGCCCGTGGGCGTCCTCGTCCTGCTCGGGTGCGCCGCGCTGGGCAACGCCCTGCTCGCGGCCGAGGGCGACGCGCAGCGGCCAATCCACCTGACGCACACCGCGGTCTTCCTCGCCGCCGCGGTTTGCATGAAGCTGAGCGCGCTGCCGCTCGCGCTCGCGGCCGCGCCGGTCTGGCTGGTGCTGGTTTGGCCGAACGCGCGAGCGCGTGAGACGCGCCGCGCGGCGATCGGCGCATCGCTGGTCGCGACGGCGCTGCTCCTCTCCTGGGCCGCCCGCGGCGTCGTGCTCAGCGGCTACCCTTGCTTCCCCTCGGGCTGGCTGCCCGCGCCGGTCGCTTGGCGCGTCCCGTCTGAGACGGCGGCGGAGATCCGCTGGAGCATCACCGAATTCGCCCGCTACCAGGGCGGCGTCGAATCCGGCCATCCGCCCGACGCTTGGGATTGGGTCCAACCCATCCTGAACCGCATGCCTTGGGCGACGACGTTCTACTGCCTCGAGTCGACCGCGGCGCTGCTCGCGCTCGCGTGGTTCCTCGCCAGACGAAGCGCCGAGCCCACGCAGCGACTTGGCCCACGGGCGCTACGCGCGGCGTGGATGGCGCTGCCGTTGGGCGCGGGGCTGGCGACGTGGTTCCTCGGCGCGCCCGACCCGCGTTTCGCGTGGCACCTGTTCTGGATCGGACCGACCGTGGCCGGGGGAGCCTTGGCGTTGGGGCGCTGGCCTCGGACAATCCTGCTGGTCTGGTCGCTTCCGCTGCTCCTCGCGACGGTCGCCAGCGTCAGCGACTGGGGCCCGCGCCTCTGGCAGCCGCCCGGGCGCGACCACGGCTACGCCCCGATTCCCGCGCCGCTGGGCATTGTCCGCGCGACGATCTCGCCGGGCGTGGCGATCGACCTCGCGACCGACGGATTGATCTGGGACCGCGCGATCCCCAGCACGTCGCAGGTCGAGCCCGGGGCGCGGGCCCGCGACGGCGCGGACCTCTCGCGCGGGTTTCTTCCGGGCGAGCGGGGCGTGGACGGACGATGAGCCGGGCCAAGGCGGCCCTGGAATCGCGGTGCCGGTGGCTGGCGGAGGGGGAAAATGCGGCTAATATGAGTTCGCCTCTCGCGGCGGTAGCTCAATGGCAGAGTACCAGGTTTCCATCCTGGTTGTTGCGGGTTCAAGTCCCGTCCGCCGCTTTCATCTTTGCTTCGCCCTTCGTCTGCCCTCCCTGACTTTCCCTGCCGCACACCCCTGCTCGATCCATTCGAGCGTCACTCGCCGATGTCCTCGTTCCAGAGGTCGGGGCATGTTCGGAACCCGCTGCTGCGGGATCCGTGGGCTTGGACCGCAGGTTGCTCGGGGCTTCACCTGTCACGAGCACGATGACATGCGGCACCAGACAAGGCCTGTCGCAGCGGCTCCCCGCCGTAGAATCCCGCCATGCTTGGCCTGCTGATCCTTTTCCTCTTCGCGGCGGCGATCATCACGCTCGTCGTCGCGGGCGGCACGATCCTCCGCCTGCGCCACCCGCCGCGGTTCACCTTCGCCGCGGCGCTGGCTCGTGGGTTGCCCACCGAGCCGCGAGAGGCCGGGCTCGCCGGGCGCGAATGCATCCTGCAGCTGTCGGATGGGAGCGAGTCGCCCGGGTGGATTGTCCAGGGCCAGTCGACCGACCCGCGAGCCCCCGTCGTCGTCCTTACCCACGGCTGGGGCGAGAGCCGGTATCTCTCGCTCATTCGGGCCGGCCAACTCGCGCCGGCCGCGGCAGCGCTGGTGCTCTATGACCTCCGCGCCCACGGCGACGCCCGGTCGCCCCGCGCCGACCTGGGCACGACCGAAGTGGCCGACCTCCTCGCCGTCGTCGGGCAACTCGACGCGCTGGGCGCTGCCCCCGGGGCCCCGGTCGTCCTCGCGGGCCACTCCATCGGGGCGGGCATCTCCATCGCCGCCGCGGCCCGTGCGAACGCTGCGGGCACCGACCTGAAATCGCGCAGCATCCGCGGCGTCATCGGCGACGGCGCCTACCGCCTCGGCATGGACCCGATCCACGGCTACTTCCGCGCGAACCGCTGGCCGGTCTACCCTTTCCTTTGGCCCGTCGCGCTCTACCTTCACTTCTTCGTGCAACGCGGCTGCGACTTGGACCGCGCCGGCCATGCCTCCCGCCTGGCTTGCCCGCTCCTGCTCCTCCACGGCGAGCGCGACACGATCTGCGCCATCGCCTCCGCCCGCGCCATCGCCGAGGCCGTCCCCGACACCCGGTCCGGATCACGACTCGTTCTCTTCCCCGAGGGAACTCATCTCGACCTCGCCGAGGTCGACCCCGCCCGCTATGTTGAGGCCGTGCAGTCGTTCCTGCGAGGCGTCGCCTCGGAGGCCGCGCCCGCGGCCACGCCCACTGGAGATTCCGCTTGACGAACCTCGCCTCCAAGATCGATCACTCGCTCCTGGCCGCACACGCGACCCCGCAGGAGATCCGCAAGCTGGTCGAGCAGGCCTTGAAGCACCGCTTCGCCTCGGTCTGCACCAACCCGATCTTCACCGCCGCGGTCACAGCGGCTCTCCGCGCCGACAGCGCAGCCGAGGCCGCGTCGCTCCCGCGCGTGCTCAACTGCGCCGTCGTGGGCTTCCCGCTGGGCGCGAACAAGGCGACGCTCAAGGCGATCGAGGCGACCAGCGCCGCGAAGGACGGGGCCGACGAGATCGACGTCGTCGCCCACATTCCGCACCTGCTCGCCGCCGACTTCAACGCCGCGAAGGAGGAACTGCTGGAGGTGGCGCGAGCCGCCCGCTCCGCCCGCCCGCGCGTGGTCATCAAGGTGATCCTCGAGACGGCCGCGCTGCTGAAGGACGTCGCGCCGGCGGTGGGGGAGGCCCGCATCGAGGCCGGCTGCCGGGCCGCCCGCGAGGCGGGGTGCGACTTCGTCAAGACCTCCACGGGCTTCCACCCCGCGGGCGGCGCAAGCGTCGAGGCGGTTCGCCTCCTCAAGAAACACTCGGGCGGGATGTACGTGAAGGCCTCGGGCGGGATCCGCACGCGCGAGGACGCGCTGCGCATGCTCGACGCCGGGGCGGACCGGCTCGGCTGCTCCGCCAGCGTTGAGATCATCGCGGGGGGATGAGCGCGAGGCGGCACGGAAACACGCCGCCGGCGCTCACGCCTTGGCGTAGAACCAGTCTGTCGGCAGCACCGCGACGCGCAGGTCGATCTTGTCCTGCATCCCCCAGTCGGGCAGGTATTCGCACGTCCAGTAGTTGACCACCGCGCGCCCGTCGCGCGTGAACCGGCATCCGGGGTTGGAGAAGGCCCGGTTCGGGTCGGCCTCGATGTCGCGCACCAGGCCCCACGTGCGCCCCTCGTCGCGCGACACGGCAGCGGTCAACGGCGTGCGCTTCCCGTAGTGCGAAAGCCCGGGGTTGTACTCCGCGTTGTTCCAGATCATCAGCAGGTCGCCCGTCCGCGGGATGCGCGTCATCTCCGGGCACGACTCAGGCACGCGAAGCCCCGTCACCTGCGGCTTCGACCACGTCTCGCCCTTGTCCTTCGACTCCGAGACGAAGAGCGAGCCCAACTGGCTGCGCATCACCATCAGCACGCGCCCGTCGCGCGTCTCCTCGACGTGCGGCTCCATCACCCCGCGCATCGGCAAGCTCACGCGGTTTTTCCCCTCGCGCCAGGTCTTGCCGTCGTCGTCGCTCATCAGCATGGCCCCGTCGTAGGTGTGCGAGTAGGGGCCGTCGCCCGACTTCGCCACCACCGACGAGGGCAGCAGCAGCCTCCCGCCCGAAAGCCGCTTGATCACCGCGTTGCAGAGGCTGAACATCTGCTTCGAGGCGAACTCGCAGACGGGCTTGAAGGTCTTGCCCTCGTCGCTGGATTTCCAGGCGTACTGCGTCGCGATCGGCGGGGTGTGCCCGAACTGGCGCATGAAGACCAGCAGGATGCCGCCGTCCTGGGCCCGGACCAGGTTCGGCGAGAAGATGTTCAGCTCGTCGGACCCGGTCTCGGCGACCACGCGGTGCCCACCCCACGTCTTCCCGCCGTCGGCCGACTCGATCGCGGCGAAGCGCGTCTTGGCGATGTCGCTCCCGTCGCCTGAGAACTCCATGTAGACCAGCAGCAGCCGGCCGTCCTTGAGCTCGATCGAATCCCCTTCGGACATGCGGGTGAACTGCGCGTTGCGCGGCGCGGCGGTGACGATGCTCATCGAAGAGGCTCCAGAGATCTGCCGAACCTGAATGATCATGAAGACGAAAACGCATTCCTCAAACCGACCCACAAACCTCGATCAACGATCACTTCACCGGAGCCACGACAAACGCCAGCTTCCGCGGCTGGGCCGTGGCGTGGACCAGCTCGTCGGCCGCGAGGATCTTCTCCAGGAGCTCCGCCGACTTGTTGGGCGCATCCTTGGGCTGGGTCATCGCCGCGGTCTGCACCGCCCTGAACTGCCCGACCAGGAATTCCTTGGTCGCGATCACCGCCAGCACCTTCTGCCCCTGGTCCGCCGCGGGTCCCGCGCCCAGTACGCCCAGGTTGCACCCCTTCGCGAGCGCCTCGGCCGTGAACTTCGCGACCTCGACGCCGTCGATCCTCACCGCGTAGCTCCCCGGTTTGAGCCCCTTGACCGTCAGCATCCAGCGGTTCAAGTCGGCGATCTCGGGCATCACCGCCAGGGCCCCGATCGCGGCGGTGGGCACCGGCATGGGCACGCACGCATCGAGCCGGGAGAACGAGAGGGTTCCGTCCTCCACCTTCACGTCGCTGATCTCGCAGCGCTCGGCCTTGACGACCTTCCCCGCGGCGTCGAGCTCGGCGGCGCTCACCTCGCCCGGGCCGTTGAGTTCCTTGAGCAGCGCGGCGCACATCGTGACCTGCCCGAGCGGGCCGGGGTGGACCCCGTCGCCCGTCAGGTCGACGCTCGCCTGCTTCGACTCCGGCGACTTGCCCCATGCGTCGAGCCAAGCCTGGAGCAGCTCGGGGTGCGGGACGGTCTTGTGCGCGATGGCTGAGTGGATGTCGCGCGCGATCTGATGCGACTCGGCCAAGTTCTTGTTCCTCCCCCAGCGGTCGAGCAGGGCGTGGAACTGGTCGGCGAACTGCACGCGCGGGTGGAACGCCTCTTTCTGGGCCTTGACGAAGGCGTCGATCGTCTTGTTCCGTCCGGCGAGCGTCGCCGTGACGGTGCCGTCGTTGACCGGGCTGGAGCTGAAGAGCACTGGGCGGGCCTTGATCGCCTCGATGCGCTCGACCAGCCCGCCCATCTGCTTGACGAAGACCTCCGCGTTCCCGCCGCCGACGTCGTTCATGCCCAGCTCGACGCTGACGACGGTGGGCTTCCAGACCGCGACGTCGCGGTCGAAGCGGGCCAAGACGCGCGGGACGGTGTCGCCCCCGATCCCGCTGTTGCGGAAACGGATCTTCCATTGGGGGAACCGTGTGACGCAGAAGGCCTCGAAGTAATTGGAGTGGAAATGCTGGGCGGTGATGGAGTCGCCCGCCATGACCCAGGTGTCGCCGTCCTTGAGCGGGAAGGAGGCGAGGTCGCCTTCCGCCCGCGCGGGGGAAGGCGCCGCGAAGGCGAGGCAGGCGAGTGCGAGCACAGCAAGGCGGGAGCGGCGGCAGTGGAGCATGGGGGATTATTCCTCGGAACGATCGAACAGGAGTCGGACGGGGAAATGACAATGACGCGGGGCGGCAGCAAGGTCAAGCCATGGGAATCTTGAAGAACCGGCTCGCTGTTCAAGCAGGCCTCCACGGCCCCCAAATCCGCCCCATTCCCCCCTTTGCCACCGCGTGCTCCGACCTCCGCCTGCTTTGCTTCCCCCGATTCCTGCGGTAAAGTGTGTCCCGGTCGATCGCGTGCCCCTTGGCCGCACGGCCGCCCCGCCACGAGCGTCTTTCCCCGGATGAACTCATGCCAGCCCTGCGCCAAAAGTTGCTGTTTCTCTGCACGCACACGCCCAACCTCGACGCCGGCGTCGGCGCCTGGTCGCTCTACGACGGCACGGGCAAGATCCCGCCCACGACCGGCAACGACGAGAAGCCGCCCTACTACAGCGTCCTGCACGCCATGAAGGACGGCTGGCGCGTCATCCACATCCCCCAGCATCTCCCGCCCTATCCCGGGACCGAGTACACCACCTCGTTCCTCAAGTTCGAATATGTCCTCGAAAAGATGGAGGAAGCCGACAATGGCTGAGAAGAAACACCTGCTCACGACCCGCCAGATGGCCGAGTTCGCCTGCGACGGATTCCTGCGCTTCGACGAGGTCGTCCCGCCCGAGCTCAACGCCTTGGCGATGAAGCAGATCGAGGACAAGTCCTTCCCGCGCGGCGGGGGCTACACCGGCGAGCCCTTCGACAACATCTGGCACGAGTGGGCCTTCGGCACCATCTTCCGCCTGCCGGCGGTGCAGGGGATCATCCACAGCCTCGTGGGCCCCAACCCGCGCTACGACCACCACGCCGTGCACGTCGTCGGCCCGCAGTCGCACATCGGGCAGATCTGGCACGCCGACGCGATCATCGACACCCGCTTCGAGCACTTCGACGTCCAGCTCTTCTACTACCCGCACGACACGCCCCGCGAGATGGGCGGCACGATGTTCCTCCCCGGGAGCCAGTTCCGCCGGGTGAACGAGTCGGACGTCGCCCGCTACCACAACTTCACCGGGCAGATGCCCGTGGTCTGCAAGGCCGGGACGATCCTGGTCGGGCACCACAACCTCTGGCACTGCGCCCAGCCCAACGGGACGGACCAGACCCGCTACATGGTCAAGCTCCGGCTGAACCCGACGGTCCGCCAGGTCCGCCTCTGGAACACCGACGACATCAACGCCCCCGACATCACCAACCTGCTGGGCAAGAGCCACGGCTGGTACGGCAGCGAGCACCGCATCGAGTCGGTGCAGCGCGTGAAGTTCTGGCGCTCCCTCACCGGCAACGACGTCTTCGACATGGCCCTCTGGGTCGGCCGGATCGAGAACGAGCCGCAGACGGTGCTGGTTGGGCGCTGAGCCCGCGGCCTCGCAACCTCGCTTTGATCCACGGCTGCCGCACCGACGCGGCAGCCGTGTTTTTTTTCGCCGCGTGACCATCCACTGGATTGCCGGGGCAGTTTTCACTTCGGCGCTGCGACGAAAATCCGCATGCCGCCGAATTCGTGTTCTTCCCATTGCCGTCCCAAGCCGCGCAGGCATTCGCGCACGGCTTCGTGCCCGCAGACCCAAGAGATGATCACCGCGCGGCGGGCGGGGGCGATCGCTTCGGGGTTCAGCACGTGCACGTCGCGCGGGTAATTCAGGCGGAGCAGGCCCGGGGCAACGGGGCCCTTGCCCGAGACGACGCTGGCGAGGTCGGTCGCGGCGTCGGGCTCGTTCATGCCGTAGTGCTCCATCGCCACGGCCTCGGGCGGGACGTCGTCGGGCGAGGTCGGCCAATCGATGATCCATCGTTCGTCGCCGGGGCGGGCATGTTCGTGCACCCAGCGGACGAGGCCGGCGGAATCGGAGCGGTAGGCCGTCGCACGCTCGCGCTGGGCGAGCGAAGTCCACGCCAGCGTCAAGGCCAGCCCAAGGGCCAGGACCCCGCCGAAGCGGATCGAACGGACGGCTCGGAGGGCCGAGAGCGCGAGAACCAGGGCCGGCACGATCACCGGGAGGGCGTAGCGCTCGACGAGGATGGGGCGGTAGGCGGCGCGGACGACGGCGAAAATGACGATGCCCGCGAGCATCCACCAGGCGCAGAGGCGCAGCGCCGGCCGCTGACCGCGCGGGCCCAAGCCCGGGATGAAGGCGAGGAGCACGGGCACGAGGGCGATCGCGCCGAAGGCGGCCATGAAGTCGGAGGTCATGGGGTCGTGGTCGGGCTCGAGGCCGAGCAACTGGGCGAGGAGGGCGAACTGGCCGAGCGGGCCGCGGTTGTCGATCCAGCCGATGGTCGCGGGCGCCCCGGCCCCGAGGTAGCGGGAGGCAAGCCCGACGGTGGGGGCGATGAGCAGCGCGATGGCGAGCCAGGCGGCGGGGCTGGGGAGGAGGCCGGGCGCTGCGCCGTCGGGGTTCGACGAGTGGCCGGCCCGCAGGCGCTCCGTGAGGACGAAGGCCACATGGGCCGCGATGACGAGCAGGCCGAAGTAGTGGGCGTAGGCCAGGAGGGTCGCGGCGATGATGTAGAGCACGGTCCACGTGCGTCGGCTTCGCGCCTCGCGATCGGAGCGGGACCGGAGCTCCAGCAAGGCCGCGGTCGCCACGACCGCGAGCAGGACGAAGAGCGTGTTTTGCCGAGCCTCGCGGGCGTGGAGGATCAGTTCGGGATTGACGGAGACGAGCAGCGCGACGCAGGCCGCGACGCCGCGCCCCGCCGCCAGCCGGGCGAGCCACCACGCCGCGGGGACGCCCAGCACGCCGAACGTGACGGCCGGGGACCGCAGCAGCCACGACGGCGGGTGGGCGTCGTGGACGAGCAGGCGCAGGATCAGTTGGTGCAGCGGGGCGGCGTAGTCCTGCAGTTGCGTGAGGCTCTCGAGGAGCGGGCGGCGGACGGTGATGAGCGTGATGAACTCGTCGGTCCAGAGGCTGATCGCGTCGAGCCCGGTCGTGCGCAGGTGGAGCGCGACGGCGACGCAGGCGAGCAGCCACGTGAGGTCGACGGCGAGAGGCAAGCCGGGCGGGCGGCTCGCGCGGGGCTGGGCGTCGGCGTGCGTCGGGTCCATGGCGTCAACGGTAACAAGAGGGCCGTCACCGCATCGGGTGCAGCCCCTGGCGCTGGCGGTGCTCGTTGAGCCAGGCGATGGCGCGCGGCTCGTCCTTGAGGAAGCGCACGAGCTGGCTCATCGTGCAGCCCAGCCAGAGGGCGGCCCGCTTGGGGTCGCCGTTGACCGCGGCGAGGTGGTCGAGCGCCTCGGCGAGCATCGCGGGGAAGTCGTGGTGCTGCGGGTTGATGAACAGCCGCCCGCCCTTGCAGCGCGAGCGCCAGAGTTCGCTGGGCTCGGCCCCGGGGGTGGGCGCGGTGCGGATCTCCAGCGCGAGGTTCACGCGCAGGCGGAAGATCGCCACGCGGTGGTTCTCCTCCTGGCTCCGCCGCTCGGTCGCCATGCCCGAGAGCCCCGAGGGGCGGTGGACGAGCTCGACGCCGGAGTCGACCTTGTTGCGGTGCTGCCCGCCGGGCCCGCGCGTGCGGAAGTGGCTGCGCTCGCATTGCTCGAGCAGCGGCTCGACCTCCATGCTGGCGGGGTGCGGGCGGGCGGGATGGGGCGCGGCGGGGGTTTCCACAAGGTCATGATAAGTTGCCCACGCGGACGGCGTTTGAGGCGCCGCCCGCCGCGCGGATTTCCCGGCCTCGGACGAAGGCCCGAGAACCGTTGGCCGCCGACGGACGTAACATTTTTGTGGCCCCTCCCGTGAACCGCGCGGGGCCCCTAAAGCCCGCCCCGCGCAGCGGTCGAAGATGGTAGACAGCGTCCACGCCGGGGACATTCCCCCGACGTGGCGTCGCTGCGCCCGCGGCATTGGCCTGCGGACACCTCGGATTGGGCGGATCTCTTCATGGGTGACCAACCTACGCCTGGCGACGCCCTGCCCGACCGCCCGGCGGATCCCCCCGATCAGCCGCCGCCGGCCCCCCCGGAAACGCCCCCGGCCAACCAAGGCCTCTTCCTCCGCCGGCTTGACGCCTGGATGGAGGAACACCCTTGGCATCCGCGCGTCGCCCCGTTCGTCGTCTACGTCGGCTTCCTCGCGCTGATCGACAGCGCCCGCGCCTCGGCCCCCAACAGCTACCCGTTCCTCTATGCCCTCCAATGCGGACTGACGCTTTGGCTCCTCCTGCGCTACCGCCGGCTGCTCCCGGAGCTCACGCTGAGCTTCCACTGGCTGGCGGTCCCCGTCGGTCTGGGCGTCGCGGCCGTTTGGGTCGCGCTGGGCTACGGGATGATCGCGCTCTCGCCCAAGTGGTTTGACAGCCCTCAGCCGAAGTATTTCCATGACATGCCCGATGCGCTGCGGCATGGGTCGCTGGTCCTGCGCCTAGTGGGCATGGCCGCGATCGTGCCGATGTTCGAGGAGCTCTTCGTCCGCTCGCTCCTGCTCCGCAGCTTCAACCACTGGCGCCGCACCGGCATCGGCGTCCTGCAGGTCCTGCAGGACCTGCCCGTCATCGGCGAATGGGTCCTGCGCACGCCCGTCTCGGCCCGCACGGTCAACCACCCGCCGATCTTCGGCAACGAGTTCCGCCGCGTCGCCCTCGGGCAGCTCAGCCCCTTCGGCGTGTTCGCCTCCACCGCCATCTTCGCCGCCCACCACATCCCGCGCGACTGGCCCGGCTGCGTCTTCTGCGGCGTGGCCTACTGCCTGGTCCTCGCCGCCACCCGCGCCCGCGGGCTGGGCCCGGTGATCTGGGCCCACGGCATCACCAACGCGGCGCTGTGGGTCCACGCGCTGATGACCGACGACTTCCGGTTTTTGGGGTGAACGCCTTGCGGCTCACTCCACCACCTTCCCATTCCTCAACACCGGCACCAGCCCCTCGACCTTCTTGCGGTCGGGGATCGTCACGAAGTCCGGCGGGGCGTAGCCCCACTGAAACGCCATGCGCGTCTCGTCGGACTCGTTCGGGCCGCTGTAGTGCGGGAGCAGTCGGCTGAAGACCAGCATCTGCCCGGGCTGCAGCTCGACGGCCAGCTTCTCCTTCGGCTCGGGCTGGCCGTCGAAGACGCACTTCCACTCGTTGAATTCCGGGTCGCGCACGTGGGGCTGCAGCCCGCGCTCGAAGTAGCCTGGGGCGATCCACATCGTGCCGTTGGCGATGGTCGTCCTGCTCACCGCCAGCCAGAGGCCGAAGCCGGGGTCCATCGGGTCGGTGTGCTGGTATTGGGCGTCCTGGTGCCAGGCGAAGAACCCGCCGACCTTCGGGGGCTTGATGATCGCCTGGTTGTAGCCGTAGACCGCGTCGGGCCCGATGAGCTGGGCGCAGAGGCGCATGAGGTTGGGATGCGTCATGAACGCCTTGATGTGGCGGTTGGTCAGGTGGAGCTGCGGGAGGAAGAGGCTCTGCCGGTAGCCGCCGACGTGGGCGAGGCGCGGCGAGTCGGGGTCGGAGGATTGCCTGAGCTGCGCGAAGGCGTCGAACTCCCGGCGGAGCATGGCGAGCGTCGCGGCGTCGAAGAAGACGTCGGTGGCGAAGTACCCGCGGGTCTTGAGCTGCTTGACCTGCTCGGGGGAGACGATGGGTTCGAAGCCGGGGACGGGCATGCGCGAGTTCCGTGGTGAAGGCCGAGGCCGGGTTTGGCGAAGTTACCCCGGTCTTCACACGGCATCTGTACCGGCTTCGGCGGGCCGCCGCAACGGATCGTCGGAAGTCCTTGCGCTCATGATGGACTTACGGACGTGCGCCGCGGCCTCACACCCTCCGTTTATCCACATCCTGATTCTTGATTCTTGATTCTGAATCAGAATCAAAACCACGGGCCGACCCGCTTCCCGGGGCGGCGTTTTTGCAGCCTCATAAAACCGTGTGGCCACGATCGTTGTGGACCGCCTTTTCCATGTCGGCGCCGACACCCCCGCTTTATCAAAGACAAACCTGTCTTTTGATTCACGCGTGAATCAACTTTCCACAATGCCGCCCACGCGCTGTCCATCGGGCCGCCGCATGGAACGATCGGAACCTCAAGCATCGGTCCCCGACTTGCGCAGGGCCGCCTTGCCTGCGGAAGGCCCCTCGGCCTCCTGCGCGCGTTCGACATCCATGTGGACCGGGCCGCCCCGCTCAGGCGCTCTTCACCGTCCCGCGCTCGCCTTCGAGCTCCACGGGGGTGATCGCGTCGCAAGGCATCTTCATCCGGCTGAACCACGACGCCAGCGCCTCCTTGCTCGGCGCCTCCATCACGCAGAAGGCCTTGCCCTCCGCGAGATTCAGGAAGCTCCGATAGGGCTTCACGACCGGGTCGCCCTGGGCCGCCTTGGCCATCTGGTCGACCTGCTCGCGCTTCATCGCACCGGCGGGCAACGTGTTACTGCTCATGAACTTTGGCATGGACCGCTCTCCCTGTTGAAGGCGCCATTCCAAGACATCGAAGCGAGCGACGACGTGCACGGATCCAACCCACGCATTTTACCGCCCCGGCCCCTGATCCAAGCGCAAAAACGCCCCGGCCGCGGCCTTGCCCCGCCTGCGGTTTTGCTAACCTTCATTGCCGTCGCCCTGTTTTCGGAATCCATCCCCCGCAGCCCCCGAAAGCCCCGCCATGCAATTCACCCCGCTCACGCCCGAGCAGCGGACCCGATTCGAGACCGATGGCTACCTCATCGTCCGCGACGTGCTCGACCGCCCGACGATCGACCGCCTCATCGCCGCGAGCGACCGGCTTATCGCCTCCGACGCGCAGGAGAACCGCCAGCGGACGCCCGACGGGCTCTACGACGGGTTCCGCAACTGCGTCGCGATGGACGACGCCTACCTGCCGCTGCTCACGCACCCCAAGGTGATCCCGCTGGTGGTGCAGCTCATGGGGCCGAACCTCTGGCTGTTCACCACCCACCTGATCTACAAGCACCCCGACCCCGCGGGCACGCCGACGACCAAGCGCGAGCCGGGCTGGCACCGCGACATCGCGGGCGTCGACAACGACCTGGGCATGGCCAACGCCCCGATGCTCGACATCAAGACGGCCTTCTACTTGACCGACGCAGTCGAGCCGAACTCGGGCGCGACGCTGGTCGCCCCGGGGACGCACAAGCTCAAGACCTGGCTCAAGCCGCCGCCCGGGCACGTCGACCCGATCGACGCGGTGGAGCCCTCGCTGCGCGCGGGGGACTGCCTGCTCTTCGAGAACCGCACGTGGCACGCCGCGGGGGCGAACCTCTCGGGGCGGACGCGCAAGGTGGTGATGATCGGCCTGACCTACCGCTGGCTGCGCCCGGCCGACTTCATGGTCCAGCCTGATTCGCTGCTCGCCAAGGCCGACCCGATCGCCCAGCAGTTCCTCGGCGGGCTCAAGGATGCCCAAGGCCGGTTCATCCCCGGCGGGAACAACAAGCCGCTGATGGATTGGTGGAAGGCGAACGGGCTGACGGGGTATCCCAAGGCGTGAGAGGGGCGGGCACGCCGACGGGAAAATTGCGTTCGTCACGGCGTCTGCGGGAATGTCTCAAGACCAAGTAGACTTGATCATCAACTGAATGAGGAGTGCCTACCGATGACCACGACCACCGTCTACAGCCACATCGACAGCCAGATGGGCCCCCTGCTCGTCCGTGGCGACGGCGAGTCCGTGACCGGCCTCTACATGGCCCAGCACAAGCGCTGCCGCGAGCCGGACCCCTCCTGGCGGCGGTCCGACGAATCGTTCGCCGTGGTCCGTGAGCAGCTCGCGGAGTACTTCGCGGGCGAGCGCACGGCCTTCGACGTGCCGATCAAGCTCGTCGGCGGGCCGTTCCAGCAGCGCGTCTGGGAGGAGCTGGTCCGCATCCCCTTCGGCGAGACGATCACCTACGGCCAGCTCGCGCATCGCGTGGGTAACCCCAAGGCCTCGCGGGCCGTGGGGCACGCAAACGGGCGCAACCCGGTGGCGATCATCGTGCCGTGTCATCGCGTGATCGGCGCGAACGGCACGCTCACGGGCTACGCCGGCGGGCTGGAGAACAAGCAATGGCTGCTGGCGTGGGAGCGCGGGGAGGCGCCGGCGGAGGCGGGTGGCTTGTTCGGCGCCGAGCGCGGCGCCGAATCCGGCGCGTCGTCACGCGCGTGAGAGCGGACTCGCCGCGATCCCGTCGAAGGCCTCGTCCGACTCGGCCTCCGCTGCCGCCTTCATCAACGACTCGCTCCGGCAGCGGGGCCAGACGAGGCCGAGGACGAAGGTCCTGAGCATGTAGCCGGCCAACCCGCCGGCGTGGAGGCGCGCGTCCACCCGCGGGCGATAGCGGGCGTGCAGCGCGGGCAGTTCGGTCCAGTGGGCGTTCCCGTGCAGGTGATGGGCGGTGTGCAGCCCGATGTTGAACATGAGCGGGTTGACCCAGCCCTCGAAGTTGCGGGCGCAGTTGATCGACGAGCGCCCGTCGGCGTGGGCGTGCTGGAGGTAGTTCGTCGCGAGCAGCCAGTGCAGCCCATGCAACTGCGGGAGCAGCACGAACAGCAGGAACTTGCGCCAGTCGACGATCGCCAACCCGATCCAGAGCGCGGCGACGACGAAGTACTGCAACAGCACGTACCGGAACGCGCCCGGGCGACGACGGCGCAGCTTGAGGAACCACTGCGTGTGCAGCGGAAGCAGCACCCACAGCACCTGGAACGGATGGAGGAGGTAGCCCAGGAGGTGGTTGGTGTCGCCCCCGAAGCGGTAGGTGCGTGCGACATCCTTCGGGCCGTGGTGGTAGCGGTGGTGGTAGGAATTGTGCGTGGCGTGGAAGACGAAGGTCGGGTGGCCCTGGAGGAGCGACAGCCAGAGGTCGGTCGCGCGGTTCAGCCCTCGGCTGCGCCACATCTCCACGTGGGCGTGGTTGTGGTGGATGGCGCTGACGCCGATCGTGAGGAAAAGGACGACCGCGTAGACCGGCCAGCACCAGCCTGGAAAGGGGAAGCCATCGCGCCACATCCAGGCCACGAGCGCCGGCTGGGCGAGCATGTAGAGGACCGATTGCCAGTCGCGCGGGTTACGGAGCATGGCCGGCTTGTTGCTCAAGTTGGTGTTCGAGGTGGCGGTCGATCTGGGCCTTGGCGGCGTCGGGCGAGAGGGCCGTGCCGCAGGCGCGATCCATGAACGGGAACATGAAGCCGTAGTTGCCGTGGAAGCAGGCGTGGTGCAGGTGGTGGCGGCGGGCGGCGTTCAGCCACCAGCGGTCCCGCTCGGCGTCGGGCAGGAAGTCGTAGTTGGAGTGCCCGACGTTGTTGAAGAGGATGCTGAAGACCGGCAGGAAGAGGATCGCCTCGACGCTGAAGGCGTGCAGCAGCATCGGCAGCAGGAGCACGTTGCCCAGCATGAGCGCCTCCAGAGGGCGGAAGCTGTAGGTCGACCAGGGGCTGGGCACGACGGAGTGGTGGTGCGGCGCGTGGAAGCGCTTCAGGGCCCGCGTGTGCAGCAGCCAGTGGTTGGCGTAGAAGTGGACCTCGTTCCAGGCCACGAGGGCGAAGGTCTCCAGCGCGATCCGCCACCAGGGCGGGTCGACGGCCAAGGAGGCCCAGCGCAGCTGCAGCAACCCCCAGGGGACGACGCTGCCCACGCCGAAGATCAGGACGGAGACGGCCGAGAGCGCCAGCTCGCGCCGGAGCTGGCCCCGGCCGTGCGGACGCGGGTCGAGCCTGCCTCCGTGCCCGAGCGCGGGCATGAGGCGGATCAGCAGCTCGTCGAGCAGCCCGAAGCCGACATAGAGGCAGGCGAAGAAGGCGCAGCCCCAGAGCATGATGTCGTGCCAGCGGTTGTCGAGGATCGCTTCCCGCATGAGGGTTGGCCCCAAGAGGCAGGCGCGCGGGGCGCGCCCGTCACGCCGCGCCCGCGCCCCCGGCTGCCGCGGCCGCCTGCTGCCGCTTGCGCTTCACCAGGTGGGCGTGGAGCAGCTCCACCGCCAGGCCGTGCAGCATCAGCCGATGGGCCGCGCCCAGGACCGATTCGGAGATGATCGGGTGGCGGTTGTTGACCAGCCCCAGGAACTTGTGGTCTTGGATCAGCGTCGTCGCGTAGAGGGCGATCGTCTCGTCGAGCTGGAGCGAGTTGCAGGCCCGCCAGAAGTCGCTGTCGGTCAGCATCAACTGGTACATCGGCGTGTAGCACTCGATGGCCGACTCGAGGTCGAGGATGTTCAGCCACCCGGCCGGCATCCTCTCGATCGGGAACTCGCCCTCGGTGATGCAGTCGTAGTTGAGCGGCGACTTGGGCGCGAGGTCGATCCCCTTCTCGTTGAGCTGGCGGTTGATCTCGATGATGAAGTTGTAGATGTTCAGGTCGTGCTTGAGGAAGATGTCGTCGACCAAGTCGCTGAGCTTTTGGGGCTTGAGCGGGTTGAGCTTGATGTCGACGCCCTTGGCGTTGGTCGCGACGAAGGCCAGGAGCTCCGAGGCCATGTGGAAATGGCGCATGATGAGGTAGTTCGCGTAGGGCGAGACGAACCAGCCCAGCCCGCGGTAGATCGACTGGTGCAGCAGCCACGAGGACGAGAAGGCGTTGGGCAGGAACGTCTTGAGCACCTTGAAGAAACAGATCGTCAGGCGGCAGAACGGGCGGATCAGCGGCAGGAGGAATTGCCGGGCGCGCGAGCCGCTGTCGACCAGGATCGCGGCCTTGGCGTGGGGGTGGAACGGGACGCTGCTGTCGAGGTAGAGCGCGACCCAGGGGTTGGGGTCGCGCGGGTCGTGCAGGATCCGCTGCAGGCGCGCGGCGGCGTCGGTGGGGCTCGAGGCGGCGTCTTTGCCGAAGCCAGAGCCTGCGTCGGGGCTGATGGGTGAGGTTGCGATCAGAAGTTCTCCAGTTCCTCGAGTTGCAGCACGTACAGCCGCGCGACCACCTTCGCGGTCTTGACGATCTCCCGCACGATCGGCTCGGTGAGGATGCCGGACTGCACCGCCGCGTCGAGGCGCTTGAAGTGGATGTCGTCGCTCTCCGAGTGGTACATCAGGAACGAGACCTGCATCTCCTCGAGCCCGAGCTGCTCGCGGATCCGCTCGCCCCACTTGCGGGCCACCCGGCGCCCGAGCCCCTCGATGATGAACATCGCGCCGATCAGGTCGAAGGGGTTCTCCCTGCTGGCCCGGCTGAGGATGAACTCCGAGAGCGCCTCGCTGCCGATGTTCTTGCGCCCGGCGCGGATCACGCCGACGTCGCCGCCCACGGAGGCGTAGTCGCGCTCGATCATCTCGAAGTCGCGGTGCTCGTCGCTGGAGTGGCCGATGAAGGCCGAGCGGATCGGGAAGTGCTCGGAGGTCAGGTTGGAGGCCGCGCGCGAGATCCAGCGCGAGCCGTCGATCACCTGCTGGCGGAGGTTGAAGAGCAGCGAGCGGTAGTCCTCGACGGTCATGCTCCCGTCGTGGACCTTGCGGATGATCGGGACCTGCGCCAGCCGGTTCTCGAAGTTGGACCAGACGCCCGCCAACTGGCGGACGAGCTTCTCCTCGATGGGCGAGCCGCTGGTCTTGATGTCGGGCGCGGGCGAGGCCGTCGTGGAGGAGGCCGGAGCGGGGCGCGCGGCCGCGCCGCCCTTCACGGCCGCCGCGCGCGGGGCGGAGGCGGGGGCGACGACCTTGAGCACGACGTAGCCGAAAAGGAACCGCCCGCTCTCGGGCACGATGCAGAGCAGCCTCTGCCCCGGCTCGAGCCTGCCGCTGGCGAGCAGCTCCTCGACCATCAGCGGAAACGCGGCCGAGCCGACGTTCCCCCGGTGGTAGAGGTTGGTGAAGATCCGGTCCTGCGGGAGCGGCATCCCGCCCCGCGCGAAAAGCTCGCAGGCCTGTTCGCGGAACAGGTGCGAGGAGTAATGCGTCACCCACCAGTCGATCCCCTTGGGATCGAGCTTCCCCGCCTCGACCAGTTCGAAGACGCCGTTGACGCAGATGCGCACCACGTCCTCGAGCAGGTTGATCGTCTGGTGCAGGTTGATCGCCCCCGCCGCCGCGGCCGTCTCGTAGCTGGCGTGGTCGAGCCAGCCGACGGAGGGCTTGGCGAGGACCTCGGCCTTGTTCCCTACGAACATGCAGGGCGGGTACTGGCTGGCGTAGGACTTCAGGACGATCGACTCGATCTCCAGCGACAGGCCGCGGTCGCCCGGCGCGTCGCTGAGCAGGAACGCCCCGGCGCCGTCGGAGAGCATCCAGCGCAGGAACTCGGTCTCCAGCGGGATCCGCTTCTGGTCGCCATAGCCCTGGGCCTGGTAGCGCGAGGCCTTCAGCAGCCGGCTGGGAATCTCGCTGGCGACGCACACGGCCCTCTTCGCCTCGCCGGCGCCGACCGCCAGGCTCGCGTGCCGCAAGGCCGCGACGCTGCTGGCGCAGATGCCGTGCAGCGTGGCGATCTCGCAGGGGGGCATGTCGAGCTCGCCGTGCACCATGCTCGCGAAGCCCGGGAGCGGCAGGTCGCCCTGGGAGGTCGCGGCGACCAGCAGCGGGATGTCCTTCAGCGACAGCCCCGCGCGGGCCACGGCGTCGCGGGCCGCCGCCGCCGCCATCTGCGCGTTGGTGTGGGTCGTCCGCTGATTCTCATCGATGGCGTAATGCCGCTGGAGGATGCCGTTCTGCGCCAGCACGCGCTCGCGCAGCCGCGAGGGCGAACTGCCCACCCGCCCCAAGCGCCCCTCCATCTGGTCATTGGAGACGGGCTCACCCGGAAAGAACTTCCCCATGGACGTGATGTAGACGCGCTGGCCCAATCCCGGTGTCTTTCGCTGAGGTGATTCGCGCGGATTTGCCGGGAGAATATATCACCTTGGGGGAGGGAAGGAGCGGGGTGCTGCGGTCGTTCAAATCGGACTCTTGGCGATCGCTTTCGGAGGGGCGATCAATGGGATTGGACATTCCCCCGGAAAGCTCACACTGAAGCAGGTTGCCGGAACCTGCCGATATTGACCGTGGTCACATCGCCGTTACAGTTGGGTGGATCTTCAGGAAATGACCTCCATGCCCAAGTGGCTCAACTGCATCGTGACCAAGGGGATGTTCAGCGACGAATTCACGGTGACCGTGAAGACCCGTGATGGCGGGCAGTTCGCCGTGTTCGTCCCGCGCGACGCTGCCGACGAGTCGGCTGGCCGGGTGAAGGTGCAGGCCAGCGAGCAATCCGGCAAGGCGATCGCCATCCTCCCCGACGAACAGCAGTCCGTGGTCGAGGTGGCCTCCTCGGACCTCGTGCCGGCATGATCCTTTCCAACGTCAGCCAGCTTCAGAACCAGGCTCGGCCCGGCGGGGTCTGATCACCACAGCCGCATTCTTCACGAATTCGCCGATCCGCGTGCGACTGGAGCTCCGCGCCCTTTGGCACCCTCATCCAAGCCGCGCCGCCTCCGTCCGAAAGGCATCCACCAACGCCTCGACGTCGGCCGGCACGCGGGTGTGGCATGTCGGGCTTGGCCAAAGGTCCACGGGCGGCGAGGCCAGCACGTTCGCGCCCAGCGTGAGGTTTTGCAGATCGTCGCAAAGGTATTCGCGGCGCCCGCAGGTCGGCGTGCGGCAGGACATGCGAATGCCTGGCTGGCAATCGCGGTAACGGCAGGTGCGGCCGACGTATCGCCCATCCGCGGCGCTGGCGATGAAGACGTCGGCTCCGTGGTTCCGCTGCTGCGTCGTGCCCTTGAGCTTCCGGCCCGCGTCCGCCAACGGCGCGAGGTCCGCGTCGTCGTCGAACCAGACCAGGACGTCGGCGTCCTTGGGATCCGGCTTCGCAGTGGCGAGTGAGCCGATCAACGCGATGCGGCGGACTCCGGGGATGACGCGGGCCCGATCGACGAATTGGCGCACGGCGAGGAGGAGGTGGTCACGGATTGGAGCGGCGGGTGAGGACATGTTTCGATGGGCGTGGCACCACAGTAGGGATGAAGACACACGATACGAGTACGGCAACGTCTGGCACCCGGAAACGTCCTCATCAATTTCACGGCTGCTTGACGCCATCAAAATCGAAAGCGTCGATACTCGGCAATTTCAGAGCCGCCCTTTTACGGCGGATTCGCTCTGCAATCTGTTCCCGGAACCTGACCGGGTCAATTGCTAATTGCCTCAGCTGCTCCGCATCGGCTTGTGCAATAGGCAACCATTCCGACACTTTGTTCTCTATCGCAAGAAACCGATCAAAGTACCGGATCGATTCCTTTGATCGCCCCGCGATTGCCGACGCGACACCGGCATGAAACACCTTCCAATCCGTCAGTTTTGCCGTCCATCTCGACCCATAGAAATCCGAAAGGCGGCTCGCGCTCGCGAATTGAGCGCGATAGCGTTTGACCTCCTTCGCCGCCCGCTTCGCCAACCTCGTGGCTTCGGGCTCAAATTGGAACCTATCCAAAAACCCCGAGAACGGCTGGACGCGGTAGCCCTCGTGAAATGCAATGGAATCGTTCACGCCCCACAGCCACATGCAGCCAACATTGAGATAGCTGCCGCGAGCCCATGCGCTGGGTTGGAACTCGATCACGCAAACCCACCATCCGCGATCATCAAGCCAAGTCCGTGACCGGCCCTTTTGGATGAGGCCCATTGGCCGCAGGATCTCGCGACCAGCGGCGGTTATCTGCTTGGAATGTTCGGTCCCTTCGCTCGCCATGATCCACGAAGATACAGAAGTCCGACAAGCGCTTCATCTCACCCCGCCGGCTGCGGCTCGGGGTTGTGCGTCTCCACCGCGAGGTGGCCGTCCTCCGTCGCCACGCGGACGGTCGCGCCGTCGTTCACCTGCCCCTTGAGGATCGCCCGGCCGATGCGGGTCTCCAGCTCGTGCTGCAGGTAACGCTTCAGCGGGCGGGCGCCGTAGACCGGGTCGTAGGCCGCCTCGGCGATGTGCTCCTTGGCCTCGGAGGTGAGCTCGAGCTTGATCTGCCGGTCGGCGAGGCGCTTGCGGATGTCGTCCACCTGCAGGTCGACGATGCGGGTGATCTCCTTGAGCGTGAGGGGCTTGAAGAGCACGACGTCGTCGACGCGGTTGAGGAACTCGGGGCGGAAGTGCGAGCGCAGGGCCGACATGACCGACTCGCGGGCGGAGTTGGAGATCTTCCCGCCGCGCAGCGTGTCCTCAAGCAGGAACTGCGAGCCGATGTTGCTGGTCATGATGATGACGGTGTTCTTGAAGCTGACGGTGCGCCCCTGGGCGTCGGTGACGTGGCCGTCGTCGAGGATCTGCAGCAGGACGTTGAAGACGTCGTGGTGGGCCTTCTCGATCTCGTCGAAGAGGACGACGCTGTAGGGCTTCCGTCGGACGGCCTCGGTGAGCTGGCCGCCCTCCTCGTAGCCGACGTAGCCGGGGGGCGCGCCGATGAGCCGGCTGACGTTGTGCCGCTCCATGTACTCGCTCATGTCGATGCGGACGATGTTCTCCTCGGAGTCGAAGAGGGTGTGGGCCAGGGCGCGGGCGAGCTCGGTCTTCCCCACGCCGGTGGGGCCGAGGAAGATGAACGAGCCGATGGGCCGGCGGGGGTCCTTGATGCCGGCGCGGGCGCGGATGATGGCGTCGGCGACGAGCTGGACGGCCTCGTCCTGCCCGATGACGCGCTCGTGGAGGATCTCGTCGAGCCGGAGCAGCTTCTCGCGCTCGCCCTCGACGAGGCGCGAGACGGGGATGCCCGTCCAGCGGGAGACGATCTGGGCGATCTCTTCCTCGGTCACCTGCTCGCGCAGCAGCCGCGGGCCGACTTGCTTGGCGGAGAGCTTCTTCTCCTCCGCGGCGAGGGTGGCGGTCAAGTCGGGGATGAGCCCGTGCTTGATCTCGGCGGCCTTGTTGAGGTCGTACTTCCGCTCGGCCTCGGCGAGCTTGGTGCGGGCCTCGTCGAGCTTCTCGCGCAGCCCCTGCACCTTCTCCAGCGCCGCCTTCTCGTTGTCCCACTGGGCCCGCATCGCGTCGGACTTGGCGCGGACGTCGGCGACCTCCTTGCGAAGCGCCTCGAGCCGGTCCCGGCTGGCCTTGTCCTTCTCCTTCTTGAGCGAGGCCTCCTCGATCTCGAGCTGCATGACGCGGCGGGTCGCCTCGTCGAGCTCGGCGGGCATGGAGTCGATCTCGGTGCGGATCATGGCGCAGGCCTCGTCGATCAGGTCGATCGCCTTGTCGGGGAGGAAGCGCTCGGTGATGTAGCGGTTGGAGAGCACCGCCGAGGCGACCAGGGCGTTGTCGAGGATCTTGACGCCGTGGTGGATCTCGTAGCGCTCCTTGAGCCCACGGAGGATGGAGATGGTGTCCTCCACGCTGGGCGGGTCGACCGTGACGGGCTGGAAGCGGCGCTCGAGGGCGGCGTCCTTCTCGATGTGCAGGCGGTATTCGTCGAGGGTCGTGGCGCCGATGCAGTGCAGCTCGCCCCGGGCGAGCATGGGCTTGAGCATGTTGCCGGCGTCCATCGCCCCCTCGGCCTTGCCGGCGCCGACGATGGTGTGCAGCTCGTCGACGAAGAGCAGGATGCGCCCGTCGGACTGCTTCACTTCATTCAGCACGGCCTTCAAGCGTTCCTCGAACTCGCCGCGGAACTTCGCGCCGGCGATCAGCGCGCCCATGTCGAGCGAGAAGATGGTCTTGTCCTTGAGCCCCTCGGGCACGTCGCCTCGGACGATGCGCTGGGCGAGCCCCTCGACGATGGCGGTCTTGCCCACGCCGGGCTCGCCGATGAGGACGGGGTTGTTCTTGGTCTTGCGCGAGAGGATGCGGACGACGCGGCGGATCTCGCTGTCGCGCCCGATGACGGGGTCGAGCTTGCCCGTGCGGGCCTCGACGACCAGGTCGCGCCCGTAGCGCTGCAGGGCCTCGTAGGTCTGCTCGGGGTTGTTGCTCTGCACGCGCTGGTTGCCGCGCACCTGCGTCATGGCCTCGAGGAACTTGTCGCGCGTCACGCCCAGCCCGGTGAGGATCTTCTGCGCGGGCGAGGCGTGCCCGGGCTTCAAGATCGCCAGCACGACGTGCTCGACGGAGATGTACTCGTCCTTGAGCCGCTTGGCCTCGGCCTCGGCGTCGACCAGGACGCGGTTGACCTCCTGCGTGAGGTGGACTTGGTTCGCGTCGGTGCCCGGGCCGCTGACCTTCGGCCGGCGGTCGAGGTCGCGCTCCAGCTCCGCCACCACCACGTCGGCGGGGCGCTCGAGTCGCTCAAGCAGGCGCGGGACCAGCCCGCCTTCCTGCTGGCAGAGAGCGAGCAGCAGGTGCTCGGTGTCGACGGCCTGATGCCCGCGACGCACGGCGATCGCCTGCGCGGCGTGGACGGCTTCCTGGCACTTCTGGGTGAGGCGATTGAAATCCACGGCTGGCTCCCTCTGCGGACTTTGGTTCCGGGTCAGTGGCGCCTTGGACAACATCCTCGGCGTCACGCCCGCGGGTCGAACTTCGATTCCTTCTGCAGTTCCTCAAACAAACGGCGTTCCACATCGCTCAAAGGCTTGGGCACCGCCACGCGGAGGACGGCGTAGAGGTCGCCCCGGGCCCCGCCGCGCTGCGGGAGCCCGCGCTCCTTCAAGCGCAGGCGCTGGCCGGACTGGCTCCCGGGCGGGAGCGTGAGGGTGACGGAGCCGTCGAGCGTGGCGACGGACACCTTCGCGCCCAGCGCGGCCTCCCAAGGGGAGATGTTCAGCGTGAGCACCAAGTCGTGCCCCTCGACCTTGAAGCGGTCGTGCGCGGCGAGCCGGAGCTTGAGCCGAAGGTCGCCCGCGGGGCCGCCGGGGTGCGAGCGCCCGCCTTGGCCCGCGAGGCGGATGACGGTGCCGTCGGTCGCGCCGGCGGGGATCTTCACCTGCAGGTTCCGCGTCGAGCCGTCGGCCGGGTCGCGCAGCGTGATGCCCTTGGTCGCGCCGTGGTAGGCGTCCTCGAGCGAGATGGGGAGCTCGGATTCCTGGGTGTGGCCCTCGTCGTCGCCGGGCTGGCCGCCCATTCCGCCGCCCATGTTGCCGAAGATGTCTCGCGCGCTGGCGTTCCCGCCCCGACCGCCGAACATTTGCTCGAAGAAGTCGCTGAAGTTGCCGCCCTCGAAGTGGAAGCCCTGCCCGTCGGCGTGGGCCCCGCCTCGCGTCCGCGGCCGGCCGCCTTGGCCGCCTTGGCCGGCCCAACCCGGGGGCGGGCGGAACTCCTGTCCGGACTGCCAGTCGGCTCCGAGCTCGTCGTACTTCTTGCGCTTCTCGGGGTCGCCCAGGACTTCGTTGGCCTCGTTGACCTGCTTGAAGCGGGCCTCGGCGTCCTTGGCCTTGTTGATGTCGGGGTGGAACTGCCGCGCGAGCTTGCGGTAGGCCTGCTGGATCTCCTTCTGGCTCGCCGTCCGCACGACGCCCAGCACCTTGTAATAGTCTTCATACTTCAAAGGCATGATGCTGGCGGCCCACCCGCCCTCCCAGGCAGCCGGGAAACCCCCGGCAGGGATTCAGACCGTTGACCAACGCAAAGGCTGCGCCGTGAATCGTATGGGAGCTAAGCCGGTTTGCCGGGTGATTCAGGCGTCGCGGCTGACAAAATCATCGCCAGCCCGGGTTGAAGTTGCCGCATTGGCAGTCGAAGGCGGGAGTCGAGTTGTCTTGTTAGCCGGAAGCGCAAGCGACGGGACAGGGGTGCGGCAATCCACGGCCTGGCCTGTGCTTGCGAAGAGAGTTCAATGGACGCATGCGGCGAGTTCTTGCCAGGGAGAGAATTGCTTCACCCCCGTCCCGTCGCTTGCGCTTCCGGCTAACAATGCCCTCTTCCACGTGACATATAACTCTTTGCGGACCCGGTTCCGGGGGTGCAGCCGCGATATTTTAGGACCTTCGCCGGCGACGCTATATCTCCCGCCTGAAATGGGGCTTGAAACGATTCGCCACCCGATCAATCGGAGGCGGGCGGCGGCGAAAAACGCCTCCGGGATGGCGTTTTCGCGAAACTTCCTGTACGAATGCAGGCCTTCTCCTCGCAGAAACACCTGCGGGAAGAGAGAGCCCGCCCCATTTTCCTTCCCTTCGTCGAGTGCGACGGCGGGTCCCAGACAGCCATGAGCCATATCGATTCAACTCCCCCCGATCCCCTCCTCGAACGTCTCCGCACCGCGGGGGCCCTCGGCGAGGGAGAGCAAGACGCGTCGCCTTCCGAAGGCGTCGCCCCTACTCCCGCGGCCCAGGCCGCTGCAGCGGAAATCCGCCAGCTTGGCGTCGCCGTCGCAGCCGCCACGAAGGTGGCCGAGCCGCACCTGACTCTTGGCGAGCTCGAAGCGCTCGTCAAGGCCCGCCAGGCCGACGCCATGGGCCCCAACCCCGGCTCGTGGGAGATGCCGCTGCACGTCTCGGCCTGCCCGCTCTGCCTTGAGGGCTTCGAGGTGCTGCTCGAAGGCGTGCAACAGCCCGACTCGATCGTCATCAACCGGTTCATCGCCGCGAGCGAAGAGGCCTCGGCCCCCGCGCCGATCCCCTTCCCGCGCAAGCCGCGGTTCAGCACCGCCTGGAAGCTGGGCATCGCCGCCGCCGCGGTCCTCGCCGCGGGCGTGACCTGGCTGGCGATCCAGCCCTACCTGGGCGGGAGCCACATCGACACCGGCGCGGTGACGATCTCCCCGAGCGGGAGCAACCTGGCGAAGAACGAGACGATCCCGCAAGGGACGGTGATCGAGGCCCGCGAAGAGACCACGGCCGCGCTGCCCGACGGCTCGCGGCTGACGATCGACCCGCAGTCGCGCCTCGCGGTGCAGCGGTCGCTCTCGGGCGACATGACCATCGACCTGCAGTACGGGCGGATCACCGCCGCGGTGACGCACCAGAAGAGCGGGCACAGCTTCCGTGTGCTGACGCCCTTGGGGCAGGTCACCGTGGTGGGGACGAAGTTCACGGTGACGTCGCGCAACGAGTCGGTCACCGTGTTCGAGAACGGGGGTGCCGTGAAGGAGCCGCAGAAGTCGCAGGCGAAGGTCCAGGCGGTCGTCGTCGAGGTTCTTGAGGGCATGGTCCTGGTCAAGAACACCCGCGGCGAGATGCTGGTCGGCGCCGGGAAGAAGGCTGTGCTTCGCGACGAGCCCCCGAGCATCGAACTGCTGGAGAAGTAGGATGCGACCACGTCGGAGGCGCACGGCAGCGCTCCTGGCTGGACTTTTGATGTTGGCGCCCGCTACGGCACTCGGTGCAGACCCCGAGGAGGCGCATTACAACGTCGTCGTCAGCCTTTACAACGCGGGCCAGTGGCAGGCCGCGATCACCAAGATCCAGGAACGCGAGAAGCTGGAGCTCCCTCCGGAGATGAAGGCCCGCTATCTGTACGCGCGGGGCTTGGCGCTGGAGAAGGGGAACAAGGCCGCCGACGCGCGGGCGGCGTTCGAGGACGTCGTGGCGAAATATCCCGCCGCCCCCGAAACGCAGTCGGCCCGGGTCTCGATCCTCTACATGGACTACGCCAAGGGCGACGCCGCGGCCGTGGTCAAGGGCTACGCGGCGGTCGACCAGGCGAAGCTCACGCCGGCGAACAAGAAGAACCTCGCGCTGATGTTCGCCGAGAGCCTCTACGCCCAGAAGGACGACAAGGGCTCGCTCGCGGCCTACAAGGCGGCCATCGCCGCGGGCGCCGACGCGGCCCCGCTCGCCCCCAAGCTCTTCGACCTCTCGCTGCGGCTGGGCATGCATGCTGACTTGATCGCGCAGTCGGCCAACGGCGTGGTGGGCGTGGCGCCCGACGTGGTCGCGCTGACCCGCACCGAGGCGCTGCTCGCCTTGGGGCGGTTCGCCGAGGCCGAGGCCGAGGCGCAGAAGGTCCCCGCCAACAGTCCGCTGGCGGCGCGGGCCTCCTTCGCCCGCGGGCAATCGCTCATCAAGCTCAACCGCCTCAAAGACGCCGCCGCGCCGCTGAAGATCGCCGTGGCGGGGCTCAAAGATCCCCCGGCCCCGCCCGCGGCCCACGTCGCGCTGGCGGAGTGCCTCCTGGAGAACGGCGCGCAGGCCGAGGCGGGCAAGGCCCTCGACGACGCCGAGCGCGCCATCCGCCAGCTTCCCCCCGCCGACCAGCAGCGCCTCCTCTCGCAGGTGTCGTTGATCCGCCTGCGCACCGTCGCCACCGGCGACCGCAAGAAGATCATCAAGGCCGTCGAGGAGGGCCGGGCAACGCTCCCGCCCGACCAACTGCCCAAGGCGCTCTACATGCGCCTCTTCGCCCTCTCCGAAGAGGGCGACCGCAAGGGCATCCTGGCGACGATGAAGGACGACTTCCCCATCCTGCAGGCGGGCGAGAACGACGGCCCGTCGACGATGATCTACTACGACGCGCTCAAGCAGACCGGCAAGGGCGACGACGCGGGCAAGCTGCTCGACGAGTTCCTCAAGCGCCGCCCCGCCGCGAACGAGGCCAGCCGGGCGAGGCTGTTGCTCGCCTCGGCCGCGCTGGAGCGCGGGGACCAGGCGCAGGCGCGGACGGCCTACGACGCCCTCGCCGCCGACGCCAAGGCGCCCGCGGCCCTGGGCAAGAACGCCTTCGACGAGGCGATGTTCAACCGCGCGGTGCTGCTGCAGAAGCTCAACGACAACGCCGCGGCCGCCAAGGCCTTCGCCGCGCTGGTGGCGGCGAAGCCCGACGCCGAGCTGCTCCGCAAGACGCTCCCGCTGCTGGGGCAGTCCTATGCGTTGCAGAAGGACTACCCCAACGCCGCCGCCGCGTGGAAGCAGGCGCTGGCGGGCGGAAAGGTCGAGGACGAAGGCGACCTGCGCGACCGGCTCGCGCGGGTGCTGCTCGCGGCGAACGACTTCGCGGGCGTGGCGGAGCAGTGCGCCGCCGCGGCCACGCTGGCAGGCTCGGAGAACAAGCTCGCCCGGCCGCTGCGCGAGATGTGGGCCCGGGCCCTCTTCTCCGCCAACAAGTTCCCCGACGCCGCGGCCCGCTACGAGGCGCTCTACAAGTCTTTCTCCGATTCGCCGGGCTACGCCTACGAGACCGCCGCGGCGTACGACAAGGCCAACGACCGCGCCTCAGCGGCGAAGTGGTACGCCGTCGCCCGCGAGAACAAGGCCAAGCTCCCGGCCGCGTATGCCGCGGCGGTCGACGCGAACCTCGCCGGCGCGCAGCTCCAGAGCGGCGCGGGCGACTCGGGCCTGGGGCTTTATCTCGACCAGATGGCGGCCGCGAAGGACGAGGCCGCGTTTGACGCCGCCGCGGCCTCGGTGCGCCGAATTGCCGCGGGCAAGCCGCTCGACGCCAAGGCCGCGAAGCGCGTCGCCGCGATGCTGGAGACCACGCCTCCCGAGCAGGCCCGCCGCTACACCTTGGGGGCGATGGTCCTCCAAGCCCAGCTCGCCGCGGGGCAGCACAAGGAGGCGGCCGCCCTCGCCGCCAAGCTCGCCGAGGACTTCACGAAGGCCGAGATGAAGCTCGACCCCAAGGCCTCGGGCGCCACACTCGCCCCCGCGATCATCTATTTCTGCCAGGGCGAGGCCCTGCGCGTGAGCGAGCGCTACACCGACGCGATGGTAGCTTACGAGACCGTCCTCTCGGCCTACCCCTACAACGAATGGCCCGATGCGGCCGCGTGCGGCGAGGCCGAGTGCTTCGCCGCCTTGGGCGAGAAGGAAGCCGCCGTCAAGAAGTTCCAGGAAGTCCTGGCCGCGCCCGTCTCGCCCGCCTCCGCCCCGTGGCGCGAGCGGGCGACCAACCGCATCGCCGAGTTGAACAAGCCTGAGCCAGCCAAGCCCGAACCAAGCAAGAAATAAGCCTCTCCGCGCCTCCCACCGGTCCGCCTCAACCGTTTGCGAAAGGGTCCTGACCCATGGAAACCATCCAGAAACTCATCCACCTGGGCGTGCAGGGCGGGTTCTTCATGATCCCCCTGGCCGTCGTCGCCGTGGTGACGCTCGGCCTGATCATCGAACGGCTCCTCTTCCTGCGCGAGAACATGCTCGACTGGGACCGCTTCCACTTCGAGCTCAAGTCGGCGCTGAAGGAGAACGACCTGGAGCGCGGGATCGTGCTCGCCGCCCGGACCAAGGGCATCGTCGGGCGCGTGATGCAGGAGTGCCTCCTGCGCGTGCAGGCGGGGCAGACCGACGTCGAGCGGGCGACGGAGAAGGAGATCCTCAGCGAGATGGCCTCGCTGGAGCGCTCGCGCGGGTGGCTCTCGACGATGATCCAGATCGCCCCGCTGCTGGGCCTGCTGGGCACGGTGCAGGGCATGATCATGATCTTCATGACCATCGAGGCCAGCGCGACGATGGACCCGCGCATGTTCGCGGGCGGCATCTACACCAAGCTGGTGACGACCTTCACCGGGCTGATGATCGCCGTGCCCGCCTACGTCGCGCAGGAGCACATCCGCCGCAAGATCAACATCATGCTCCACCACCTCGACCTCTACCTGCTCGAGGTCCGCGACTGGACCGAGCGCGGCACCAACGTCGCCGGATCGATCCCCGCCGCCGCCCGCCACGCGCCCGACGCCCACTCCGCCCCGCACGCCGCCGGCTCGGTCTCGGCCGTCGCGCCCGTCGTCGTCGGACTCAAGGAGCGGGCCCATGCTCAGTAAATACAAGAAGCACGAGCTGGGCGAGACGCACATCAACATGAACCCCATGATCGACGTGGTGTTCCAGTTGTTGCTGTTCTTCATCCTGGCCTCGAACTTCTCGCGCCCGAACCAGATCCAGCTCGACCTGCCCAGCTCCAACAGCGCCGCGAAGGCGGCCGAGCAGTCGGCCTTGGTGGTGAGCTTCCGCCAGAACGAGGGCAAGACCGAGCTGCGGGTGAACGGGACGGACGTGGGCGAGCTGGTCCACCTGGGCCAGGCGATGCGCACCGCGGCCGACCCGGCGCAGAACCCGCGCGTCGAGATCCGCATCGACAAGGCGACGCCGTACCAGGACGTGATCTCGATCATGGACGCCGTGCGCGACGCGGGCTTCCCGCACTTCTCGCTGCTGACCCTGGGCGCGCAGGCGCCCCGGAGCCAATGATGACCCGCAGCGCCGCCAGCCCCCTCGCCGCGAACGCCCCGGCGCCGACCGCCATGGTCGAGCTCCGCGGCTCCGTCGCGGGCATCAAGGCCTGCGAGATCCTCACCGACCGGCGCGAGATCCTCGTGGGCTCGGCGCTCGACTGCGACCTGGTGGTGCACGACCCGCTCGTGCCCCGCAAGGCCTTCCAGATCCGCCTCGGTCGCGAGCGCGAGAACGACGACGTCCCGCCCAACGTCTGGCTGCTCGAGGCCTTGCCCGGCGCGCGCATCTTCGTCAACAACAACCACGCCCGGCGCGAGCGCCTCGCCTTCGGCGACGTGATCTCCGTCGGGTGCCACCGCTTCCACTTCGAGAACGGCGCCGTCGCCGCCCGCCCGCAGCGCACCGACACCCGCGTCGACGATGTCTGCGCCCGCCTGCTCGACCGCCAGCCGATCCCCGCGGGCTTCCTCAATGGGCTGCCGACCTGGCGCGACCGGATCCGCGGGCGCAAGGCCGCGCTCTGCGGGCTGCTGCTGGCGCTCTTCCTGCTCACGTCGCTCCTCTTCCGCGGCGAGCAGAAGTTCGTCTCCAGCGCGGTGCAGGGACCGGTCGAGGTCAGCCTCGCCCCCAAGCCCACGCTCTCGGGAGCGGGATCGAAATCGTTGAAGAGCGTGGAGCGCAAGGCGTTCAACTCCGCCGAGGCGCCCGCGCCCGTCCCGGCAGACCTCCAGCCGCTGGAGACGCCCGCGATCGAGGCGATGGCCGCCGACACGCTCAAGCCGACCGACGCTCCCCCGGCCGCACCCCCGCCACCGCCCGTGCTGGCCCCGGCGAACGTCGACGCAGGGCCACAGCTCGGCGCGTTGGTGGTCGGGCTGGCCTCGACCGAGCGGGCCGACGTCCGTCCCGCGGCCCAGACGCTCGCGGGCGGGGCCGCGGTGAGGCGCGCCGTCGTCGCCCAAGCGGAGCAGACCGCCGCCCCGGCCGACTTGGGCCAGGGCACCGCGGGCGGAGTCCGCACGGACAACGTCGCCGCGGCGGCGAACGCGACGTCGATGCGCTACGCGAACGAGCTCTCCCAGCAGAAGGTCGCCAAGCCCGTGCCCGGGGCGCTGACCGGCGCGCCCAGCCAGGCGCTGGCCGACATCGCCGCGTATCGCCCCTCGCCGGTGAAGTACGAGCAATACAACGGCAACCGCGTCCCGGTCGCGCGGCTGCCCGAATCGCTGGGCGCGCTGGCCGTCGCCGATCCGGTCGCCGTCGCCCCCGGCGCGGGCGGGGCCGGCGCCGCCGCGGGGGCCGGCACGGGCGGCAAGGCCGGGCCCGGCAAGGGCATCGTCCTCGACGGGCAGATCACCGAGGACGAGATCTCCGTCTCCTGGAAGAGCGGGCGGTTCCGCCTCCACGGCCCGGGCACGCCCCCCGAGGCCAACCCCGCGACCTTCTGCTACGTCGGCACCGCCGAGGAGGGGGGGCGGAAGTACCTCTACATTTCCTTCCTCTGCGTCGACCCCAACGTCGACCAGATCCTCGCCCACTGGCACCAGAACGACACCTCGGGCGCGCAGAACAGCGCCCATGAGATCATCCTCGACGACTCGGTGGAGATCTTCCTCGACACCAAGTTCCGCCGGGCCGACTACAACCAGATCATCGTCAACGCCCACGGCGCCTACTGGACGGCGTATTACGACAAGCCCGAGAGCGTCCACGCCTGGCCGGTCGACCTGAAGGTCAAGACGACGATCAACAAGCAGGCGGGCAACTGGGTCTGCGAGATCCTCGTGCCGTTCGACAAGCTCGGGGGCGTGCCGCCCAAGGGCTCGAAGTGGGCGGTGAATTTCTGCCGGAACTTCCGCGGACAGAAGGCGGACGACCAACTGCAGACGTGGTTCCTGGTCTACGACAAGACCCGCAACTTCCACCACCCCGCGCTGTTCGGGGTGTTCGAGTGGTGACCACGCCCCAGACCGCCATCGAGGCCCCCGCCCCTTCCGCGCCCGCGAAAGCGCCGGCGGCGCCGACTCCGCGCGCCTCGCGCCGGTCCGAAAACATCGGCAACAGGAGCCCCGACCGCCGCGCTGCGCCGGGCGCGCCTTCGGGCACGCCGCCCGGGTATAACTACGCTTCTGTGTCCCGAGACTCCCAGGAAGACATTCCGGAACTGCTCCGACGCTTGCTCAAGGGCGAAGCCGGGGGATGGCGCGAGATGATCGAGCGCTACTCGCCGTTCCTCCTGGCCGTCGCGCGGCGGACGTTCCAGGGCTACGGCGTGCGGCCCGAGCGGTCCGACTGCGAGGACGCCATCGCCGAGGTCTGGAAGAACCTGGTGGAGAACGACCACAAGGTCGTCCGCGACTGCCTCGAGCGCAACAGCCTGCTCCCGACCCTGCAGGTCCTCGCCCACCACCGCTCGATCGACATCATGCGCCGCCGCCGGCACACGCTCTCGCTCTCCGACGCACCCCCGGGCGTCGAACCCGCGGCCGCCCCGGTCCCCGCCGACCTGCCCATCGAGGACCTCGCCGCCGCGCTCGACCAGCTCACCCCGCGCGAGCGCACCGTGGTCAACCTCTTCTTCCTCCAAGGGCGCAAGTACCGCGAGATCGCCACACTCACGGGCATCCCGCAGAACTCCATCGGCCCGACGCTCAGCCGGGCCCTGACGCGCCTGCGCCAGGTCATCAAGATCTGATCAAGGTCTGAGACCTCGCCGCGGGGAACGATCGCCCCTCCCGCGCGCTAGAATGGCCGCATGTCCTGGATCTACCTCGACAACAACGCCACCACCCAGCCTCTCCCCGAGGTCCTCGCCGCGGCGCACGAGATCGAGGAGACGCTCTGGGCCAACCCCTCGAGCGTCCACCGCTTCGGGCAGGCGGTGCGGCAGCGCGTCGAACTCGCCCGGGCCAGCGTCGCCTCGCTCATCGGTTGCCGCGACCGCGAGCTGGTCTTCACCTCCGGCGGAACCGAATCCAACAACCTCGCCCTCCGCGGCCTGCTCGGCCCCGCGCTCGCGCCGCCCGCGGGCAAGGAAGGCGAACCGGCCACGACGTCACCGCCGCCGCCCCCCGCCCGCCCCCGGCGCGTCTTGATCACTACCGCTCTGGAGCATTCCGCCATCCGCGAGCCGGGCGAGTTCCTCCGCCGCAGCGGCGTCGAAGTCGTCCGGCTCCCGGTCGACTTGGCGGGGCTTGTCCAGCCGGGCGACCTCGCCCGCGCGCTGGCCGAGCACGCGAAGGAGGACGCGACGGTGCTGGTCAGCCTGCAGTGGGCGAACAACGAGACGGGCGTGGTCGAGCCGATCGCGGCGCTGGTCGACGTCGTCCGCGCTCACCGTCAGGCGAATCCCAAGGCCCGCGTCCTCTTCCACACCGACGCCACGCAGGCGGTCGGGAAGATCCCCGTCGACGTCAAGACCGCGGGCGTCGACCTGCTCACCCTCTCAGGCCACAAGCTGCACGGGCCCAAGGGCGTCGGGGCCCTCTTCATCCGCACGGGCGTCCGGCTCGAGCCGCAGAACCTCGGCGGACCCCAGGAGCGCGACCGCAGGGGGGGCACGGAGAACGCCCCAGCGATCGTCGGGCTGGGCGTCGCCGCGGAGCGGGCCGTGGCCTTCCTCGCCGACGTCAACGCGATCGACCGACTGCTGCGCCTGCGCGAGCGGTTCGAGCGCGGCGTGATCGCCGTCTTGCGCCCGCTGATGCCCGACGCGACGATTCACTCCGATGTCATCCACTCCGACGCCGTCCCCCCCACCATCTCCCCCGCCCCGCGGCTGTGGAACACCGCCAACCTCGGCTTCCCGCGCCTCGAGGCCGAGGCCATCCTGCTGGGCCTGAGCGAGCGCGGCCTCTGCGCCTCGGCCGGGGCCGCCTGCTCCAGCGGGTCGCTCGAGCCCTCGCCCGTCCTGCTCGCGATGGGCATCCCCCCCGCCATCGCCCACGGGTCGGTCCGTTTCTCGCTCAGCCGGCTGACGACCGAGGCCGAGATCGACCGCGCCTTGGAGATCGTCCCCGCGGTCGTCGCCCGCCTCGCCCGCACCTTGCCCGCCCAGGACGCCCCCGCCTCGACAACCCGTATCTGAACGATGATTTACGACTTCTTGGCGTCGTGCCCGCTCACTTCCCGCAACCTGCTCTTTACGCCGGGCCCGCCTTGCCGCACAATAGCCCTTGGTCTCGTCCCTGAGGGTGGGTGCTCATGCAGTTGATGACTTGGACCATCGCCCGACTGGGCAGCCGGTTCAACCTCCTCTTCGAACCCTACAAGCGCCGCGTCATGCACTCGGCGCTGGGGCGGTTCCTCGACCAGCCCCTCGACCTGATGGTCGGCCTGGTCGAGCCCGACGGCACCGAGCGCGTCCTTCCCTTCACCACCCGCGGCGTGGAACTCGCCAACTGCGAGCAGTTCGAGCGCGTCAACTCCATCACCTACCGCGGGTTCAGCGAGAAATACAAGCTCCGCTTCGAATTCAACGTCCACAGCGTCTTCTACCCGCAGGACGAGAAGCTCTGCCTCATGCCGGCCTTCTACCTGGAGATGCGCGTCAGCCCCGCGCCGCGTTTCCGCTGGCTCCCCAACGCCGGGCCCACCCCCGAGAACGTCAAGCTCTTCATCCGCCTCAACCGGGACGACACCCAGATCTCCGCCTCCGCCCCCACCGACCCGCAGAACCCCTGCGCCGGCGGCGGGCAGATCGACCTGGCCTACCGCAGCTCCCTCAAGCCCAAGATCCACTGGGTCGACCCGCACGACCCCGCCCCAACGGACGACCGCTTCGTCGACGTCAAGGAACGCATCGTCAGCCTCAACCCCGGCTGCATCCCCGACCTCGACGGCAAGGGGCTCACCCTCACGCTGCCCGTCACCGAGATCGCCAGCGGCGTGAAGTGGCGGCTGGTCTGGGGCGCCTACTGCGGCGACCCGATCCTGACCTTCGGCACCGACGAAAAGGCCCCCACCGCCCGCTTCCGCTACCTCCGCCACTGGGACAGCCTGGCCGCCGTCATGGACGAGGCCGTCTCCTCGCGCGACGACCGCCTGACCCAGTCCCGCCGGTTCGAGCGGGCCGTCGACCAGACCCCGCTGCGCATGGCCCAACGCCACCTGGTCAACCAGAGCTTCCAGGCCTTCCTCTCCAACACCTTCTGGTGCGACCGCGACGACGTCATGGGCTGCCCCAACGCCGGGGGCGAGTGGTTCAGCGTCTGGGAGGGCAACTGCTTCTTCCACTCCACCGTCGACGTCGAATACAACGTCGCGCTGGTCTACCTCACACTCTGGCCCCGGCTGCTGGCGCTCCAGCTCCGCCAGTGGGCGGTCTACACCAAGCCCCACCAGCCCTCGGGCGGCGCGTTCCTCAGCCACGACGTCGGCCACGGCGTCTCCATCCTCGGGCAGCGATACCCGCACGACATGCCCGTCGAGGAGAGCTGCAATTATCTCCTGCTGCTCCAATGCCACGCCCACTGGACGGGCGACCTCTCCATCGCCAAGACCCAGGCGGAGATCGTGCAGAAGCTGGCCGAGTACCTCATCTGGACCGACCGCGACCTCACCGGCTTCCCCTCGGAGGGCACGCCCAACACGCTCGACGACGCCGGGCCTGCCGCGCAGTTCGCGCTCAAGCAGACCTACCTGGGCGTGAAGCGCGTCGCGGCGCTGCGGGCCGCGGGCGACCTGCTCGCCCGCGCGGGGCGGACCGAGTTCGCCGCGAAGTGCCAGAAGGTCGTCGAGCGCGACGTCCCGCTCATCGAGTCGCAGGCCTGGCTGGGCGACCACTACGCCGTATGCGACCGCTCGGGCGAGGGCGTCATCAACGCCTGGACCGGCGAGCCGCTGCCCTACGACGAAGTCCCCGGGTGGAGCGCCTACTCCATCAGCACCGCCAACGGCCTGCTCCTCCCGCTCCTCTGCGGCCAAGGCGAGCTGCTCGACCGCCAACACCTCTTCACCGACATCCAAAACGCGCTCCGCGAGTCGCTCAGCCCCTACGGCTGCGGGCACACCTCCGACGACAAGGAAAACGTCTGGATCAGCCAGAACCTCTGGCGCGACCACGTCGCCCGCTACCTCGGCGGGCGCGCCCCCGACTGGGCCCAGGCCTACTGGGACATGCAGACGATGAGCAACACCCAGAACCAGAGCCTGGGCTTCATCGACACCTACGTCACCAACAACCTCTGCTTCTACCCCCGCGGCGTGGTCAGCATCGGCTACCTGCTCGCCTACCCCCGCCTGGTCATCGACCGCCTCGCCACGGGCAAGGCCCGCTTCAGCGTCGACCCCGACCGCACCCACGCCCAGCGCTGGCCGCTCTTCCCGCTCGCCGACTGGCGCGCGGGGCGCATCCCCGTCTGCGTGGTCGACGCCAACGGGCACGTGAGCATCGAGGGCGAGTCGGACCCGATCTTCATCCACGACGAGCAGGCGCCGGTGAACGCGATCGACTGAGCCCGGCAACGCTGCCCTGTTGTTGACGCCCATCCCATCCACGCCGGCTCCGCCCCAGAGTCAAGCCCGGGAACCTTGCGGCATGAGCACGCTCGAATTGCTGTTGGATCGCGTGCGTGCCCAACCGGAATGGATGGGTCGCAAGAGCGTCGATCTCATCCTACCTTTCGTCCTTGGTTACATCGAGGGTCGGCACCGCTGCGGTGCGCCACCCCTGACCGCCGAGCTGAGCTTGGGGGTCGGCAATTTCCAGGAGTGGGTCGAGAGCCGGTTCGGTTGGACTTCGGAACGCGGTTGCAGGCAGAGCGTGATCGGCTTCGCGCGCCTCTTGGCGGGCGACGAGCAGCAGGCGTTCGATCTCTATTTTTCATTCCGAGACGAGGCCCGCGGGCAAATCCGTGGCACTCCCGACAGCAAAGGCCTCTCTCCCGAAGAACCCCGCCGCGAACTGCTCGAGTTCATCATGATGCCGCCGTTTCGCGAGCGCCCCGCGTTGTATTTCGGCCGCCCGTCTGTCGACGCTCTCGGGGCGTTCTGCAACGGTTACGACGCCGCCGAGAAGGACCTGCGGGTCGACAACCCGGCTACGCGTTCGTTTCTTGACGGGTTTCAGCGGTGGGCGGAGGCGCGGTTCCCCTTCCCGTGCAATCGACCGTGGAATGACCTGGTTCTCTTCCTGGCGCTGGGATACGACGACCGCGCCTGGGAGCACTTCTACTCGTGGCTCGACGAGTTCCTCGAAGGGCGCGACCCCCGATCGCTTTCGCGCGACGCCGAAGCGGTCCTCGCCAACATCACCAAGGTCATGATGCGGAGCAGGCCCGACGCCGACCCCGACGAGATCGCCGCCGCCATGCGGAAAGAAATCGGGAAAGTCGTCCCGCCTTGAGGGCGGATCGAGGAGTCAATGCCGGCAACGCGTCAGTCATTGATCCCCAAATCCGTCTTCGTGAAGAGCGCCGAGAAGGCGTAGCCCGCCTTCTCGATGTTCTCCCGCGCGCCCTCCTGACGGTCGATCACCGCCACGATGCGGACCACCACCGCGCCGGTGTCGCGGATCACGTTGGCCGCCTCGAGCACCTGTCCGCCGGTGGTTGCGATGTCCTCGACGATCAGCACGCGGTCGCCCTTGTTCAGCTTCCCCTCGAGCTGCTTGGCGGTGCCGTAGTCCTTCTTCTGGTTGCGGATCAAGACCGTCGGCAGCCCCGTCGCCAGCGACGCGGCCGTGACGAGCGGAATGCCGCCCAGCTCGGCCCCGGCGAGGCGGTCGACCTTGCCGTCGGCCCCGCCCTTGGCGAAGCGCCCGAAGCGCTCGCCCAGCGCGGCCAGGATGTCGGGCTGCGTCTCGAAGAGGTATTTGTCGAGGTAGTACTTGCTCTTGCGGCCGCTGCGGAGGGTGAACTCGCCCCGCAGCAACGCCGCCTCGCACAGACGCCGGATCAGTTCTTGGTCGTTCATGGCAGAGAGTATAAGCAGAACGCAACGCACTCCAAGCCCGCCGGTCCGCACTCGGCTCGGCGGCTCGTTTGCCCCTCTCCCGGAGGGAGAGGGGCAGAGTGGCGTCGCGCCCAAGATTTCAACCGAGCAAAGCGCATCCTCCGCCCGCCCCGCTTCGCGCTGGACACTCCGCGCCCTCTCCCCGACACTCATGCGATGCCCCGCAACCTCACAGGCCAGGTCATCGCCATCACCGGCGCCAGCTCGGGCATCGGGGCCGCGACCGCGTTGGAGTGCGCCCGCGCGGGGATGGACGTCGCCCTCGCCGCACGACGGGTCGACAAGCTCGAGAAGGTCGCCGCGGAGATCCGCGCCATGGGCCGGCGGGCGATCTGCGTCGCCTGCGACGTCACCCGCGACGACGACGTGCAGCGCTTCGTCGACGCGACGGTGGCCCAGCTCGGCCGGCTCGACGCCGCCTTCGCCAACGCCGGCTACGGCATCAACCGCCCGGTGATGGAGACGACCGACGCCCACTTCCGCGCCATCTTCGAGACCAATGTGTACGGCACGCTGCGCGTCATCCGCGCGGCCGTGCCCGTCATGCGCAAGGCCGGGCGCGGCCACCTGCTCATCTGCTCCAGCGCCGCCAGCGAGATCGCCCCGCCCGGCTACGGAGCCTACGCCGCGACCAAGGCGTCGCAGGACTGCATCGGCCAGGCCCTCCGCGCCGAGCTGCGCGACGAGAACATCTTCGTCACCACCGTCCACCCCATCGGCACCACCACCGAGTTCCTCGACCGCGTGGCCGACGACCTGGGCAGGCCGATCGCGGGCAACACGCCCGGGGCCTTCACGCAGACGGTCGAGACCGTCGCCCGCGCGATCGTCCGCTCGATGAGGCAGGACCGCCCCAAGCCCGAGGTCTGGCCCCAGCCGGCGGCCCGCTTCGTGCTGGGCCTCGCCACCGCCTTCCCCGGGCTGACGGCCCGCGGGCTCCTGCGCAGCTTCCGGGCCCGGCCGAAGGAGACCACGTCATGAGCAGCAAACCACCGCAGTCCGGATCGACGGGCGATTCCCCGAAGGAGACCGCGCGGCTGCTGGCCGCGAACATCGCGCAGGCCCGCGCGACGTTCGACGCGCTGGCGCAGCTCGCCGCCCCCGTCGCCATGGCCGTGGAGACGCTGCACGCCTGCCTCGCCTCGGGCGGGAAGATCCTCGCCTGCGGCAACGGCGGCAGCGCCTGCGACAGCGCCCACTTCGTCGCCGAGATCGTCGGGCGCTACGTCCGCGAGCGCCGCGGCTATCCCGCGATCGACCTCACCGCCGACCACGGCCTGATCACCGCGCTCATCAACGATTACCCGCCCCAGCGACTCTTCGCGCGGCAAATCGAGGCCCTGGGCAAGCCAGGCGACGCGCTGGTGGTCTTCACCTCCTCCGGAAACTCGCCCAACATCGTCGAGGCCCTCGCGGCCGCCCGCGCGGGCGGCCTGCGCACCATTGCCTTCCACGGCCGCGACGGCGGCGCCTGCAGGGGCGGCGCGGAGATTGAATTGATCGTCCCCGGGCAGGTCACCGCGCGCATCCAGGAAGGGCACCAACTCCTGCTGCACACGGTCTGCGAAGCGCTCGACGCGCGGTTGTGAAGCGAACGTCTGCACGCTCGCTGCCCGCAGCGTCGTCGTCTGATCAGAGACGGACACTGTGTGTCCGAAGACCGGGCCAGGCGGTACTCCGCCCGCGCGACGTGCCTCACACGCAGAGGCGCCACAATCTACGTCGATGCCCCATCGACAGCCTCTGCCGATGGCGTCACCCGCTTCCCGAAACCCACAAGCCCCCGACGAGTCGTGCGAGCGGAGTACCGCTTTCGCCCGAAAATCGGGGACACAGTCCCCGTCTCTGATCAGATTGAAAATCCTCGCGGCCCGGACTCCCCCTACCCCTCCGCATGCCGATGCGCGTCGTGCAATGAGCCGAGCCTGCGAATCTCAGGCCAGATCGCCGCGACCACCAGCACCACCGCGACCGTCCCGATCCCGCCGCCCACCACGCTCCAGACCGGGCCGAAGCTCGCCGCGGTCAGGCCCGACTCCAGCGCGCCCAGCTCGTTCGACGACCCGATGAAGACGCTGTTGACCGCCGAGACGCGCCCGCGCATCGCGTCGGGCGTGAGCACCTGCACCAGCGTGTGGCGGACCACCACGCTGATGTTGTCGAACGCGCCGGTGAGCGCCAGCGCGACCAGCGAGATCCAGAAATTCGTCGAGAGCCCGAAGACGATCGTCGCCACGCCGAAGCCCGCGACGGCCCAGAGCAGGGCCGACCCGGCATGCCGCAGCGGCGGGCGGTGGGCCAGCACCATCGCCATCACGACCGCGCCGACCGACGGGGCCGCGCGGAGGATGCCCAGCCCCATCGCGCCCACGTGCAGGATGTCTTTCGCGAAGACCGGCAGGAGCGCCACCGCGCCGCCGAGCAGGACCGCGAAGAGGTCGAGCGTGATCGTCGCGAGGATGATCTTGCGCGAAAAGACGAAGTGGACGCCCGCGCCGAGCGTCTTGAGCGAGATCGGCTCGCCGCTGCGCTTCGCCGGGGCGTAGGCCACGCCCGCGAGCGAGAAGAGCAGCACCATCGCGAAGAGCGCATCGAGCCCGTAGACCACCGACAGCGCGTAGGGCTTGCCCTCGAGCAGCCAGAGGAGCAGGCCGCCCAGCGCGGGGCCTACCGTCGATGAGAGCTGGTAGACGCTCGACTGCCACGTCACCGCGTTGCTGAAATGCTCGATCGGGATGATCTCGGGCAGGAGCGACTGGCGGGCGGGCGTGCTGAAGGTCTGGGCCGTCGCCGCGAGCAGGAGCAGGAGGAAGAGGAGCGGGACGATCGGCGCGTCGAAGTGGCTGTCGCGCTCGCCGAGGGTTCGGGCGATGCTCTCGAGGCCGGCGTTGGCCGACTGCAGCAGGCCGTGGTCGGGCAAGGCCAAACCTTGATAGGAGATCACCGCCAGGATCATGGAGATCAGCGAGATCGCGCCGACCATCGCGAGCACGATGCGCTTGCGGTTGAACTGGTCGGCCAGTTGCCCCGCGGGGATCGCCAGGAAGATCAGCGGCAGCGCCTGAGCGAGCCCCGCCAATCCCAGCGCGGTCTTCGAGTTGGTGAGGAGATAGACCTGCCAGCTCACCGCGACGGCGGTCATCTGCTGCCCGAGCGTCCAGAAGAGCGAGCCCACGGCCCAGCGGCGGTAGACGTCGATGCGCAGGGCGGCGTAGGGATCGTGCGCGGAGGGGCCGCCGGGCGATTTTCCGGATGGCGTTGTCGGCGGGCTGGAACTCATGGGTGGGCCGAGGGCGGGAAACGCGGGATTGTAACCGTCGGGCGGGGCGGCGTGCCCCGGCAAGACGCACCTCGTGCAGGGTGGCGCAGAGCGGTGCTCCGCGAAAACCCGCCGGCTCGGTGCACGTCCTCTCTTGAGGGCTGAAGGCTGGATAACTTCGCTGATGAACAAACGACGGGGCCGCTCTGGGTTGGTCGGGCCCTGCGCTCCGGCTCACAACGGCGGCGCGGCGATCATGCTGATGAACGCCAGCAGCGAGGCCACCGCCAGCCCCGCGGCCGTGTAGGCCAGCGCGAGGAACATCGCCCTGCCCACGCCCGGGCCCTGGCGCGAGCGGTCGCGCAGCACATTGGCGAAGACCACCGCGTGTCCCCCCAGCACGGCCCCGATCAGCAGCGCGTAGACGGAGATGTCGTTGGAGACCACCAACACGGTCCGCCCGCGCCCGATCACCAGGAAGAAGCTGAAGAAGAAGATGAAGGTGATGACGTTGCCGATCGCGGAGGCCTTCACGGCCTCCCAATAGCTGGGGCCCTCCCAGTTCATGAGCGCGGCGCAGGCGCGGATCACGATCGCCCCGAGCAGGCTCGCGAAGGGCACGCCCACGAGCAGGGCCCCGACGACGATGTTGAGGGCCAGCAGGGGCGGGAGATAGAAGGGCATTTGGGAGTAGAGCACGGGGAGCTCCGCGCGGGCGAGGCTGTGTCTGCCCTTCTCCCTCCGGGAGAAGGTGGCACGGATGTACTCATCCGTGACGGATGAGGGCGTGGGGCAAAGGACGGGCGCAATGATACGCTTGCGTCTGCCGTGTTGGACGGGAGTCGCCGGTTGTCCACGCCCTCACCCGGCCGGAGTACCAGCCACCCTCTCCCGAAGGGAGAGGGGCTTGCGCGCCGCCGCATTTACCCGACATCCTCACTTCATCAAGCCCTTGAGCGCCCCGCCCACGTCGCCGCCCGAGGCCTTCTTGGCGGCGAGCATCTTGTGGGCGTTGTCGACTTGGTCGGCGAGCGAGCTGGGGAGAGAGCCCTTGATCTCGTCGAGCTTCTTGAGCGTGGTGTCGGCGTCGTCGAGCTTGTTGTCCTTGATGTATTGGACGACCTGCTCGAGGAGCGACTTGGCCTTCTCGGAGAGGGTCGCCGTCTCCTTCGCCTTGGCCGCGGCGGCGGCGGCGTCGGCCTCGGCCTTGGCGGCGTCGGCGGTCTTGTCCGCGTTCATCTTCGCGTCGGCGGCGGTCTTGTCGGCGGCTGCCTTCGCATCGGCTGCGGTCTTCTCCGCGCCGGCCTTCTCGGCGTCGAGCTTCGCGGAGGCCTCCTTCGCGTCTGCGGTCAACTTCGCGTCGGCTGCTTTCTTGTCCGCGGTCGCCTTGTCTGCGGTGAGCTTCGCCTCGGCGTCGGCCTTCTCCATGGCCGCCTTGCGGTCGGCATCGGCCTTGGCGCCGGCTGCCTTCACGTCCGCGGCCGCCTTGTCCGCGGTGGCCTTGGCCTCCGCGGTCGCCTTCGAGGCGGCGGCCTTCGCGTCGGCGACGGCCCTCTCCGCCTCGCCCGTCATCGCCGCCTGCGGGGCGGTCCCGGGCTCCGAGCGCCCGCACGCGCCGATCGCCAGACCCAACAACGCCACGCCCAACACCGACATGCGAGTTTTCATGCAGGACTTCCTTTTGAGGTGAACCGCCCCAGAGACATGGGCGACCACGCCTGAGGCGTGATCGGCAGAGTGACCGCAACAAAGCTCTACGGTCTTAGCATAGGCGGGCAGTAAGGCAGAAAGCCATTGATTCAATTCGATGGGCGTTGAGTGCGCGGAGCAATGTTGCGGCGTATTCTCTGGCGATGGACACGAACCCTTCCGGCGAATCCTCAACCCATCCGCCCTATTCGGGGTTGCCGACGCGATGGACGATCGTGTGGCGGTTGGTCGCGACGGCGGCATTTGTCGCACTGGTGGCGTTGTTTCCAGTTATTGAGGGAATCGAGCGTCATGCACGCTGGGCCGCGGGATATCGCACGGCGGATTGGCAAATTTGGGAACTCCGAGGAATCGCTTTGTACTTTGCTGGGTCGGTGTTCGCCCTCATTTCGCCTTTTCCGTTGGCCTTGTTCGCAATCGTCGCACTGAGGAAGCCATGGACGTGGACGTCGCTGGTTTCGGCGGCGCTGATGATTCTTGTTTCCATTATTGCGGTGCGGTATTGCTTCTATGGGGGATCGAGGAGCGAAGCATTTGAGAGCGGCCGCAGGCAGGCGGAGGCCGAGGTAGGTGTCGATCAATTGGCGAAGGATTGCTTGGAGTTCTATGAGCGCACCCCGAATGACTGGATCTTTCGCGATCAGTTCGAGAAAAATCCGTCTCTCCCTGCGTCATTCCGGAGGCTTCGCCCCAATTACATCTCCGTTTACGATTCGTCGATGTACCTCGAATTTCATGGGGGACACGCCAGCTATGGCTACAAGATCGAGCCGGATCCCACGACACACGAGTGGTGCCTGTTGAGGTACTGGGAAAGTGGTGAAGATGAGAGGTTGCTCCAACTGCCGAGGTCGCCCAAGGCGCGGCCAGCGGCTGCAACGCAGCCTGCGACCGAGCCGGCGAATGGATCGTGATGCGCAGGGCCGCAGCCTTCGGGCAAACGACGCGCTTGTCGTGAGGACTGTGGCCACAACCGGTGGGCTTCGCCGGGTACGGCTCAGCGCCACCCTACTAGTCATCCCAACACCAGCCGATAGCTCTCCCCGCGGCGGGCCTTGAGGTGGACGACGCCTCCGTCGCCGCCGGTGAGGGCGTCGCGCCCCGAGCCGTCGAGGGCGGCGAGGATCTTCTGGTGGTGCGGCGGGCGGAGCCGGTGGCTGCCGTCGATCGCCGCGCGGAGCGAGGCCCGCGTGAGTCGGCCTTCCTCCCACGCCATGTCGACGGTCAGGCCGCCTCTCGCGCGGAGGCCGGTGACGCTGCCCTTCGCCCAAGCCTTGGGCAGGGCGGGGAGCAACTGCGCCTGTCCCGCGTGGCTTTGCAGGAGCATCTCGGCGATGCCGGCCGTCGCGCCGAAGTTGCCGTCGATCTGGAACGGCGGGTGCATGTCGAACAGGTTGGGCGAGGTCGACTTCGCCAAGAGCGCGACGATGTTCTCGTGGGCCTTCTCGGCGTCGAGCAGGCGGGCCCAGAAGTTGATGATCCACGCCCGGCTCCAGCCGGTGTGCCCCCCGCCGTGGGCGAGGCGGCGCTCGAGGACCTTGCGGGCCGCGGCGGCGAGGTGCGGGTGCTCGTGCGGATGGATCTGGTCGCCGGGGTGGAGGGCGAAGAGGTGCGACATGTGCCGGTGGCCGGGCTCGGCCTCGTCGTAGTCCTCCGACCATTCCATGATCTGCCCGTGCTTGCCGATCTGGATCGGCGGGAGCTTGGCGCGGGCGTCGTCGAACTGCTGCACGAGCTGCGGGTCGAGCCCGAGGATGCCCGCGGCCTCGATCGCCTGCGTGAACAATCCGCGGATCATCTGCGAGTCGATGGACGAGCCCATGCAGAGCCAGCCGACCTGACCGTTGGGGAGGATGTAGCGGTTCTCGGGCGAGCTGGACGGGCCCGAGACGAGGCGCCCCTTCTCGTCCTCGACGAGGTAGTCGAGGAAGAAGAGCGAGGCCTCGCGGATGAGCGGGTAGGCCCTGCGGGCGAGGAAATCGCGGTCGAGGCTGAAGAGGTAATGCTCCCACGCGTGTTGGCAGAGCCAGGCCGCGCCCATCGGCCAGAGGCCCCAGCCGGCGCCGTCGGCGGGGGTGGTGAAGCCCCAGAGGTCGGTGAGGTGGTGGGCGACGAAGCCGCGGCAGTCGTAATGCGTCCGCGCGGTCTTGCGCCCGGGTTCGAGGAGGGTGTGGGTGAAGTCGACCAGCGGCTCATGCAGCTCGGCGAGGTTGCAGGGCTCGGCCGGCCAATAGTTCATCTGGATGTTGATGTTGAGGTGGAAGTCGGCGCTCCACGGGGGCGTGAAGCTGTCGTTCCAGATGCCTTGGAGGTTGGCGGGGAGCGTGCCGGGGCGGGAGGAGCCGATGAGGAGGTAGCGCCCGAAGTGGAAGAGCTGGGCCTCGAGGCCGACGTCGGGTTGGCCGGCTTTCACGCGCGCGAGGCGCTGGTCGGTGGGGAGGTCGTTGCGGGCGGCGGTGGAGTCGGAGCCAGAGGCGGAGCCGTTGAGGTCGAGGGTGACGCGGCGGAAGTAGCGTTGGTGGTCGGCGACGTGGTCGAGGCGGAGCTCGTCGATGGGGCGGAGGGCGGCGAGGGCGAGGTCGCGCCCGACCAGGCCGTGCGGGTCGCCGCCGCGGAAGTCGGTGTGGGCGGCGAGGACGATGGTGGCGGCGGAGGCGTGGGTGATGGTGAGGCGGTCGTCCTTCGCGGTGATCTGCCCGCCTTCGAGGGCGACGTGGGCGGCGGCGGCGAAGGTCAGGCCCTTGCCGGCGTCGACCCGGCCGCGGAATTCGCAGAGGCCCGAGTCGGCGGCGCGGGCGAGGTCGGCGGGGGTTTTCGCGGTGGAGTGGTCCGAGAGGCCATGGAGGACGGTGGCGGCGCTGCCGGTGAGGTCCTTGTCGCGCGTGAGGCGGGCGGAGAAGGAAAGGGAGCCGGGCTTGCTCGAGGCGAGGCGCACGACGAGCACTTGGTCCGCGGCCGAGGCGAAGACCTCGCGCGTGAAGAGGACGTCGCCCACGCGGTAGGTCGTGCGGGCGATGGCGCGGTCGAGGTCGAGCTCGAGGCGGTAGTCGGCGGCGTCGCCCGCGTGGTCGAAGTCGAGGAAGAGGTCGCCGAGGGTTTCGTAGGGCTTGACGTTGAATGGCTTGCCGAGCAGGTGGGCCTCGGCGAGCTTCTCGGCCTCGACGGGGCGGCCGGTGAAGAGCAGCTTGCGGACCTCGGGGAGGTGCCTGAGGGCGTCGGGGTTGTTGGTGTCGCGCGGGCCGCCGGACCAGAGCGTCTCCTCGTTGAGCTGGATGCGCTCGGAGCGGACGTGGCCGAAGACCATCGCGCCGAGTCGGCCGTTGCCGAGAGGCACGGCCTGGTCCCACTGCGGGGCGGGGCGGTTCCACCAGAGGAGCAGGTCGGGATGGGTGGGAGACGAAGTGGCCATGGCAAAGCCTTTCGGTGTGGACGGCCGGAGGCGTTCGCCAATCAGCCGCCGCCGGAGATCTTGCGGATGATGTTCGTCGTGCTGCGCCCCGCGACGAGGTCGGCCAGCACGACCTTTCCGCCGTGCTTCTCGACCCAGTCGCCGCCGACGACCTTGTCGCGCGTGTAGTCGGAGCCCTTCACCAGCACGTCGGGGCGGACGGCGCGGATCAGCTTGATCGGCGTGTCCTCCGAGAAGACGCAGATGTAGTCGACGCTCTGCAGCTCGCCCAGCACCATCACGCGGTCGGCCTCATGGTTGACGGGCCGGCCCGCGCCCTTGAGCTTGCGGATCGAGGCGTCGGAGTTGAGCCCGACGACCAGCAGGTCGCCCTGCTGCCGGGCCTGGCGGAGGAAGCTGACGTGCCCGGCGTGGAGGATGTCGAAGCAGCCGTTGGTGAAGACGATCCGCCGCCCCTGCGAGCGGTAGGCGGCGATCTCGGTGACGAGCTGGTCGAGGTCGCGGCGCTTGCCCAGGTCGGCATGCTGCTTTTCGAGCAGGCTCACGAGGACCTCCTCGAGCGGGATCGACACGACGCCGAACCGCTCGACCTCCAGCCCGGCGGCGGTGTTGGCGAGGTCGACCGCGGTGGGCCAGTCGGCGCCGTTGGCCCGTGCGGCGGCGAGCATCGCCAGCACCATGTCGCCCGCGCCGGTCACGTCGTAGACCTGCCGGGCGACCGTCGGCACCATCACCGGCTTCCCGCCCCGCTCCTGCAGCAGCGCGCCCTGCTTGTCGAGCGTGAGCACCACGGACTCGAGCCCGAGTTCGTCGAGCAGCTTGCGGGCCATGGCCTGCAGCGAGGGCTCGTCGCCCTTGTTGGCGTTGATCCGCGTGGCGAGGCCGGCCTCGGTGCGGTTGGGCGTGATGCAGGTCGCGCCCTTGTACTTGCCGTAGTCGGCGATGGCCGCGGGGTCGACCAGCACGGGGACCTTCATCCGCTTCGCCAGGGCGATCAGGGCCTGGCAGGTCTCCGGGCCCAGCACGCCCTTGTTGTAGTCCTCGAGGCAGAGCACGTCGGCGCCCTTGAGCAGGCGGGCCGCCTGCTTGAGCAGGGCCGCGAGGGCGTCGGCGTCGAGGGCCCGGCGGACCTCGGTGTCGACGCGGAACATCTTCTGCGGGTGGCGGTGCTGGGCGAGGCCCACGAGGCTCTGCTTGACGGTGGTCGGGCGGTCGTCGAGCGCGAGGATGCCCGAGACGTCGCAGCGGTTCTGGCGGAGGATCTTTCGCAGGAGCGTGCCCGTCTCGTCCTGCCCGACGACGCCCAGGCAGGCGACCGAGCAGCGCAGGGCCCGCAGGGCGAGGCAGACGTTGGCGGCCCCGCCCGGCTTGTCCTCCTGGCGCTCGACGGCGAGGACGGGCACGGGCGCGTCGGGGCTGAGCCGCTCGGCGTTGCCGTAGACGTAGCGGTCGAGCATGAAGTCGCCCGCGACGACGATGCGGCGGGTCTTCCAGTGGTCGACGAAACGGATGAGGTCGGCGGTGGAGGGGACTGGCATGGGGAAAGAATACGCTTCCGCGGGCCGGCGTGAAAACGCGCGGGGCGGGCGGATCAGACGGAGGCTCAGGCCGGCGCGTCCTGAGGCGGCACGGGCTGCCGCGCCGCCAGCGTGCGGGCGAGCAGTTCCCCTGTCGCCTCCTCGCCGTCGAGGAAGAGCAGGCGCAGCACCGGGCGGAAGATCGGCAGGGCGGGGCGCTCGGGCAGCAGCGACTTCCACTTCACCCAATCCTTCTCGGTGGTGACGATCGCCGCCGCTCCGCTCGACTTCGCCTGTAGCAGCAGGGTCTCGACCTGCCCGCGCGTGTAGGCGTGGTGGTCGGGGAAGAGCTGCATGGCCGGGGGCGTCGCGGTGTGGTGGGCGAGCGTCGCGGCGAAACCGCGCGGGTTGCCGATCCCGCAGACGCCCACGACCGTCAGCCGCTGCAGCGCCCCCGCGGGGTGCGGCTCGTCCTTGTGGTCGCGGAATCCGATCCAGCGGTGGGCGACGTGGGCCAGCGGCGGCTTGCCTGTGAGCGAGCGCACTTGTTCGTCGAGCCCGCGCAGATCGCGGGCGTCGACTTGGTCGGCCCGGGTGATGATCACCGCGCCGGCCCGGGCGAGGCTGGGGCGCGGCTCGCGCAGGAGCCCACGTGGAAGCATTCGCCCCGGGCCGAAGGGCTCGAGGGCATCGAGCAAGACAAGGTCGAGGTCGCGCCGGGCCTGGCGGTGCTGGAACCCGTCGTCGAGCAGGAAGACGTCGATGTCCGGGCGGCGCTCCAGGACGCGCTTGGCCGCCAGCACCCGTCGGGGGTCGACCTCCACCGGCACCCGCGGCCCGAGCTCCTCCGCCAGCAGCCGGGCTTCGTCGCTCCCCTCCGGCCCCGCCATGTGGCCGCGGAGCAGCACCGCCGGGGCGGCGCCTTTGTCGAGCAGCCGGCGGGCGAGGTCGATGACCATCGGCGTCTTGCCCGTCCCGCCCGTGGTCAGGTTGCCGATGCTGATGGTCGTCCGCCCCAGGTCGTGGGAGCGCAGGACGTTGGAGCTATAGAGCTTGTTGCGCAGGACCACCACGCCGCGGTAGGCGGGCTCGGCGCAGGCCAAGAGCGTGCGCCAGGCCTCGGCCCGGAGCGAGCGATCCTCCCCGCGCAGGATGGCGGTCCATTCACCCGAACTCATCGGCTTGCCCTTATCGACTCAACTTATCCTTCGGCGATCCGCGGCTTGTGGGCGGATAGTTCGGATGCCCGAGCTTACGGAACGGCGTTCGACGCATTGGCTGCATTTGCTTGGGGCGCAACGCCGCGCCGCGCGAGCGCCGCTCGCAAGGCGGTCATCGGCAGGCCGACGACGGTGGTCGGGTCGCCCTCGACCGTCATCGGCCAACCCGCGCGCTGGCGATCGAAGAGGTTGTACCCGCCCGCTTTCCCGCGCCATTGCCCGGAATCGAGGTATTCCTCGAGATCCCCGGCAGCGACGCGACGCATGTTCACGACCGCCGCGTCGGCGAACCGTTCGGGCTGAACGTCGTCCGCGCCCAGCAGCGCCACGCCCGTCACCACATCGTGCGACCGCTCCAGGAACGGCGACGATCACCGCACCGGGGTGCCGTTGAAAGATGCCCGCGTCGCGCAGGCTCGCGGCCTTGAGCGCCGCGAGCTCCGCCGCGGTGCGCCGGGCGTCGGGCACGCCCTCGGCGGGGTGCTCCGGCTCGGGCGGGTCGGCGAAGGGCGGGTCGGCCTGGATGAATGCGTAGCCCGCGTCGCGCAGCAGCCGGGCCCGCTGCGGCGAACGGCTGGCGAGAATGAGCAGGATCGGCGTCACGCGCGGCATTGTAGCGGGGGCGCGGGTGGTGGACGGAACACCCGTTGGGCGACAGGGTTTTCATCCAAAACCCGCTTTTCAGTATTGATATTCAAGGCGCGCGGGGCCGAGTCCCGATAAGCATGAACGCTGAACCACCTGTTTTTTGGCGGTTCAGCGTGCGGAGGCGTGTAAAATCGGGCGGAGCCCGATGCCGCCGCGGGCGGGAGGATGGACGTCATTCCGGGAGCGGGTCGCCGATCTCGAGCAGGTTCTGATACGGCAGCAGGGCGGATCGGAAACAAAAGAGACAAGGCTGTCCTGATTCCGATCGACATTTTCAACGAGCCACCTGTCGCTTTCAGGGACGAAAGGACGAGCCCGTGCGAACGATCGCGGTCATCAACCAAAAGGGCGGTTGCGGCAAGACCACCCTGGCCATCAATCTCGCGGCGGTGCTCGCGGCCATGGGCCGGCGCACGCTGCTGGTCGACATGGACCCGCAGTCCCACTGCGCCCTGGGATTGGCGGTGCCCGAGGCCCAGCTCGACCACTCCATCGGCGACATGCTCCGCGCCGGGATGGATGGCTCGCTCGCCTTCTCCGACGTCGTGTGGCAGATCTCGCGCAGCCTCGACCTCGCGCCCAGCACGATGGCCCTCGCCGGCATCGAGCAGGAGCTCTCCACCGCGATCGACAAGGACCGCCGGCTCGCCCAGGTCCTCGCCCCCGTCGACGACCAATACGAATTCTGCATCGTCGACTGCCCGCCCTCCATCGGGCTGCTGACCTTCAACGCCCTCCGCGCCAGCCAGGAAGTCATCATCCCCGTCGAGACCGGCTACTTCTCGCTCCAGGGCGCCGTGCGCCAGGAGGCGACGATCGAGATGCTCGCCCGCCGGGCCGGGCACAACGTGCGCTTCATGGTCCTCGCGACGATGTACGACGTGCGCACCAAGCTCGCCCGCGAGATCCTCGCCGAGCTCAAGCGCCACTTCGCCGACAAGCTCCTGCCGGTGGTGATCAACTTCAACGCGAAGCTCAAGGAGGCGGCCAGCTTCGGCCAGCCGATCACGGAATACGACTCCTCGAGCCGGGGCATGCAGGACTTCGACAAGCTCGCGGCGTGGCTGCTCGCCAACCCGCCCGCGCCGGCGGTGGTCGAGCTGGCGGAGGGCGAGACGCCCGTCGTCGCCGCGGCCGCGCCTGCGATGAGCCGGGCGGCGGAGCTGGTCGAGCGTGCCCGCGCCCTCGCGGCCCGCACCGCGGCCCTCTCCACCAAGCTCTCGGGCGACAGCGACATCGTCCGCGAGCGCTTGGCCGACCCGCCGGCCCCCGCGCCGGGCGTCCTCCAGCCGCAGGCCGGGGCCGCCCCGGCGGCGAACCTCGCGGAGAAGCTCGCCCGCGTCTACGGCGCCCGCGCCACCTCGCAGGGATTGCTCTTCGTCCAGCCGGCGCCCACGGCCTCGTGCGTCTACGTCGCGGGCGACTTCAACGGCTGGTCCGACACCGCCACCCCGCTCAAGCGCGACGAGCGCCTGGGCGTCTGGCAGACCTGCATCCCCGTGCCCCCGGGCCGGTACCGCTACCGCTTGGTGATCGACGGGCGCTGGACGCAGGACCCGTTCAACAAGTACGTCGAGGTGAACCCGTTCGGCGAGCTGAACAACGTCGTGGAGTTCGGGGACGAGGCGTGAACCCCGGGCGAACGTTGTCCTAAAACCAGGCGGGACTCCGGGCGACGCCGCGATTAGACTGAGATCGACCATGGAAGATCCCCGTACCCGCGCGGCCCTGGACAATCTCGCCGACCTGTTCCTGACGGGAACGGCCCCTGTGGGCGTCGGCGCCGCCGCCGCGGCGGCGAGCGCCAATCCGCCTTCGGGCAACCCGCCCGCGCCCGGGGCAGGCGCGGGTGCAGGCGGGGCTGAAAAGACCGACCGCAGCGACGCGCTCGACGGTCCCCGACCGATCCGCCTGGCCCCCAAGCTCCGCCCCAACCCGCCTTCGCAGGGCTCGCCGCTCACCGGCCTGCCGATGCCGCCCGCGCGGCCGTCGCGCCTCAGCCCGCCCGGCGCCCCTTACGCCGGCGCTGCGGCCAACAAGCCGAGCGGCTTTCCCAACAGCTTTGAGAAGAGCGCCGCCTCCACCAGCGGGACCGCCGGCTCGATCGGCGTGAGCCCCGACGACTTCGACGACGCCGCGGACGATGAAAACGACGACACGCAGGGCAGCGGGCCGATGCGCGGGCCGAAGCGCGATGGCCTGGCCGTCTCGTCGGCCGTCGAGGCGGTCTTTCTCGGCAACCTTCCCGGCTTCGGCGGGCCTTGGCTGACGCAATACGCGCGGTTCCTCGCGCAGGGCGGGCCCGGGCCGGTCGGCGTTTTGCGCGTCGACGGGGAGCAGATCTCGCTCGAGCTCGTCGGCACGCCCAAGCCGCCGCTCCCGCAGGACCTCGGCGAGGAAGACGCCGACAGCCAACAGACCGTCGAGAGTTGGGCCGCGCTCGCCGCTGGCGAGGAGAACCTCATCGAGCTGCTCGACGGGCTCGCATCGTTCGAGACGACGCCCGTCCGCCGATGGCTGGTCAACTTCGTCCGCCCCAGCGAGCCCGCAGCCGTCGCGATGGCCCGCGAGCTCGACCGCTGGACCTTCCTCTGCGGAGCGGACCAGGCGGCGGTGGTCGGCGCCTATCGGCTGCTCAAGCAGTTGGTCGACGCCGACGGCGGGCAGACCGAACGCCAAGTCGGCTTCATGATCATGGGCAGCGACGAGGCGACCAGTCGGCGGATCGTCGACCGCGTCGGCGCCGCCGCGGCCGAGGGCTTGCTTCGCCGCCCGCTGGAATTCCGCGGCACTCAGAAGCAGATGATGCCCGTGAGCCTGCACATCATTGGATCGTTCGCCCAGACCCCCAAGCTGTGGGAGGAGATGGTCGGCTTCTTCCAGAGCCAGGGCGACATCGAGGAAGCGCCTCTGGGCGCGGCCGAGCAGGAGGACGACCTGGCTTTCCCCAGCGCGGGCAAGCCCGCCGCTGCCTCGGCCATGACCGGCGACGCCCGGCTCGGCGCGAGCCTCGACATGGAAAGCATTCCCGAGGAGATGGTCTCGGCCGACCCGCCCGCGCGGGCGATGCCGTTGGCGGCAGCGCCTTCGCCGGCCCGGCCTGTCGCTCCGCCTGCGGCGAATGTGGCCGCAGGTGTGGGCGGTTCACAAGCCGCGCCTCCGCCTGTTCGTCCCTCCGTCGCGCCATCCGTCGCGCAGCCTGCCGCGCCGTCGTCTGAAAACGAAGCCGCTGCCGCGGACGAAGTCGCCCCGGCCCGGCCTCGCTCGTTCCTTCCGCCCCGCGCCACCCCACCCGCACCGCGGACCGCTCAACGCCCCGCGGCGCAGGTGTCGCCGGCCTTCGCGGCCGAATCCGCTGCCGCATCGAGCCAAACGGCCCGCGCCAGCGCGGAGGTCGCCGAGCCCACCGAGGCGGCCGGGGTCTCTCCGGACTTCGCCCCTGACTTGGCCCAGTACGTCGCCGGCGGCGTCGCCCTCGAGGCGCGTTGCCCGCGCCACCCGCAGACCAGCCTCGTCCTCGACGAGCAGGGCGTGCTGCACCTGCTTCGCCGCCACGCCTCCGCCCCCCCGCTGGGCATGCACCGCGACGCCCCGACGCGCGACGCCACGCAGGAAGTGCTGCGGGCCGCGATCGTGGATTTGATCGAGGCCCGCGCGTGGGTGCGCGAGAACCTCGTGCTGCTGTCGATGACGCAGCGGCAATTCCGCTTCGACGCCGCCGCCGAGCCGGTGCTGCACCTCTTCACCGACCAGGCCAAGCCCGCGGCCGCGCTGGTGGCCCACCTGGGCGCGCTGATCAAGCTGCACCTCCTGCACGAAGTCCGCGTCGGCGCGACGGTGAGCTGGTTCAGCACCGAGTTGAACTGATCACGTCCATTCCTTCTCTCTGATGAGTGCTGTGTTTTCGTTTCTCATCAGGCGCAGCCTGATCCGAGACGGACACTGTGTGTCCGAAGATCGGGCGCGCAGCGGCACTCCGCTCGCGCGAAGCGCCAATTCCACAATGACGATCCGTAACGCCCATCCCCGTAGGGTGGCGCTGAGCGGTACCCCCGGAATCCGCGAAGCCCACCGGTTGGGCGTCCGGTGCACGTGCGCGGCCCGGTTTGTCGTTCGCCACCTCGGTGGGCTTCGCGAGTACGCTCAGCGCCACCCTACAAGAAGGGATTCGCGCGGGCGGAGTACCGCTGCGCGCCCGTTCTTCGGCGACACAGTCGCCGGCTCTGATCAGATCAGAAAGAGCGTTTCCACAAGACAATTGGCATGAAAAAAAACCGCCGCACGTGTGAACGTGCGGCGGCGTGGTTTCATCAACAGTGAGGAGGACGGTGATCCGTCCTCAGCGTTCGGTCTCCGCGGTCAATCGCGCAGGTCGTCCAACAGACCGTTGATCGCGCCGTCGAGCTTTTCGGGCGTCTCATAGGTGCCCTTGGCGATCTCGGCCTTCACGCGGTCGACCAGGTCCTGACGGACGTCGGGCAGCTTCGCCAGACGGCTGAGCAGTTGGGCCTTCTGCGAGAACTCCGCCTTGTCGCCGCCGCGGGAGGGCGTCTGGTCGACGGTCGGGGTGGATTGTGTCGGACGTCCGAGCCGGGTGGCCGAGGCCGCGGCAGGCCGTCCGATGGGTGCGATGTCACTCATTTGAATGCTCCTCACGCGTCGCCGTTTCGGCGGCGCTTGGGCCGAGGTTTTGATCCCCAAATCCTGATGGGATTCACCTCAGCGGTTTGCGGTGGGGCCGCTTCCTTGCAGTATTAGTATCGCCCATCGCCCTCGAATGTCTTGAAGGAATGAACAACCGACAGTCAATTCCGCAACACCATTCATTCAATCGACTTATACAATGATTCAGAATTGAACGTCCGGTAAGAAACAACGCCCCTGCATTGGCGGCAACCGCCGCGCAGCGAACAACCCGAACGGGTTATCAGACCAATTGCCGACGAACCAGTATAGCCTCACCTGCCCGGAATCCAGCGCCCCTTGGAATGAAAATTGTTCGGGAAAATGACGGGTCGTTTGGCCGGGGGGCCGGGGAATATCCGGGGCTTGAGGCGGCTTGATCTTCACGCGGGCCCGGGTTCACGCCTGGGTGGCGCTCGTGGCCTCGCCGCGTTCGGGCCTGGCGCGAGATTTAGATGACGCCCGTGCGACTATGATGGCCACACGTGCCGCATCTCCATCATCACCCCGACCAACTCACGCCCTAGGCCCCCGGCCCCGGCCCCCCCCGGAACACGGAGACTCCCATGCAACGCATCCTTCTGTCGGCGATCGTCCTGCTCGGCCTGACCCTCGCGGCCTGTGACCAACAGTCATCCACGCCGGCCGCCAAGCCTGCCGCCCCCGCCCCCGCGGTCTCAGCGCCGGCCGTCGCCCCGACGCCTTCGCCGACCTCCATCGACGCGCCGGCCGCCACCATGCCTTCGATGAGCACGCCCGCGTCGGACGCGGGCGGCTCGAAGGGCCCCCCGGGAACCGACGTCGCGAACGCCTCGCTCTCCAAGGAGCCGAGCACGATCGTGGTCAACACCGTCTGCCCGGTCGGGGGCGACCCGGTCGACCCGAATGATCCCAAGCTCATCAAGGTCGTCGTCGACGGCAAGACCTACGGGATGTGCTGCGCGGATTGCGTCGCGCCGTTCTCGGCCAACCCGGCCAAGTACCTCAGCAAGAAGTGACCCCTGCGGCGGACTCGGCCTCACGTAGCCTCACCCAGCCAGCCTCACGCGCCGTTCGCGCGGGCCAGCGCCCACGCCACGTCGGCCGCCTGCCGGTTCGCCTGCACGTCGTGCACGCGGAAGATCCTCACCCCCGCGGCCACGCCCAGTGCGGTCGTCGCGCAGGTCGCCCCGACCAGCTCCGCCGGCGCGAGCGGTTGGCCGTCCTTCCCGGGCGGGCAGAGCGAGCCCATGAACCGCTTTCGGCTCGCCCCGAGCAGGACGGGGAACTCCGTGTCGACGATCCGCGCGAGGTTCGCGAGCAACGACAGGTTGTGCTCGCGCGTCTTGCCGAAGCCGATGCCGGGGTCGAGCAGGATCTGCTCCCGCGGCAGGCCCGCGTTCATCGCCGCTTGGGTTCGCTCAAGCAGGAACGCGCGGACTTCGCTCACCACATCGGCGTAGGTCGGGTTCCGCTGCATCGTTGCGGGCGAGCCCTGCATGTGCATCAGCACGAGCGGGGCGCCGCGCGCGGCCGCGAGCTCGAACATCGCGCGAGGCGAGCCGTTGCGCGGATCGCCCCCGGCGTGGACGTCGTTGATGATCGAGGCCCCGGCCTCCAGCGCCGCGGCGGCGACGGCGGCGAGCGAGGTGTCGATGCTGATCACGGCCGGCCGCCCAGCCCGGTCCAGTGCCTCGCGCAGCCCGCGGATCACCTCGACCACGCGGCGGATCTGCTCCGCGGGCTCGACGGGCTGCGAGCCGGGGCGGGTCGACTCACCGCCGACGTCGATGAGGTCGGCCCCCTGGTCGACCATGTCGAGGGCGTGGGCGATCGCGCGTTCGCGCAGCGAGAACTGCCCGCCGTCGGAGAAGCTGTCGGGCGTGACGTTGAGGATGCCCATGATCAGCGGGCGGTCGAGGGCGAGCGTTCGGCCATCGGGGAGGCGGGGGGGCATGTGGGGAAGTGTAACGCCATCGCGTTCTACTTCCCCCCGCGCTCCTCCGTCGTCAGCAGCGGCAGGTGGAGCGTGAAGACGCTGCCCTTGCCCACAGTGCTCGCGACGCTGATGCTCCCGCGGTGGGCCTGGGCGATGTGCTTGACGATCGCCAACCCCAGCCCCGTGCCGCCCAGCCTCCGGCTGCGGGCCTTGTCGACGCGGTAGAACCGCTCGAAGATCCGCGGCAGGTGCTCGGCGGGGATGCCGCTGCCGGTGTCGCGCACCTCGATGCGGACCTCGCGCTCATCGGCGAGGGCATTCAAGTCCACGCTCGCCCCCGGGTCGCTGTACTTGATCGCGTTGTCGAGCAGGTTGACCACCGCCTGCTCGAGCAGCGGGGCGTTGACCCGCGCCAGCAGATCGGGTGGGCAGGTGAGCCGCAGGTTGATCTCGCGCTCGGCCGCCTGTGCCTGGCAGTCGCTCAGGGCCGACTGCAGCACGTCGCGCAGGCGGTGCGGGGCGAGCTCGACCTCGGCCCGCTCGTTCTCCTGCTCGATGCGCGAGAGGCGCAGGAGGTCCTCGATGATCGCGTTGAGTCGGTCGGCCTGCCGGGCGAGGATCGCCAGGAACTGCTCGGCTCGCGCGGGGTCGTCCATCGCCCCCTCGCGGAGGGTCTCGATCGAGCCCTTGATCGCCGTCACGGGCGTGCGCAGCTCGTGCGAGACGTTGGCGACGAAGTCCCGCCGGATGTTCTCCAGCCGGCGGAGGCGGGTGACGTCGTTGAGCACCACCAGCGCGCCGATGCCCGCCCCCGCGGGGTCGCGCAGCACCGTGCCGTGGGCCTGCAGGTAGCGGTCCTCGCCCTCGGCGGGGAGGACCAGGTCGCCCTCGACGGGGTCGGAGCCGGCGAGGGTGCGGGCGACGAAGCGCTGGAGCTGGGTGTTGCGGACGATCTCGCGGATGGGGCGCCCGATGACGCGCGCGGGCTCTACGCCCAGGAACGTCGCCGCCGCCGCGTTGAGGCTCAGGATGCGCTCTTGCGAGTCGATCGCCACCACGCCCTCGATCATGCTCGCGAGCACGGCCCGCTGCTCGTTGCTCTGCTGGGTGATCGTGCGGATCTGGTCGTGAAGCTGGCGGGCCATGGTGTTCACCGCGTCGGAGAGCCCGCCGAACTCCTCGGCCCGCTGGTCGGGGATGACGCTGGTGAGGTTGCCGGCGGTGAAGGCGCTGGCGGAGGCGCGGATCTGGGCGAGCGGGCGTGCGACGACGCGCGAGAAGATCGCGATTCCCATCGCCGCCGCGAGCGCCGCCATCGCCAGCGCGCCGACCTCGAGGCGCAGGCGGATCGCCGCGAGCGCGTCGGAGACGTCGGCCGTGGGCAGCGCGACGCGCAGCACGCCGACGATCCGCCCGTCGTCCAAGACTGGGCGGGCACAGTAGTGCATCTCCATCCGCATGGTGTCGCTGTAGCGCTCGACGAGGCCGACCTCGCCCGCCAGCGCGGCGACCACCTCGGGGCGGTGGGCGTGGTTGTCGAGCGGGGGCGTCTTCTCCGAGTCGCTCAGGACCACGCCGTCGGGCGCGATGAGCGTCACGCGGGCCCCCGCCTCCTCGTCGAGCCGGCGGACCAGCGCGTCGAGCTCCGCGCCGGCCGCGCGCGGGAAGGGCTGCGGCAGCCTCCCCGCGATGAGCGCGGCCCGGGCCTTGAGGCTCGCGACGCGCTGCTGCAGGAAGACGCCGCGGACGGCGTGGTCGATGTAGACCACCGCCGCGGCGATCGAGACGACGACCACGACGAGGTAGGCGGGATAGAGCTGCCAGATGAGCCGGCGTCGAGGCATCGCGTCAGATGTCCTTCATCCGGTAGCCCACGCCGCGGACGGTCTCGAGATACTCCTCGACGGGCCCGAGCTTCCGGCGGAGCGAGACGATGTGCACGTCGACCGAGCGGTCGGTCACCGCCACGTCCTGCCCCTGCACGCCTTCGACGATCTGGGCCCGGGTGAAGACCCATCCCGGCCGGCGGGCGAGCAGGTGCAGGATGCGGAACTCGGTGAAGGTCAGGTCGATCTTCTCCCCCGCGACGACGACCTCGTGCCGGCCCGGGTGGATCGCCAGTTGCCCCAGCGTCACCGCCGCGCCGGGCTCCTCGGGCGCGTGCGACCCGCGGCGGAGCGCCGCCTTCACGCGCGCCACCAGCACGCGCGGGCTGAAGGGCTTGGTGATGTAGTCGTCGGCCCCGCACTCCAGCCCGCGGATCACGTCGCTCTCCTCGCCCTTGGCGGTGAGCATCAGCACGGGCACGCCCTTGGTCTTCGGGTCGGCCTTGAGCGTGCGGCAGACCTCCAGCCCGTCAAGCCCCGGGAGCATCAGGTCGAGCACGACCAGGTCGGGCACCTGCGTGCGCGCGACCTTCACGCCGTCCTCCCCCGAGGTCACGCAGGAGACCTGGAAGCCCTGCTTGGCGAGGTTGTATTCGATGAGTTCGAGGATGTCCTCTTCGTCGTCGACGACCAACACTTTCTGCCTCGCCACGGGTGTGCTCCTTGGGCGCCGTTGGGCGCCCGATGCTCGGACCTGCCGATCCCGCGCGGTGCGCGGGATCAGCCACGGGCCGGAGAATACGAGAGGGGCATCACCGCAATGTTACCGCATGGTTAAAGTTTGATGAGTTCGGCCGCGTTTTGAGGCGGAAAACGAGGGTGGGGCAAAATGGACGCCTCACACCTTCACCCGCTGCCACCCGCCCTGTCGGAACCGCGCGTAGAAGAGCATCCCGCGGACGACCAGCTCGCCGCAGAGCGCGTACCAGACGCCGCTGAGGCCAAGCCCGCAGGTGAGCCCCAGGAAATAGGCCGCGGGCAGGCGCAGGCAGTAGATGCAGAAGTAAGCCAGCAGCATGGGGACGCGCGTGTCGCCCGCGCCGCGCATGGCCATGCTCAGGATGATGTGCGTGGCGAAGAAGACCTCGATCGGCCCGCAGATGCGCAGCAGCGGCGGGGCAAGCTCCAGCAGCTCGGGCTTGTCGGTCATGATCCGCACGAGTTGCTCGGGGACCAGCACGAAGACCAGCCCGACGCAGCCCATGATAGCCATGCCGGCGAACCAGCAGAGCCGGATCGCCTGCCGGGCCCGGGCGGGATCGCCCAGCCCGAGGTATTGCCCGGCGAGCGTCGCGGCGGCGATGCCCATGGCCGTGCCGGGGAGGTAGCTGATCGCCTCGACGCGGACCGCGACGGCGTGGGCCGCGACCGCCGCGGGCGTGCCCAGCTTGAGGCTGACCTGGCCAACGACCCAGAGCACGAGGAACTGCCCGATCCAGACGCCGGAGGACTCCAAGAAGTTCGGCGCCGCGAGCCGGGCGATGCGGGCGATGGTCGGGCCGTCGAACCCCAATCGGCGCCAGTGCAGCCGGAGCCCGCCCCAGTTGCGCAGCAGCGCGACGGCCATGAGCGTCGCACCGAGGGCCCACGCGAGGACGGTGGCGATGGCGATGCCCTGCACGCCGTGCCCGCCGAACGGCGCGGGGCCGAAGACCAACAGCGCGCTGGCCAGCGCGTTGACCGTGTTGACCACCACCATCACGCGGAAGGGCGTCACCACGTCGCCCGCCCCGCGCAGGCAGGCCATGCCCACGAAGAGCACGCCCGAGAGCGGCGTGGCGAAGCAGACCGTGCGCAGGAAGAGCGTGGCGTACTCCAGGCTCTCGCCCTTCAAGCTGATGAACGCCCCAAGCGTCGGGGCCGCGGCGTAGAGCGCGCCCATCGTCGCCAGCCCGGCGCAGACCGCGAGCGTGAGCGACTGCCCCAGCACGGCGTTCGCCACCCGGCGGTTCCGGGCCCCGATGGCGCGCGAGACGATCGCCGTCGAGCCCACGCCCAGCGCCATCTGGATCAGGTTGACCGCCCAGACGACATAGGCCGCCACGCCGATCGCCCCCGCGGCCTCGACGCTTAGCCGGCCCGCGAGCATGGTGTCGACGAAGCCCACGAGGAAGCTGAGGACCTGCTCGAGCAGAGGCCAGAGTGCGAGCGTGAAGACCTGCTGCGGGAGCGTGAGCCCCGCGAGCTTGCCCGAGAGCTCTCTCTTCGGCTCGGCTGGTTTTTCCTCGGCTGCGTCCACACGGATTCCTTGCGACACGGAAACGCCCCGGAAAACGCCCCGGAGAACGCCCCGGAGAACGGGGAGCAGGATGATAGGGCGGCGCGGCCGGGCGCGGCGGCAGCGCTCTGGGTTAGCCGGACGCGCAAGCGACGGCTTGCACCGTACGTTGTTCTGAAGGCGTCCTGTCCGCCGTGCGCCCAACGCCGTCGCTTGCGCGTCCGGCTAACCCAGACCGCCACACCCCGCAGTATCATCCTCCCATCCGCCGCCGCATCTCCTGTCGTCCCTCCATCTCGACACGAGCCTCCCCCATGCGCATCCTCTACCTCGACATCGACTCCCTCCGCCCCGACCACCTGGGCTGCTACGGCTACCACCGCAAAACCTCGCCCAACATCGACCGCGTCGCCGGCGAGGGCGTGCGCTTCGACAACCTCTACGTCACCGACGCGCCCTGCCTCCCGAGCAGGACCGCGCTCTGGTCCGGCCGCTTCGGCATCCACACCGGCGTGGTGAACCACGGCGGGGTCGCCGCTGAGCCCTTCAACCAAGGGCCCGACCGCGGCTTCCGCTCCCGCCTGGGCGCGACCAACTGGATGACCTGCCTGCGCGAACGCGGCCTCAAGACCGCCACCGTCTCCCCCTTCGGCGAGCGGCATTCCGCGTGGCATTGGTATGCCGGGTTCAGCGAGATCCACAACACCGGCAAGTGCGGCATCGAGCGGGCCGACGAGGTCGCCCCCGTCGCCCTCGACTGGATCAAGCGCAACGCCCGCGACGAGAATTGGTTCCTCCACGTCAACTTCTGGGACCCGCACACCGGCTACCGCACGCCCGCCTCCTTCGGCGACCCCTTCGCCGCCGACCCGCTCCCCGCCTGGCTCACCGAGGAGGTCCGCCAACAGCACTGGAAAGGCGTCGGCCCGCACAGCGCCCGCGAGATCCCCGGCTTCAGCGACGAGCCCTACAACGACCCCGAGCTGGGCTACGACTCCTACCCGCGCCAGCCGTGGAAGGCCGACTCGATGGCGGTCGTCCGCCAGATGTTCGACGGGTACGACACGGCCATCCTCTTCGCCGACCACTACGTCGGGCAGCTCCTCAACGCTCTGGCCGACCAGAACGTCCTCGACGACACCGTGATCGTCATCTCCTCCGACCACGGCGAGAACCTCGGCGAGCTCAACGTCTACGGCGACCACCAGACGGCCGACCAGATCACGACGCGCGTGCCGCTCATCGTCCGTTGGCCGGGGATCACCAAGCAGCGCGGTGCGAAAAGCGGGGGGCCGTCCGGCGGCCCCGGTCGCGTCGACTCAGCCCTGCACTACCACTTCGACTTCGCCGCGACGATGATCGAGCTGACGGGCGGCGAGGTGCCCGCGATCTGGGATGGCCGATCGTTCGCCGACGCCTTCAAGGCCCAGCGCGAGCAGGGGCGCGACTTCCTGGTCGTCTCGCAAAACGCCTGGAGCTGCCAGCGCTCCGTGCGCTTCGAGGACTACCTCGCCATCCGCACCTACCACGACGGCTACCGCGGCTACCCCGAGTCGATGCTCTTCGACTTGAAGCGCGACCCGCATGAGCAGCACGACCTCGCGCCCGCCCGCCCCGACCTCATGGCCCGCGCGATGTCGATGCTCAGCGGCTGGCACGCCGAGATGATGCGCACCGCCACCCACCCCACCGACCCGATGTGGACCGTCCTCAGCGAGGGCGGCCCCGCCCAGACGCGCGGGACGCTCAAGGCCTATTGCGACTGGCTGAGGAAGACCGACCGCGGGCATTGGGCCGATTTCCTGATCGCGCGGCACCCGACGGAATACATGTGAGGTGCCTCTTGTAGGGTGGGTTGAGCGGTAATCCGCGAAGCCCACCGGCTGGGCGCACGACCACCGATGTCGAAATCGGCGGCGCATGGTTCGTCGGAAAACCATTCCAACGCGTCGACGTCGCGAGGCGCGGGGCCTCGACGCGAGTCTCCGGTGGGCTTCGCGGAATACCGCTCAACCCACCCTACAAGACGGCGTCACCTTCCCTCCCGAAACGCCTCATACCGCTTGAAGACCGCCGCGTCCGACGCATACGGCGTGTAGATCAATCGGCCGTCGTGGCCCACCGACGTGTCGAACGGCGCGTCGGCAGGGCCTCGCATCCAACGATCGCAGTCCCTTGCAGCCCGTTACAGCGCCAGCTTCAGCAGCGCGCCCACGCGGCAATGGGCCTCCACGGGGTGCCGGAGGGGCCGTTCCGCGTGGATCTCGTAGTGGTTCCGCCTCCCCTCCTTCACGCGGGTGATCACCCCCGCGGCCTCGAGGTCGGCCACGATCTTCTGGACGGCGCGCTCGGTGATGCCCACCGCGGCGGCGACGTCGCGCAGGCGGTCGTCGGGCTTGCGGGCCAGGCAGATCAGCACGTGGGCGTGGTTGCTCAGGAAGGTCCAGCCCGCGGCCGGGGGCGCGGCGGCCCGGTTTTCCACATCCGCCTTTTTCCGCGTCACCATCTTGACGACTCCAAAATCGTGCATTATGATTCACGAAGTTTAATTCGCGTATTACGATTTGTGCATCGCACAACATGAGAAAGGATACCACCATGACCGCCGCCCCGCACGCCTCCTCCTCCGCCCCTCGCAACTCCGCCGCCGCGGCCCCCATCACCGTCGCCCGCGGCGACGGCATCGGCCCGGAGATCATGGAGGCCACCCTCGCCCTCCTGCGCGAGGCCGGCGCCCGCCTCGAGGTCGAGGAGATCGAGATCGGCGAGAAGGTCTACCTCCGCGGCGTCAGCGCCGGCATCGAGCCTTCCGCCTGGGAATCCCTCCGGCGGACCAAGGTTTTCCTCAAGGCCCCCATCACCACGCCGCAAGGCGGAGGCTTCAAGAGCCTCAACGTCACCACCCGCAAGACCCTGGGCCTCTACGCCAACGTCCGTCCCTGCATGAGCTACCACCCCTTCGTCGACACCAAGCAGCCCGCGATGGACGTGGTGATCGTCCGCGAGAACGAGGAGGACCTCTACGCCGGCATCGAGCACCGCCAGACCGACGAGGTCCACCAGTGCCTCAAGCTCATCACCCGCCCGGGGTGCGAGAAGATCATGCGCTACGCCTTCGAGTACGCCCGACGCAACGGGCGCAAGAAGGTCACATGCTTCACCAAGGACAACATCATGAAGCTCACCGACGGCCTGTTCCACAAGGTCTTCGACGAGGTGGCCAAGGAATACCCCGACCTCGCCAACGAGCACTGGATCGTCGACATCGGGGCCGCGAAGCTCGCCGACAGCCCCGCGCAGTTCGATGTGATCGTCATGCCCAACCTCTACGGGGACATCCTCTCCGACGTCGCCGCGGAGGTGGCGGGCTCGGTGGGGCTGGCGGGCTCGGCGAACATCGGGCAGCACGCCGCGATGTTCGAGGCGATCCATGGCTCCGCCCCGCGGCGGGCCGGGCAGGACCTCGCCAACCCCTCGGGGCTGATGCTCGCCTCGGTCATGATGCTGGTCCACCTAGGGCAGGCCGACGTCGCCACCCGCGTGCACAACGCCTGGCTGCGGACCATCGAGGACGGGGTTCACACCTACGACATCTTCAACCACAGCGTGAGCACGCGGAAGGTCGGCACGAAGGACTTCGCCCGCGCGGTCGTCGCCCGCCTGGGCCAGTCGCCCCAGACGCTCAAGCCGGTCGCGTACCAAGCCGGGGAACCCTTCCTCGCGCCGCAGGCCGGCCCGACCCGCGCCGCCCGCAAGGAGCTCCTGGGCGTCGACGTCTTCCTCCACTGGGACCAGCCCGGCCGATCGCCCGCCGCCCTGGGCGCGCGCCTGAAGGCCCTCGACACCCACGGGCTCAAGCTCAAGATGATCACCAACCGCGGGGTGAAGGTCTATCCCGACGGCTTCCCCGAAACCTTCTGCACCGACCACTGGCGCTGCCGGTTCCTCTCCGCCACCGAAGGCAGCCCCATAAGCCACATGCAGGTCATCGCCCTGCTTCAGTCCTTCGCCGCCGCCGGGCTGGACTTCATCAAGACCGAGCACCTCTGCGCCTTCGACGGCGAGCGCGGGTACAGCCTCGGGCAGGGGGAGTGAAGCGATGAACCCGCAGCCGCCCGCCTCGAAACCCGATCATCCCCAAACCCCGAACCGGAAAGGACCGCCCATGCCCCAAGCCCTTGACGCCAGCATGACCAGCCTGCTCGACGCCCTGCCCGAGGCCGCGGGAGACAACATCGAAGTGCTGCATCTCCAGGCCCGCGGGCCTGGCGAGGCGGCTGAGGGAATCTCCCACGCATGGGATTCCCTGAGCCTCGCGCGAGTCGTGATCGTCGACGCGGCCCGCATCAGCCTCAGCCGGGCCGACGCCCAGGCGCTCTCCCGGCTGGCGACGCACGGCGTGCGCGTCGTGCTCGCCTCGTCGACTCCACTGCAGGGAATCGCGCCGCTGATCGCCCTGTACGAGCCCTGCTTCGCCCGGGCGGTGGTGGCCTCGATCTACGCCCTCCCCCACGAGCAGGCCGCCGTCGTCATCTCGCCCGAGCCGCACGAATCGCCCGCCCTGCGCGGACTGGCGCTGCACGCCCTGCGCTGGCGAGCCTCCTGGCAGGATGCGGAGGAGGGCGACCTCTCATCGCGCCCCACCTGAGCCAATGCCCTCGACGGCGCCGTGGGAATGCCGCGGATCGCGTCAGCGCCCCCCAAGGGCTTCGTGCCGCGAGATGACGGCGGCCTGGGTTTCGGACAGCGCACGGATCGGCTTTCCGCCGTGCCCCGCTGGCGTGTTGAATGGCGCGTCGCCGACGCTGAGGCTCGGGTCTTCCGGGGCGTGCGCCTGGTGGAGCGGGGCATTGCGTCAAGATGAACCTCCAACCGCGGAGCGGCGTGGGGGGCCAGCGTGAAACCGAGTTGGTCGCGGCGCGGAAGGCGCGGAGGTGATACGCTGCGGCACGATGAGACGGATCTTCAACGCCCTGGCCTTGCTCTCGCTCCTGCTGGCCCTCATGGTCGCGGGGCTGTGGTTGCGCAGCACGCGCTGGGCGACGGACATGGTGACGATCAACGCCGGCCCGCGCTCGGGGCATCTCTGGTCGCTCGACGGGTGGCTGGTGCTGGGCGTGGGGCGCTCGACCCCCGGCGGTCCGCGGCTGGCGATCGAGAGCGACGGGCCCCGCCCCGACGGCATCAGCGAAGTCGTCGTCGAGACCCGGCTCAACGATCTGCTGGCCTATGAGACTTCGCCTGGGGCAGTCATCATGGGCATGCACTGCCGGCTGGCGCTCTTTGTGCTGACGCTCCTGCCCGCGGCGTGGGGGCTTCGGCACGTCCGCAAGACGAAACAGGCCGGTGCGACGCCGTCCTCTTCACCCTGACGAGGTTTTCAGCGCGGCGGGCCGAGGATCGGGCGGAGCTGGCCCTGGGTGGCGTCGAGCAGCTTCTGGGCCTCGGCGGCGTCGACCCCGCGGTGGGCCATGATCAGCGCGAGCTTCACCTTGCCCCCAGCCTTCTCCAGCAGAGCGGCCGCGTCGGCGCGGGAAAGATCGGTCTGCCCCATCAGGATCCGCGTGGCCCGGTCGACGAGCTTGCTGTTGCTCGCGCGGACGTCGACCATCAGGTTGCCCCACACTTTTCCGACGCGCACCATCGCCGTGGTGGTGATCATGTTGAGCGCGAGCTTGGTGGCCGTGCCCGCCTTCATGCGGGTCGAGCCGGTCAGGGGCTCGGGGCCGACGAGCAACTCCACGGCGTGGTCGAGGCAGGCGCGGTCTTCGCGCACGCCCGCGAGCTCGACGCAGACGATCAATCCCGTCGTCGCCCCGCGGGCCTTGGCGATCCGCAGCGCGCCCCAGACATAAGGCGTCGTCCCGCCCGCGGCGATCCCGACGACCACGTCGCGCGGACCGACCTCGAGGCGCTCCAACTCCGCGCGGGCGCCGTCGGGGTCGTCCTCCGCGCCTTCGCTGCTCTGGCGCAGGGCCTTGTCGCCCGCGGCGATCAGCCCCACGACCATTCCCGGATCGGTGTGGAACGTCGGCGGGCACTCGCTCGCGTCGAGCACCGCCAGCCGACCCGACGTCCCCGCGCCGAGGTAGATCAGCCGTCCCCCGGCGCGGAACGCGGCGACCACCGCCTCGACCAGCGGCGTCAACGCGGGAATCGCCCGGCGGACCGCGGCGGGCACGGCGGCGTCCTGGTCGTTCAGCAGCTCCAGCGCCCCGCGGACGTCGAGCGTGTCGAGCCCGCGCGTGGCGTCGTTGCGTCGCTCGGTGCTGAGGTGCCCGCGGTCGGGCGGCAGGGCGGGGGTGGTCATGGCGCGGAGTTTACCGCGAAGGGGTTGCGCGTGATGAGCGTGCGGAATGGATGTCTGATCAGAGAGGGATCGCCTCCACGCAGCGTTCACGGAAACGCCCACGTCCCCGCGCGGCTGGGGTTCGTCGCCCCGGTGATCTGCGGGAGCGTGATCGGCACGTTGTCCTGCGAGAGGGCGCCGAGCACCGCGAACTCCATCGCCTCGCGGGCCTCGACGGGGACGCCCAAGTCGTCGCTCAATCGAACCGCGGCGAGGCCGGCGAGCTTCGCGTGATGGACGATCCGGGCGACGAGCACCGGGTTCCGCGCCCCGCCTCCCGCGAGGATCAGCTCGATCGATCCACTTGCCCCGCCCGCCTCCTTCGCCGCGCCCGCGATGAGCGCCGCGACGGCGTCGACCGCCGACGCGACCAAGTCGTCCGCCGCGATCGTCCCGCGACCCTCCTCGACGACGCTCGCCACCCACACGTCGGTGAAATCCTCCCGCCCCGTCGAGCGCGGCCAGGGGCGGGCGAAGAACGGGCTCGTGCGGCGGACGATCTCCGCGAGGCGCGGGTTGGGCGTGCCCACCGCCGCGAGTTGGCCATCCTCGTCGAAGCGCTTGTCGGGGTGGAGCAGCCGCACGACGCCGTCGATGAGCAGGTTGCACGGCCCGATGTCGCCTCCGCCGACGGACGACGGCGAGCCGCCCGCGGGCAGGTGGGTGACGTTGCAGATCCCGCCGAGGTTGACGACGAAGCGGGCGCGCTGGGGCGAGCGGAAGAGGATCCAGTCGGCGAGCGGGGTGATCGGCGCGCCCTGCCCGCCGGCGATGAGGTCGGCCTGGCGGAGGTCGTAGACCACCGGCACGCGCAGGCGGCGGACGATCGGCCAAGGGTCGAAGAGCTGCCAACTCACGCCGGCTGCCGTCTCGCGATTGTTCGGGGCGTGCCAGATGGTCTGGCCGTGGGCGACGACGAGGTCGATCGTCCTCGCGCCCTCGCGCCGGCAAAGCGCCTCGACGGCGTCGGCGTGTAGCTCGCCGAGCTTGCGTGCGGCCAGGAGATAAGCCAGCGGCCCGAGCGCGGCGCCCGAGGCCATTTGTCGTAGCACCTGGCGGAGGTCGCCCAGGCCCGTGCTGAGCGAGCCAACGAGCGTGGCCCGCAGGTCGAGCCCGTTGCCGGTGATCGCGACCAAGGCTGCGTCGAGCCCGTCGAGGCTGGTGCCGGTCATGCAGCCCACGACGAGGCGGGTGTCGGGCTCGGGGCGTCGGGTTGCGTGGGGTTGCGTCATGCGGGTTCCAGCGGTTCCGAGGCACTTGACTTCCCCGGTCGGGTTGTCAATGTATCACCGATCCTTTTCCACGGGATGTTGGCCGGAACCCCTGCCCAAACCACTCCATTCCCCACTGAAAACCGGTTCGGCGAACGATCGGCCGGGCGGTCGCGCCACTCGAAAGGCAACAGCATGTCAGCCACCAAAGTCGTCCGCATCGGTTTCGTCGGCGGCGGATACATGGGCCAGCTCGCCCACATCGAGAAGTACTGGAAGCTCCCGGGCGTCGAGCTCGTCGCCATCGCCGAGGGGCGCCCCAAGACCGCGGCCCTGGTCGCCAAGACCTACGGCATCCAAGAGGTCTACGGCCACCACACCGAGCTGCTCAAGAACGCCAAGGTCGACGCGATCGTCGCCATCCTCCCCTTCGCCCTCAACGCCGAGGTGGTCGAGGACGCGATCAAGGCCGGCAAGCACATCATCACTGAGAAGCCGCAGGTCAACCGCTCCGACAAGGGGCATGAGTTGGTCGACCTCGCGAAGAAGAAGGGCGTGGTCTACCAAGTCGGCTACATGAAGCGGTTCGACCCCGGCGTGCGCTGGGCCAAGGCCCGCATCGCGCAGTGGCGCGAGAGCGGCGCCTTCGGGCCGATGATGCAGGTGCGGATCTGGTGCGCGGGCGGGGCGTGGCAGTGGTTCCGCGAGCCCGCCCTCAACGCGGGCGACGAGCCGGCGAAATACCCCACCAAGTTCGAGCCCAAGTGGGACTGGATGGCCGAGGACGAGTGGAACTGGAAGGGGCACCAAGGCTGGACGAACTACTACAGCCACCAGACCAACCTCGCCCGCTACATCGCCGGGGAGGACTACAAGCTCGAGTACGCCAAGCGCACCGCGGGCGGGCACCACATCCTCTGCGGCTACGTCCCCTCGGGCGTGAACCTCTACCTCGACTTCACCAGCCACTTCCACAACCAGTGGGACGAGGGCTTCGAGGTCCGCTTCGGGCGGGCCAAGCTCACCGCGAAGATGCCCTCGCCCCTGGCGACGCGGCAGATCGCCGACGTCACGGCCTACGAGTGCCCCGAGAAGGGCGAGGCCCACGAGTACCGCCCGATCCTGCCGTCGGTCGACGGCTTCACCTCGCAGGCGCAGCAGTTCGTCGCCTCGATCCGCGGGGAGGAGCCGGCCCTCTCGCCCGCGTCCGACGCGGTGAAGGAAGTCGAGTTCTCCGAGTCGCTGATCAAGTTCTACGGGAAGAAGTGAGTCCGCCCGCATTCCATTGAAACCACCACGCAAACACCAGGATTCCCCATGAAGCACAGCCAGATCGCCATCAACTCCGTCTCCACGCGCCAGCCCACCTTCAACTTCGAGGAGATGCTCCAGGCCTACTCCGCGGCCGGCTTCAAGCTCGTCGAGTTCCCCCTGCCCCAGGTGAAGCAGTGGATGAAGGCCGACCCGTCGCGCACGGCGCAGGACGTCAAGGCCCTGCTCACCAAGTTCGGGATGCAGAGCATCGGCGGCTTCGAGGCGGGGCTGACCTGCTTCGGCTCGGCCGAGGAGATGAAGAAGAACTTCGAGCTGCTCGCCGGCAACGGCAAGCTCATCGGCGAGCTCGGCGGCGGGACGATGATCATCGGCACCGACGGCGACGCCAACAACAACCTCGAGACCCTCAAGGCCATCGGCAAGCGCACCCGCGAGCTCGCCCTGGCGGTCCCGCCCAACGTCAAGCTCGGCGTGGAGTTCAACTGGTCCCCCGTGGTCAAGAGCATCCGCAGCGCCATGATCGTCGCCGAGGAGGCCTGCCACGGCCGCGTCGGCATCCTCTTCGACCCCGCCCACTACCACTGCACCCCCAGCAAGTTCGAGGACCTCACCGAGAAGGTCGTCAAGAAGATCGTCCACGTCCACGTCGACGACATGCTCGACAAGCCCGGCGACCGCAGCAACTGCAACGCCGACCGCGTCCTCCCCGGCGAGGGCATCATCGACCTCAAGGGCCTCTTCGGCCGGCTCGAGGAATACGGCTACAACGGCTACTACTCCATCGAGATGTTCAACGACGACCTCTGGGCGATGCCCGTCGCCGAGGCCGCCCGCGCCTGTTACGCCTCGATGGCGCGCCTGGCGTCGTGCGGGCACTGCCACAAATGACGCGTCCGAAATCCGCGTGATCGGTCTTGGATTGAAGCGGCTCTGTCGCGATGCTCCGTCACCGCGAGGATGTCGAGCGCCTGGCATGTGGCATTGAGCCCCAACGGGGCGCAAGTTGATAGCCCGGGGTGAAACCCCGGGTTGGGTCACCGAGTTGATTCCAAGCCCTGTAAGGGCGCAACCTCGCCGCGGGGAGAATCCGGTTTCGCCCTTTCAGGGCTCTGCGCTTACGGACGCCGTTTTCCCGGGGCGATGCCCCGGGCTATCAACTTGCGCCCCGTTGGGGCTGAAGACAACGCCAGCGAATCTTTCGGGTTCGCCGACAGGTTTGCCGGCGGATTTCAGCGTCGCAACAGGGCCAATTGAAGCCTGAATCCAAGTCAAGGCCCAGGCCGGTCACGCCTGGGCTTTTTTCTGCGCCGCGCGGGCCGCGCTGTCGTCGATGTCCAGCTCGGTGATGCGCTTGCGGTCGCGCTCCCGGTGCACCTGCTCGCGCACGAGGTCCTTCACCCGCTCCGCCCCGGCGACGGCGCGGATCACCACCATCGGCGTCGTCGAGTCGGTCGTGTTCAGCACCACCGTCCCGGCCCCGCACAGGCGCAGGTGGAACGGGAGCAGGACCGTGATGTCCTTCACGCGGTAGAGCTCCAACTCGTCGACGCGCTGGCTGAGGATGCCGCTCTTGATGCGCAGCCGCTGCGTGGTGAGCGTGTAGAGCGTGCCGCGCGTCACCAACACGCGGTGCAGCGCGAAGCCCAGCGGGATCAGGGCGGCGGCGGCGAACCCCAGCAGGATCGGGCCGCCCAGGCTGAAGAAGAGCGGCACGCCCACCAAGGCGGCGACGACCAGTCCGCAAAGCAGGTAGAGGCCCGTGTTGATCCCCTGCGAGGTGCGTCCCTCCCAGACGACCGACTCGGGCGGCCCCGCGGGAGCGGCGGGCTGCGCGGCGGGCTGAGCCTCGTTGGACGCGAGCGGCTTCTGCGGTTCGGCGTCAGGCATGGCTCGATTGTATCCGGCAGGTTCCTGTGCGCGACGCATCACCGCCGCCGCCCGCCCCCTCACAACCCCGCGCGCAGGCGGATCTCGTCGGTCTGGCTCAGCCCCGTCGTCGCCTCGCGCACCGTCACCCGCCAGATGCCCGCCTGGTCGTTCCGCGCGAAGTCGATCTTGAACCGGCACTGCCCCTTGCTGGCCAGCGCGGTCGTCGAATACTCCCGGCTCACCACGCCCTGCGGGTCGACCACCGTCATCTCCAGAGGCAGGAGCCCCTGCGCCGCCTGCTTGCCCGCGCTCACGCTCACATCGATCGTCGCGGCCTTGCCCGCGTCGGCCCGGTGGAGGAGCTTGAGCGCGATCGCGTCGGGGGCCGCGGGGTAGAAGGCCAGCAGCGTGCCCTGCCAGAAATTCATCGTCACCGGGACGCGCAGCCGCCCACCCTCGCGCGTCGCCGCGACGCGCTTGCCCGCGATCACGTCGTAGACGGCAGCCCCGTCGAGCGCCGCCACGTTCACCACCGAGGCGTGCTCGCGCCGGTCGAGGCCCGCGTCGGCCAGCGGCTCCACCTTGGGCGGGATCACGCCGGGATTCGCGGCCAGCTCCTTGGATTGGTGGGCCAAGTCCTCCTCGTGCGTCATCAGGTGGACGACCCAGAGGTAGTCGACGCCGCCCGCCTGGAACCGCCTGAGCAGCAAGTGCGGGTCGGCCGAGTCGGCCCAGGGCGGTGCGAGGGGTTCGATGGCCTCGCGGACCTGCGCGATCCGCGCGAGGTCGCCGTAGTCCTGCTGGCGGTCGTGCCCCGCGAAGGAGAAGGCGAGCTTGCGCGCCCCCGGGACGTCGACGCTCGTCGCCGCGTCGGAGACGACCACGCCCCCGCGCCGGCGATATTCCGCCAGCAGCTTGAGGTTGCTCTGCGTGAGGTGGCTGACGTCGTGCAGGAGGATCGCGCGGTAGTTCGCCCGCAGAAGCGGCAGCTCCTCGGGCCAGACGGGCTCGACCTCGAGCCGGGCCATCGCGAGGTTGTCGAAGGCGTAGCCCGCCTGCGCCGGGTAGTCGATGCGGAAGGCGGCGGTCTCGAAGGGCATGAGGAGCCCGATGGGGCGCGGCGCGGGCTTGAGGCGGGTGAAGAGCTTGCCGAGGCGCTGGGCGATCGGGCCCACGCGGCGGAGGGCCTCGATCGCGGCGTCGGAGGTCTGCTCGTGGAGGAAGTAGGCCAGGCCGTCGACGCCCGAGGCCATGAGGAGGTGCCAGTTCTGGAGGTGGTAGGTGGTGCGCGTGTCGAGGCTGTCGGGCATGACCCAGGTCTCGCCGTCGCGGTTGCCCATCCGCCCGAGCTCCTGCCACCAGACCTGGGTGAGGGCGGGCGCCTGGTAGAAGTTGTAGTTGTACGAGGCGGTGAGGTTGAAGCCCGCGTCGCCGAAGTTGTAGGGGGGCCACTGGGCGCTGGCCATGTCGACCAGCGGGGTGAACATCGGCCCGGAGATGGGCCCGATCTTTCCGCGCCCGCCGGTGGCGGCGAGGACCTCGCCGGTGAGCAGGCGGTTGTAGTGCCCCAGCACGTCGCGCGAGAGGAAGCGCATCCAGCGCAGCCAGGGGTCGTCGTCGGGGACGACGCCCGGGGGGCGGTTGAGCGTGCGCGGGGCGGGGTCGGCCGCGAGCTCGGGCGGGCGTGCGGGCTCGTCGCCGAACATGAGGCGATACCGGCGGAGGTTCCACGGGTTGTAGTCGAGCCCGGCGCGGTAGCTCAGGTCGTCGTTGGTCAGGACGCGCGGGTGGAAGGCGGGGAAGCGCATGAGCGTCGCGACCTGCGAGCCGAGGTTCCGCGCGGAGGCGAGCTGCCAATCGATGTTGGCGATGCCGTTGACCTGCCTCTGCGGCCCGGGCTGCCAGGGGACGGGCCAGGGCTGGTTGTTGGAGTTGAGCCGGTAGAGCGACTCGGCCGGGGCGTTGAAGCCGGCGCCGGCGGCGTTGCCGTGGGTGATCGTCGAGCAGCCGATCTGGTTCCAGAGGCAGCGGTCGAGCAGCATGGGCGAGGCCGACATGACCGTCACCCCCGCGAGCCCGCGCTGGTGCAGCCCTTCGAGGAACATGTCGACCGACGCCTGCTCGTTGGCGGGGCGCTCCCACCAAGTCGACATCCAGAGCCCCTCCTCGTCGGACTCGGGGCAGATCCAGAGCGGCGCCTCGGCGGTGGCGCTCAGTCCGCCGGCGTAGCAGCGGGCCGCGAGGTGATAGACGCCCGTGCGGCATTCCGCCAATGAGAGCGGCAGGGGGACGTCGACCTCGCCGCTGGGCGGGGCGCGGAAGGACCAGGTGACGGTGCGCACGACCTCGTCGCCGAGCATCAGCGACAGCCGGCCTTCGCCCTTGAGCGTCTGCGGGCGGCGGTTGACGACGTGGAGGCGGACGACGGGTTTTTCCCGGCGGAGGTAGGCCTGCCGCGGGACGTTGTCGTCGGGATAGGGGCGGACGACCAGTTCGAGGTCCGCCGCCTGCGCCGCGGCCGGGCTGTGCCAGAGCCAAAGCCCGAGCAAAAGCCAGGCAACCGCGGCCAAGACGCGTGCCACGCGACCCATCATCCACAACCTCGCATCGGAGCCCTGATCGATCGTCGCCCGGAGTCCTCCACCTCGGGGCACCAGCATAACCGCGCACCGCCCCGGGGTTTCACCGTGAATGCGCATTCCCCGCTGTTATAGTGGCTCCCCCGTCCTTTCTCCGGAGAACCATCATGAGCATTCCCCTTCCCGTCGTCGGCCTCACGGCCGAGGGTTGCCGCCTTCGCCAGGACCGGCTGCGCAGCCACCTCAAGCGCGAAGGCCTCGACGGCGCGCTGCTGAGCGAGCCGCGGTACATCAACTATTTCACGGGCTATTTCCAGCGCGGCCTCTCCGCCGCGGCCGCGTGGGTTCCTGTCGCCGGCCCCGTCGCGGTCGTCACCGCCGGGGGCGAGGCCATCCCCGCCGCCGACGTCGCGCTCACCTACACCGCCTCGCAATGCGCGACGATGGTCGACGACCAGTTCGGCGGCTCGCTGCAGGCGCTGCTGCCCGCAGTGGGCGGCGCGAAGAAGATCGGCGTCGACCAGGCCCCGCGCCCGGCCCTGCTCGCGGGGCGCGAGCTGCGCGACCTCAACCCCGCGCTGCTCAAGCTCCGCAGGACCAAGGACGCCGACGAGATCGTGCTGATCCGCCGGGCGATCGCGGGCGTCGAGGCCTCGTACGCCGCGGCCAGGAAGTTCCTCAAGCCGGGCATGAGCGAGATCGAGGTCTTCGCCTTGGCCCAGCAGGCCGCGGTGGAATCCGTCGGCGAACCCATCGGCGACTTCGGCAACGACTTCCAGGCGGGCACGCCCGGCGGGCCGCCCCGGCTTCGCGCCATCCAGGCGGGCGAGCTCATGCCGCTCGACCTCTCGGTGATCGTCCGCGGCTACTGGGCCGACATGTGCCGCACCTACTGCATCGGCGGCAAGCCCACGCCCGCGCAATTGGAGGCGCGCGAGAAGGTCATGGCCGCCCTCAATCACGTCGAGCGCACCGCCAAGCCCGGCGTGAGCTGCCTCCAGCTCTTCCGCGACGTCCACGCCATGCTCGACGGACACAACGGCTGGAGCTTCATGCACCACCTCGGCCACGGCTTCGGCCTCACCGCCCACGAGTCGCCCCGGCTCAACCCCAACTACGACGACACCCTCCAGGTCGGCGACACCTTCACCTGCGAGCCGGGCCTCTACTCCGAGGGCAAGGGGCCCGACCTCAAGGGCGGCGTGCGCATCGAGGAGAATTTCCTGGTCGTCCCCGGCGGGGTGGTGAAGCTCTCGTCGTGCTCGACGGAGCTGTGAGGAGGAAGGTCGGGCGAACAGCAGGTTCGGCGAATTGTTAGCCGGAAGCGCAAGCGACGGGACGGGGGTCGCACTATCAACCGCCGCGCCGAGGCATGCGGCACGCCTTCGGTGGACATCGGAGTGGAAGACCGCCGCGCGTTGTGGCCCGGCAGTAGACGGAACGACCCCCGGCCCGTCGCTTCCGGGGGCGCTTCCGGCTAACAAATGCCACGGCGCGCTGGCCATCCCCTCGCCACAGGCCCCTCGCGTCCTCGCGGCTCTTAGGTACGTAGTTCCGCGTTTACGCGGTCTTCGGAAAACGGAAGCGCCGCGCCCGATCCGAAGCAAGACAAATGCCCGCCTGAAGGCGGAATTACGTACCCCAGACGCTCGCGCGGCGCATCACGCAGCGCGAAAATTTTCTCCCCGAAATCGAAAAAATATTTACCACCCATTTCCCAAACGGGTTGGAACGCCCACCCCTCCGGAAACGCTCAGAACGAGCCCCGCGCGGCTGGGTTAACCTGCGGGCGGCGCGCGCCGGCGCGAGAGCGGGACATTTTGTCGCCCCGTTTCGCTTCAAGAGCGCCGGCGACCACGTCCGGCCGCCATGGTCCCGAACAGCCAAAACGGCACCAAAAATCGCAATGCGTGGATCGATCAGTGCTTACAAGAATTCGTCCCGAAACTGCTCCCAAGCCTGAACGCCAAGGTCGCGCGGCCAGCGGCGCGCCAAGCCTCGAATCGATCCCGAAGACGCACCGGACCGGTGTCGATGCGTCACCCGAGCGGAACCGCAATGGAGCGGGAGCGGCATCTTTTTGAGCATTTTCGAGGGCTGATTTCCCGCGCCAGACATAGATACCAGCGTCCGGAAAAATCCGGACAGGCGCCAAAACCCGAAAACAAAAATAACGACTTGCGCGCCGGTGTCCGGATTCCGCCGGACGCTTGTGCGGGTCTTACGGGGGGCGAGGTTTTTTCCCAAAGGGTGTCCATGAGACTATTGCTGCCTGACTGCCGATAACAGGACGGGTCGTTCAGGGGTTCACCTTGGGCGAATTCCAAACACGGTCAATCACCCCCATCGATGGGTCCAGAGATGAGCGAGGCGGTCCAACTCAAATCCAAGACTTTCCAGGGCGACGAGGAAGGCCCGCACTTCCTCATCACGGGCGGCGTCCACGGCGACGAGTGCGAGCCGATCTTCGCCATCCACGCGCTGACGGAACTGTTCGAGGCCAAGCAGCGCCAAGGCGACCTCGCGATGCGCGGCCGCGTCACGCTCGTGCCCTGCGTCAACGAGCCCGCCTTCTGGCGCGGGGCCCGCACCGCCGAGGACGGGCTCGACCTTGCCCGCACCTGCCCGGGCAAGCCCGACGGCTCGATCACCGAGCGCACCGCGCACGCCCTGAGCGAGCTGATCCGCTCGGCCGACTTCTACATCGACCTCCACACCGGCGGTTCGATCTACGACATCTATCCGCTCGCGGGCTACTGCCTGCACAAGGACCCCGTCATCCTCGACCATCAGCGCCGCATGGCGGCTGCGTTCAACCTCCCGCTGGTATGGGGCACGACGCCCAACCTCAACGGCCGATCGCTCTCGGTGGCGCGCGACGCCGACGTCCCCGCGATCTACTGCGAATACGGCGGTCGCTGGAGCGGGCAGCGGCAGGACGCGACCAGCGCCTACTTCGAGGGCTGCCTCAACGTCCTGGCCGAGGTTGGGCTGATCGACCACCCCCACGACGCCGGGCAGGTCCGCCACGTCGTCGAGGACCCGCGCGACTCCAGCGGGCATCTGCAGGTCCAGCATCCCTCGCCGATCGACGGGCTCTTCGTCCCGCTCGCCTACCTGGGCGACCTGATCGAGAAGGGCGGCGTCTTCGGCGAGGTGATCGACCCGTTCAGCGGGAAGCGCGAGGTCGTGCGGTCGCTGCAGACGGGCATCGTGCTGCTGCTGCGGGCGATGCCGACGGTGAGGAAGGGCGACGCGCTGATGGCGGTCGCGGAGAACCCGTGAGCGGCTCGGACGCCTCACGCCGTTGCGCGCATGGGCGTGCATCACGGAACTTCAGCCTCGCCCAGTTGCCCGGCTTCCGGGCGAGGCTTACGCTATCCCGCGCATGCGCACGGCGCTGCGGCGGCAACCTGTCTTGCGGGAGTGAGTCATGATGATCCGGCAACGGTGGCGGGCGGTGGCGACGCTGGCGCTGGCCTGCGTGTGGGCGGCGGGCGCCCCGGCGCGGGCGGCAGAGCCGCAGGCCCAGGCGGTGCAGACGGCGCTGAACCAGGTGCCCGCCGAGGCGCCGATCGTCGTGCTCATGCCCAACCTCGCGGGCCTGAGCCAAAAGCTGCTGATGCTCAATGACGCGCTGGCGCTGAAGCTGCCTTACCTCAGCGACTCCCTCGCGGAGCTGAAGATGACGCTCGGGGCCTCGCGCGGGATGCGCGACGACGGGCCGCTGATGATCGTTCCCACGGGCATCGGCGCCAAGGCCGGCAACGAAGCCCCGCCGATGCTGGTCTTCTTCCCCGTCTCGGACTACGCGGCCTTCGTAGGCAACTACAACGGCAACCCCGCCGACGCGGTCGCGTCGCTGGTGCTGCCCGGGCAGAGGCCCGGCTTCGCCCGCAAGCTCGAGGGCTTCGCGCTGGTGAGCCCGAGCAAGCAGGCGGTGGAGGCCTACAAGCCCGGCAACGCCGCCGCGGCGTGGAACACCTCGCTGGGCAAGCTCGCGGCCCCGTACCTCGCGTCGAGCGACGCGATGCTGCTGATGAACGTCGCCGCGATGTCGCCTCGGCTGATCCCCATGTTCACGGAAGAGATGGCCGACGCCCGCGCCCGCGCCGAGACGGCCGACGGCACCCCGCAGGCCCGCGCGTCGGCCCGCTCCGCGCAGGAGATGTTCAACGGGATCGTCATGCCTTGGCTGCGCGACACGTCTGGCGCGCTGGTCGCCCTGGAGATCGCCGAGGACGGCGTCGCCCTCACCACCACCACGCAGTTCAAGCCCGGCTCGCCCCTGGCGGCGATCTACGGCACGGGCGGCGAGTCGGCGCCGCTGCTCGGGCGGCTGGCCAACCAGGGATTCGTCCTCGCCGGGGCCATCAACACGCAGGGCTTGGCGGTCCAGCAGATCGCCGACGGCTTGGTCGCCCGCGCCGCCGCCGGCGGGGGTGGGCCGATGGTCGACCTGCTCAAGCGGGCCGTCCCGATCGCCGTCGGAGCCAAGGGCTTCGGCACGGTCTACTACATCCCCCAGGCGGGCGGGGCCGTCGGCACGCTGCTCACCGGCGTGACGATCATGGAGTCGGCCGACGCCAAGGGGCTGCTGGCGACTTGCCGGAAGTTCATCGAGGACCTCAACGACGTGAAGGTGCCGATCGCCGTCGACGCCGCGGGGGCGAAGGCCGGCGCGGGCGCGGGGGTGATCACCTACAAGACCGGCTATCTGCCCGCGTTTCTTCAGATGGAGGGCGTGGCCGCCGACCAGTACAAGGTCAACTTTGAATTGCCGCCGTCGGTGAGCGAGGGCATGGGCAAGTACGGCCCGGTGGTCATGATGCTCGGCGGCTCGGGCCAGGGCGGCTACCTCGCGCCGACGGGCAACTACGTGATGATGACCTCGGTGACCGATTCGCAGCTCGTGCGGCAGGCGCTCCAGTCGGCCCGCGTCGAGACGGGGCTGGGCACCAATCCGCTGGTGACGCAGGTGCGCGGACGGCTGACGCCCAAGCCCTCGGCCGAGGCTTACCTCAGCGTGCAGGGCGTGGTCCGCTCGATCAACCCGGTGATGTCGATGCTTGCCATGCCGGCGATGACGGTGCCCGCCGACATGCCGCCGATCGGCGCGGGGGCGACGCTGCAGAACAACGCCATCGCGGCGAGGCTGTTCCTGCCGACGCCCGTGCTGCGCTGGGTTCGCGACATGACGCGTCCGCCTGAAGCCGAGGGCGCCGCGCCGCCCTCGGCGAAGTGACTACAGCCAAAGTGATCCGGCCAAATTGACCCGGCCTCGACCGGGCCGAGCAGCATCGTCCCTCTTCCCGTTTCCCCCGCCCGCGAGGTCCGCCCTTGCTTCAAGACCGCTTGTTTCGCTGGTTGCCCGCCGTCGCGGGAATCGTCTACGCGCTCTCGATCCTGGGCGCGATGGCCGCCGGGCCCGCCGCCTCGGCGCCGGGCGGATCTGCCGGCGCGAACGCCACCGCCCCGGTGACCTCGGCGGCTTCCGGAGCGCTCGCCAAGCTGCCGCACCCGGTCGTCGGCTTCGCGATCAACTTCCACCACACCGAGCAACTCGACGACCATCTCAAGGCCATCGACGAGATGGCGGCCATGGGCTTCAACACCGTCGAGATCCTCACGCCCGCCTTCCAGCGCGACGGGGCCGCGACCGACATCAAGGTCGACGTCTCCCCCGGCCAGAGTCCCCGGCGCGAGGACCTCATCAAGCTCCTCAAACACGCCCGCGACAAGGGGCTGACGACCAAGCTGATGCCGCTGGTGCTCTTCAGCAACCCGCGCGGGAACGAGTGGCGGGGCAAGATCCAGCCCGAGCAGTGGGACCCCTGGTGGCAGGCCTACCGCAAGAACATCGACCACTTCGTCGACATCGCCAATGAGGCCCACGTCACCATCTTCAGCGTCGGCTCCGAACTGCTCACCACCGAGAAGCAGACCGACCGCTGGAACGCCCTGATCGACCACGTCCGCAAGCGCTTCCCCGGGCTGCTCTCCTACTCGACCAACTGGGACCACTACCACGTGCCGACCTTCTGGAAGAGGCTCGACATGATCGGGATCAACGGCTACTGGGATCTGACGACGCTCGCGAAGAGCGACCCGCCCGAGGCCCAGGCCCTCGCCCAGCGCTGGCGCGAGATCCGCACGCAGGTCCTCGACTTCGCCGCCACGCAGGACAAGCCCGTCCTCATGACCGAGATCGGCTACCCCACGCTCCCCTGGGCCCTCAAGGACCCCTGGAACTACGTCAACACCAACAACTCCACGCCCGACCCCAAGGCGCAGCTCGCGGGGTTCAAGGCCTTCTTCTCCGCGTGGAGCGACCTGCTCGCCAAGCCCGACCCGAGCCGCTTCGTGGGCGTCTGCTTCTTCGAGTGGGACGTCTACCACAGCGGCGGCGAGGACGACACCGGCTACGGCGTCCGCGGCAAGCCGACGTACGACCTGCTCAAGGATTGGTTGAAGCAGCGCGAGGACCTGAGCGCCAAGACCCCATGACGCATCCCAAAGCCCAGGCCCCGCCTGCCTGGGTTTTCACGCGTCGATCCATCCACTTCTCCCCGCCGCACCTGCTATATTCCCGCCATGAATGTCCTTGTCATCGGCAGCGGCGGGCGCGAACACGCGCTGGGTTGGAAGCTCAAGCAGTCTCCCCGGTGCGGCAAGCTCTTCTTCACTCCCGGCAACGGCGGCACGTCCTTCTTGGGGACCAACGTCGCCCTCTTCAACGACAAGGTCGACACCAAGACCGTCGACGCCATCGACTACTTCTGCAGGCAGAACCAGGTCGAGCTGATCGTCATCGGCCCTGAGGACCCGCTCGCCGCGGGGCTCGCCGACCGCCTCGCCAAGCCGGGCCGGACGGTCTTCGGCCCCGTCGCCGCCGCCGCCCGCCTCGAGGCCGACAAGGCCTACTGCAAGCAGCTCCTGCGCAACGCCTCGATCCCCACCGCCGAAGCACGCATCTTCACCAACCACTCGGCCGCGCTCGCCTACGTGCAGAGCCGCGAGACCCCCGTGGTCGTCAAGGCGGCCGGGCTCGCCAAGGGCAAGGGCGTCGTGGTCTGCGACGACGCCGCCCAGGCCCAGGACGCCGTCAACCTCATCATGCGAGACCACGCCTTCGGCGAGGCGGGCGACACCATCGTCGTCGAGGAGCGACTCGTCGGGCAGGAGGTCTCCCTCCTCGCGCTCGTCGACGGACGCAACATCTTCGTCCTCGAGCCCGCGCAGGACCACAAGCAGATCGGCGAGGGCGACGTCGGCCCCAACACCGGCGGCATGGGCTCCTACTCGCCCACGCCCCTGATCGACGACGCCTTGATGGCCGTGATCGAGAGCCAGATCCTCGTCCCCACCGTCGACGCCCTGCGCCGCGAGGGCGTGGAGTACCGCGGCGTGCTCTATGCCGGGCTCATGCTCACCGCCGGCGGGCCCAAGGTGCTGGAGTTCAACTGCCGCTTCGGCGACCCCGAGACGCAGACGCTCATGCTCCGCCTCAAGGGCGACCTGCTGGAGATCATGCTCGCCGTCGCCGGCCCCGGGCCCTCCTCGGCCGGGCAAGGCTCGCCCGCGAACTGGCCCAAGCTCGACGAGGTCGACCTCTCGTGGGACCCGCGCTGCTCGGTCTGCGTGGTCATGGCCAGCGGCGGCTACCCCGGCGACTACAAGAAGGGCATCCCCATCACGGGCATCGAGGCCGCGAACGCGCTGGAGGGCGTCCGCGTCTTCCACGCCGGAACGACCACGACCCGCGACGGCACGCTGGTCACCGCGGGCGGACGCGTGCTGAACGTCTGCGCCGTGGGGGCCGACCTCAAGGAGGCGCAGGCCCGGGCGAACGCCGCCTGCGCGAAGATCCATTTCGAGGGCGCGCAATACCGCCGCGACATCGGCTTCCGCGTGATGAAGTGAGGAACGTGGGCTGATGGGCGCGGAGGGGGATCCCTGTGACGCGCGATGGATTCGGCTTCCTTTTCAAGATCAGCCTCGGCCTGCTTTTCTGGGGCGCCGTCTGGGAATTCTGGGAACGGTGGACGAGGGTCTCGGCTGCTGCCGCTTCCTTTCTCCCATGTGGCTTGACGCTGATCACCGTGGGATCGTTGGGCGTGTTCTGCTTTGGCGTGGGGTATCTGCTCCATCGGCGCCGGCCTCGGCCAGGCGTTTGCGGCAAATGCGGATATGACTTGCGCGCAAGCAAGGGCACCTGCCCCGAGTGCGGCCAGCCGATCGTTGACGTCGTGGATTGGCGTCCCGGCCCCTTTTTACCGCATGACAAGCGGAAGCCTTGAAACGGGGCGCGATCGCGTTCCCGCACTTCACTCCATCCCCAGCGCCAGCTTCGCGTCCTCGCTCATCATTCCCTTCTCCCACGGCGGGTCCCACACGACCAGCACCAGCGCGCTGTCGATCTCCGCGACCAGTTCCAGCTCGCGCTTGATCGTTTCGGGGATCGTCTCCGCCTCGGGGCAGTGGGGCGAGGTCAGTGTCATCGTCACCACCACCCGTCGCTTGGCGGGGTCGTGCTCGATCTTGTAGATGAGCCCCAGGTCGTAGATGTTGACGGGGATCTCGGGGTCGAAGACGCGGCGCAGCGCGGCCTTGATCTTCTCGTCCGTGGTCTGCGGCGCCTTCGCGTCGCCCGTGGCGGTCTCGCCCATCGTCGTGGCCCCTTTCAGCTCCGGCGGCCAGATGCGTTTTGTTTGCGGTTGGTGTGGATCGGTCATCGTCGACCTCGTCTATCCGGATGCCCGTCTTGTTAGCCGGAAGCGCAAGCGACGGGACAGGGGTGCTCCAGATCTCGGCCCGGTTGAACTGCAACGATCGCGTCCAATGGGCCATCGCAGCATGCTCGCCGCGGCGGACGGATCATTCGCGTGCTCCGGCGGGGTCGTGCATTGATCGACCCCTGTCCCGTCGCTTGCGCTTCCGGCTAACAAGATGACGCCTTCATCATTCCGTCGTCACCTTCCCGCCGTCCTCCAGCGCCACCTTGAACGTGTGCCAAGGAAGCGTCGCGCACTTCACGCGGATCGGGTACTTCCGCACGCCGGCGAAGACCACGAGCTTCCCGAGCCTCTCCTCTTCGCCGTCCTGCGCGGCCGCGTCCGTCAGCAGATGGTGGAACTCCTCGAACAATCGCCGCGCCTCCGCGATCGGCTTTCCCTTCACCGCCTGCGTGAGCATCGAAGCGGAGGCGGTGCAGATCGCGCAGCCCTTGCCGGTGAAGGCCGCGTCGGCGACACGGTCGCCCTCGAGCTTCACTTCGATCGTCACGCGGTCGCCGCACAAGGGGTTGAACCCCTCGGCCTTGCCGTCGGCCTTCTCCAGCGCCCGGAAGTTCCGCGGTCGCCTGCCGTGGTCGAGGATGACCTGTTGGTACAGGTCGTCGAGGTCCTGCAGATCGTCGGCTTGGTGCTGGGTCATGGAACTCCTCGCCTTGTAGGGTGGGTTGAGCGGTACCCCCGGAAACCGCGAAGCCCACCGGTTGGGCGCTCAATCCGCGTTGATCGACGAATCACTCGGCATCACGGCCACACACGCCTCTCCGGTGGGCTTCGTCGGGTACGACTCAACCCACCCTACAAGTCGTCCTCACGCCTTGAACATCTCCGCGACGCGGCGAAGTCCCGCGGCCAGCGCGTCGATCTCCCCGACCGTGTTGTAGGCCGCGACGGAGGCCCGCACTGTCGCGGGTAGGCCGAAGCGATCCATCACGGGCTGGGCGCAGTGGTGCCCCGCGCGGACGGCGATCCCGAGCCGGTCAAGCACGGTGCCTACGTCGTGCGGATGGACGTCCCCCAGAGTGAAGGAGATCGCCCCCGTCCTGTGTCGGGGCTCGCCGACGAGGCGCAGGCCAGGAACGTCGCGCAGGACATCGGCCGCGTGGCCAAGCAAACATGACTCGTGCGCCGCCACGGCCTCGAGCCCGAGCGCCTGTAGGTAGTCGAGCGCCGCCGCGAGGCCGATCGCCCCGGCGATGTCGGGCGTGCCCGCCTCGAAGCGGTGGGGCACGTCGTTGTAGGTCGTCCCCGCGAACGAGACCGACTTGATCATGTCGCCCCCGCCTTGCCAAGGCGGCATCGCCTCAAGCAATTCGCCGCGTCCGTAGAGCGCGCCGATGCCCGTCGGGCCGTAGGCCTTGTGCCCGGAGAAGACGTAGAAGTCGCAGTCGAGCGCCGCCACGTCGATCGGCTTGTGGGCGATCGCCTGGGCCCCATCGACCAGCACCGCGGCGCCGACGTCGTGGACCAGGGCCGCCAACTCGCGCACGGGGTTGACCGTGCCCAGCGCGTTGGAGACGTGCGTGAACGCCGCCAGGCGCGTGCGGGTCGTGACCAACTTCGCGAAGGCCTCGACGATCAATTCCCCGCGGTCATCGATCGGCGCGACCACCAGCTCCGCCCCGGTCTGGGCGGCCAGCATCTGCCACGGCACGATGTTGGAGTGGTGCTCCATGTGCGTGATGAGGATCTGGTCGCGGGCCCGCACGTGCGTCCGCCCATAGGTCTGGGCGACGAGGTTGATGGCCTCGGTCGCCCCGCGGGTGAAGACGATGTTGCGAGCGTCGGGCGCGTGGAGGAAGTGGGCGACGGTGGCGCGGGCGCCCTCGTAGGCCTCGGTCGCCTCCTGGCTGAGCGTGTGCACGCCGCGGTGGACGTTGGCGTTGTGAGTCGTGTAGTAGCGATCTATCGCGTCGAGCACCGCGCGGGGCTTTTGCGTCGTCGCGGCGTTGTCGAGATAGATCAGTGGCCGGCCGTGGATTTGCCGGGCGAGGATCGGGAAGTCGGCGCGCACTCGCTCGACGTCGAAAGTCCGCGAAGGCGGAGGCGAGGCCGGCGGCGCGGGCGTGGTGCGGGAGACGGTCATGGCTGGGGTTCTCCACTCTGGGCCAGGCCTCGGAGGATTTCTGGCCGGGGGAGGCGACGGATCAATTCGGCCTCGAGCGCCTCGCGGACCGGCGCGAGGGCCATGCGCTCCAAGCTCTCGTTGGCGAAGGCGAAGATGAGCATCGCGCGGGCGGCCTGGGGGTCGATCCCGCGCGAGCGCAGATAGAAGAGTGCTTGGGTGTCGAGCCGGCCCGTCGTCGCGCCGTGCGTGCACTTCACGTCGTCGGCGTGGATCTCCAACTGCGGCTGGACGTCGACGCGGGCGTCGTCGGAGAGCACCAGGTTCCGGCTGGTCTGCTTGGCGTCGGTCTTCTGCGCGCCGGGGCGGACGACGATGCGCCCAGTGAAGACGCCGCGCGATCGGCCGTCGAGGATGCCCTTGTAGAACTGCCGGCTGGCGCAGTTCGGCGACGCGTGGACGACGCGCATGTGGTTGTCGAGTTGCTGGCGATCCCTCCCGACGAATAGGCCGTTGATCAGCAAGTCACAACCCTCGCCGGCGAGTTCGATGCGCACGTTGTTGCGCACCAGGGCGCCGCCGAGGAGAGCGGAATGGGACTCGAACCGGCTCCCGCGCTCCTGCCGGACGGCGAGGGTCGAGACGTTGAAGGCCCGCGGGCCCTCGTTCTCGAGGAAGTAGTGAGCCACACGCGCGTCGGGCCCGACGGCGATCTCGGTGACGGCGTTGGTCCAGTGGGGTCGCGAGTCGGCTTCCGCGTCTGCGCTCGCCGGGGCGTCGAGCGCGACGTAATGCTCGACGATGTCGAGCCGGCTCCCGGCGCGGGCGAAGACCAGATTGCGCGGGTGCGTGACCCGCCCCGCCGACGCGGGGCCGGCGATGTTGAGCAGGTGGATCGGGTGGGGCTGGTCGAACCCGCGGGGCACGATGATGACCGCGCCCCGCGCGAGGAACGCGGCGTTGAGCGCGCTGAAGGCATCCTGCTCGTCGAGCATCTCGTCCAGGTGGTCGAGCAGCCCGGCAGGATCGTCGCGCAGGGACTGCGCCAGGTCGGTCACGGTCAGGCTCGAAGGGTCCTCGGCTCCGGGCCCGTCGATCCTGGAGAGATCGGGGCGGTGGTGCCCGTCCACGAAGACGACCAACGGGCCTTCGAGCCCGCGCGGACGCAGGCGGGCGACGTCTTCCGCGGTGACGATGGACGCGGCGTGGGGCGTGGTTGAGGAGAGGTCGCCCGCGGTCGGGGAGGCCTCGTCGTGCGTGAACCGGCCTTCGATCAGCGGGCGGAGGTTGGTGAACCGCCAATCCTCGTGGGTCGACGTCGGGAAGCCCAGCGCGGCGAATCGCTCCATCGCGCGCTGCCGCAGCGGGCGGAGCAGGTCCGCGCCGGGGCCGACGGCGGATTGCAGCCGATCGAAGTCGGCGGCGATGGTGTCGAGGGGTTGTGCCATCGTGAGTGTCATGTCGGGTTCCGATCGCATGCGGTTTCCCAACGGCCATTCAGCATGTCAGGTCATCTCGACGCCGCCTCGACGCCCGCGTAACCCGTCTTCTCCAGGCTCTCGGCCAAGGTCTTGTCGCCCGAGCGGACGATGCGCCCGTCGACCAGCACGTGGACGAAGTCGGGCACGATGTAGTTCAGCAGCCGCTGGTAGTGGGTGATGATGAGGAACGACCGCCCCGCGTCGCGCATCGCGTTGACGCCCTGGGCGACGATCCGCAACGCGTCGATGTCGAGCCCCGAGTCGGTCTCGTCGAGGACCGCCATCCGCGGCTCGAGCACCGCCATCTGGAAGACTTCGTTGCGCTTCTTCTCGCCGCCTGAGAATCCCTCGTTCACGGCCCGTTTGAGCATGCCGTCGTCGATCTCCACGAGCTTCGCCTTCTCGCGGAAGAGCTTGAGGAGGTCCATGGCGTCGAGCTCCTCCTGACCGCGATGCTTGCGCAGGGCGTTGACCGCGGCGCGGAGGAACTGCATGCCCGAGACCCCCGGAATTTCCACGGGGTATTGGAAGGCGAGGAAGAGCCCCGCGCGGGCCCGCTCTTCGGGCGGCAGCGCGAGCAGGTCTTGGCCGTCGAGCAGGACGCTTCCCGCGGTGACGGCGTAGTCCTCGCGCCCGGCCAGGACGTGCGCGAGCGTGCTCTTGCCCGAGCCGTTGGGGCCCATGATGGAGTGGACCTCGCCGGGGTTGATGACCAAGTCGAGGCCCTTGAGGATCTCCTTGCCTTCGACGGAGGCGTGGAGATCGTGGATTTCGAGGAGGGGGGTGGTCATGGGGGCGTTCCGTTTACGTTGGGACTTCCGCGTCGCGACGGGGCCTTTCACCCCACGCTGCCCTCCAAGCTCACCGCGAGCAGCTTGTTCGCCTCCACGGCGAACTCCATCGGCAGCTCCTTGAAGACCTGCTTGCAGAAGCCGTTGACGATCAGCGAGACGGCCTCCTCGGAGGTCAGGCCTCTCTGCCGGCAGTAGAAAAGCTGGTCCTGCGCGATCCGGCTCGTCGAGGCCTCATGCTCGACCGAGGCGGTGGGGTTCTGCACGTCGATGGTCGGGAAGGTGTGGGCCCCGCACTCCTGGCCGATGAGCAGCGAGTCGCACTGCGTGTAGTTCCGCGCGCCGTGCGCGCCGGGGAGCATCTTCACCAGGCCGCGGTAGCTGTTCTGCCCGTGCCCGGCCGAGATGCCCTTGGAGACGATCGTGCTCCGCGTTCCGCGCCCGATGTGGATCATCTTCGTGCCGGTGTCGGCCTGCTGGTGGTGGTTGGTCAGCGCGACGGAGTAGAACTCGCCGATGCTGTGGTCGCCCTGCAGGATGCAGGAGGGGTATTTCCAGGTGATCGCGCTGCCGGTCTCCACCTGCGTCCAGGAGATGTGCGAGCGGTCGCCCACGCACTTGCCGCGCTTGGTGACGAAGTTGTAGATGCCGCCCTTGCCCAGGGCGTCGCCGGGGTACCAGTTCTGGATCGTGGAGTACTTGATCTTCGCGTCGTGGTGGGCGACGAGCTCGACCACCGCGGCGTGGAGCTGGTGCTCGTCGCGCATCGGGGCGGTGCAGCCTTCGAGGTAGCTCACGTGGGCGCCCTCGTCGGCGATGATGAGCGTGCGCTCGAACTGCCCGGTGTTGCGGGCGTTGATGCGGAAGTAGGTGCTCAGCTCCATCGGGCAGCGGACGCCCTTGGGGACGTAGACGAACGAGCCGTCGGTGAAGACGGCCGAGTTGAGCGTGGCGAAGAAGTTGTCGGAGTAGGGGACGACCGAGCCGAGGTACCGGCGGACGAGTTCCGGGTGGTCGCGCACGGCCTCGGAGATGGGGCAGAAGAGGATGCCCAGTTCGCCGAGCTTGGCCTTGAAGGTCGTCGCCACCGAGACGGAGTCGAAGACGGCGTCGACGGCCACCCCCGGAATGGAACCGGGGGAACCGGGGGAGCCGGGGGTCTCGACGACGTCCGCGAGCGCCTTCTGCTCGCCCAGCGGGATGCCGAGCTTCTCGTAGGTCCGCCGCAGTTCGGGGTCGAGCTCGTCAAGGCTCTTGAGCGACTTTTTCTGCTTGGGCGCGGAGTAGTAGCTGGCCGCCTGATAGTCGATCGAGTCGTAATGCAGGTGGGCCCAGCGCGGCTCGGTCATGGTGAGCCAGTGGCGGTAGGCCTTCAGCCGCCAGTCGAGCAGCCAGCCGGGCTCGTTCTTCTTGGCGGAAACGAGGCGGACAACGCCCTCGTTGAGGCCGGGGGGCAACGTGTCGGTGTCGATGGGCGTGACGAACCCGAAGGGGTAGTCACGGGCGGCGAAGTTTTCGATGACTTGTGTCGATGTGCTCATCGCGCGGCCTCCGTGAGGCGATGTGCGGGCGAGGAGGCGGCGCTTGCAGCGGGGTCTCGAGTCGTCCGCCCGAGGGGGACAGTTGATCCTAGGTCGCAACTGGGCCGGAATCGCGGCCAGGAAGGGGTCGGGGCGTCGAATTAGCGAAAAATGCGCGCTACGCCGTCCGAGGTGGTGACGATGATCTCGGATCGCCCGTCGCCGTCGACGTCGGCGGCGATGAGGTCGACCACCTCGGCGTGCAGGTCGATCTCCCAGAGCAGACGCGGCTGGTTCGCGACAAGGCCCACGGCGAGGAGTTGCCCGGTGGAGAGGCCGACGATGAATTCGTCATTGCCGTCGCCGTCGAGGTCGCAGGCGATGACGGTGTTGCTGGGGAGGAGCGGCCGGGCGAGGTCGAGCGTGGCGCGGGTCTCGAGCGTGAGCGTGTCGATCCACTCGAAGCGCCCCGCGCGGTGGATGACGCCCAGGTCCCAGCGCTTGTCGGCTCGGCGGGCGACGCAGGCGTGGGCGAAGTAATAGTCGTAGACGCCCGCGAAGGCGCGACGGGCGACGCGGTTGCCCTGGGCGTCGCAGACCTCGAAGGCGCTGAAGCCCGGGGCCATGACCATGCGCGTCTCGCCCGCGGGGCCGAACGGGCCGACGATCGGCAGGGCGTGGGCCGCGCCGTTGTCGCGTCCGGGGATGGTGTCATGCCACGCCTGGGCGAAGAGCTTCGAGCGGCCGTCGAGCTGGTAGATCGCCTGCCGGCCGTGGTCGTCGAGGAGAAGATCGGGCTGGCCGTCGCCGTCGAGGTCGAAGATGGCGGGCGGGTGGGGGCAGGTGCCGTGGTCGCGGTCGAGCCAAAGTTGCTTGCCGCCCGCGTCGTAGAGGGCGGCGGCGACGGTGTCGCGCCCGGTGACGAGGCTGACGAAGAGGCGCATTTCACCGGCGACGGTGAAGGGGACGAGGGCGGACTGGAAGGAGCCGCGGCGTTGGGGCGGGAAGGGGAGGTCGATGCGGGTTGGCGGGACGCTCGCGGAGTCGCCGGCGGGGTTGCGGTAGACCAGAACGGCGTTGTCGGTGGGGTGGAGGGCGCAGAGGACGCGCCGGCCACCGCGAGCGATCCAGAGCGAAGGCTGGGTGCCGCTGACGCGCCAGGGGTTGCGGAGTCGGCCGGGGTGGGCGAGGTCGGGCATGCCGCCGGTGATCGTGCCGTTGGAGAGCCAGAGGACGAGTTCGCGATGGTTGGAGGAGCGATCGGCGGAAGGGCCGGTGAGGGTGGCGAGCACTGCGGGCTTGGGGGATTCGTCGCTGCCGGGGAGACGGAGGTCGAAGGGGACGGTGTTCGGTGCTGAAGTTTCGCTCGCGCCTTCGAGGATGACGCGGGCGGCGCGGGTGAGGGTGGCCGGAGCGAGCCGGGATTGGCCATGCTGCAGCGCCAACAGCTGCGGGCGGTCGGGTGCGTCGCCGGCGAGGAGCAGGACGGGGCCGCTGGGCGAAGTTGTGTGGATCGGCTCGCGGCGCTCGCCGTAGTTCGCGCCCGGGTAGGGCGTGGGCGTGCCACTGCTGATCATGCGCGTCACCGGTGCCGCGTGGTCGACCGACGCGACGACGCGCCCGGTCTTCCCTTCGCGGGCCTCGAGCAAGGCGGGCCCGGAGGCGTCGCGCTGGCGGGCCTCGCCGACGATCACGCGCGGGAGGGTGTCGTCGCCCAGCTTGAAGCAGCCCCAGAAGTAGCGGTCCGGCCAATCTTGCAGCGGCTTCGTGTCGCCCACGAGCGGGTCGAGCACGAGCGTGTGCCAGCGGCCGTCGCCGGTCTGGTTGAAGAGACTCAGGACCACTTCGGGTTTGCCGTCGCCGTCGAGGTCGGCCACGGAGGTCGCGGCCGGGTGAAGCTCGCGGTGGTCCTCGGGGAAGTCCTTCTCGACGAAGCGCGACCAGCCGTGGCGGAGGGCCTTGCCCGCGTCGTTGCGGATCACGGCGAAGTATTCCTCCACGCGGAAAGGCGCGATGAAGAGGTCGAGGAACCCGTCGCCGTAGAGGTCGACGAGCTGGACTTGGCCGTACGGGCGGCCGGTGTCCTCCGGCGCGCCGGTGATGGGGTAATGGAGATCGAACTTGACTTTGCCGGAGTTGGCGTCGACGACGGCGACGTAGGAGGGCTTGGTGACGAGGACCAAGTCGTCGCGGCCGTCGTTGTCCATGTCGCCCAGGGCGAGGAGCGGGCCGAAGTTGGCGTAGTAGCGCGGGGCGTAGTCCTGCTCCCAGAGGAGGCGCGGCTCGCGGGCGGCGGGGGAGTCCCACTGGAAGCAGAGGCAGCGGGTCGAGTTGGTGGGGGCGAGGAAGAGGCGGAAGCCGTCGCCCGCCGGCGCGGCGATGGCGCCGATGAAGCCTTGGTCGAAGAGGCGCTGCCAGAGGACCGAGCCGGTGGCGGCGTCGATGAGCGTCACGCCGCTGAGGCCCCAGCGGGCGAGGATGCGCGGGCCGGCGGGCGTCGGCCAGATCGCGAGCACTTGGTTCGGGCCCAGGAGCGGCTGGGGCCAGAGGGCGCTGCCGTCGGCGTTGAGGAGGCGCATCTGCCAATTGCGCTGGACGAGAAAGCAGGGCCGGCCCGCGACCTCGATGGGGCGGATGGCGGAGGGCGCGGCCGACGCATGGCCGTAGGACCAGATCTCGCGCGGGCGGTCGAGGCCGTGGCCGGGCAGGTCGGCCCGGCTGGTGTTCTGGTCGTCCTTGTTGGGCCGGAGCCAGAGGCCGGAGGTCGGGTCGGGAAGCGGACTGGAGGTCGGGGCTTGGGTCATGGAGGAATTCTTCCCGGCAGCGCACCCAGGCGAGGTGGAGGCGACGGCTAGCGCGATGAGCAACGCCAGCCCGACGAGGATTGTTCGCGTGGTGTCGATGGGCGCGGCTCCTCAGTCCATCGCCTCGGCGAGGCGGCCCGGGACGATAACCACTGTCGCATGCGTGCGATGGTCGTCAACCGCAAGAGAGCGATTCGAGGGCATTGTCTATGGTTATTGGACCTTGGTCGACGGCGGGAGCGACGAGTCCAGAAATCCATCCTTATGAGAAGCCGGGAGGCCGAATCAGCCGCCTGAGGCCGGCTCCGTCAACGCCGCTTACGCCTAGAAGCGGGCGGGGTAAGGCATGTTGATATCCTGTTGATCATTCGGTGAGAGCAAAAGAAGTTAGAGTGATTCCAGTTTGTCTTAAGCGGCGTGATGATCGGTATAAGCATTGACAATGATTATGGTTGCGATCCAATATGACCCCTTCAGGCCAGTGGTTCGCGATTGGGCATCGATGAAGCTGATTCGCAGGAAGAATGTGCATAACGCCGAACCCGGAGTGGGTTGGAGGAATACAATCCTTTTAGGAGAGGCTTTGGATCGTAGGCGCAGCGAGGAGCGGGAGATATGATTATCGGTCCGGCTGGTTCGGCGCTTTGGGCATCTTGGGTTGACGGGTGAAAATAGGACCTAAGCGGCCACACGGAGCGCGGATCAAGCCGACTTGCGGTCGGCCGATGGAAGAGATGAGCCTGGGCCGACCAGATTCAACCCAGGGGGCGGTCGATGTACACCGGGAAATCTGCCGATAGTCCGGGTTAGCGGTGCGCCGCCGACATCGGGCGCTCCGTCTTGCCCGGAGCGTCGTCGAGCGCGCGCCGGCCGGCGTTGCGACCGGGATGTCGCATGACAGGGACGTGTCCCGAGACGTCGTGTCTCGGGGATTTGTTAGGGGCATGCATGCCAGGGAACGTGGCGATGGAGGCCGCGAAAAACGACTTGAAGCCGGGCGAGCCATCGCCGGCGTCGGCTGCCACGAGCGCCGCGGCCATGCCATTGGCGGCGCGCGAGGCGCTCGGCCGGCTCCGCGCGGTCATCCTGCTCGGCGGGTCGGTCCGCACAGGTCGCCTCGCCTCCTCGATCGGGCGCTCGGTCCTCGACCTTCCGGTCGAGGAGAAGAAGAGCGTCCTCGACCTTTGGCAGGCTCAGGCCGCCCACCTCGCCTCGATGCTCGGCCTCCGCGGGCTGCCCGTGCGCGTCTTCATCGACCAAGCCTCGGAGATGCCCCGCCCCGCGCGGTCGGTGCCCGAGGTCAACGTCCAACTCGAGCGCGACCCGCTCGACTTCCGCGGGACCGCGGGCGTCCTGCACGACCATTCGCGCGTCTATGAGGCGAACGACCTGATGCTCGTGGGCAACGCCGCCCAGATCCTGCTCGAGCCGCTGCCCGACTTGGCCGCGGGGCTGGTGCTCAAGGGCGGGGCCGTCAGCCTCGTCGCCCACGACGACGGCATCCCCAGCGGTTTGATGCTGATCCGCCGCGACTGCCTCGACGACATCAAGCCCATGGGCTTCGTCGACCTCAAGGAGCAGGCGCTCCCCGCGATCGCCGCGAAGCACGGCGTGGGCGTCATGCGCCGCTCGAGCCCGACGGGCCTGCCCATCCGCACGCTCGACGACTACATCAGCGCGCTGCAGCACTACCACCGCCGGCTGGCGGGCATCGTCGACGACGACCCGATGGCGGAGGAATGGCGCACCAGCTTCTCGCTGGTCGAGGAGGGCGCGACGGTCGCCCCGGGCGCGCGCGTCCACGACTCGGTCGTGCTGCGCGGCGGCCGGCTGGAGAAGTCGGCCGTGGCCGTGCATTCGGTGATCTGCCCGGGCGGCGTCGTGCCGGCGGGTGGGATGGCGGTCAACCAAGTCGTCGCCGGGCCCGACGTGCGCCCCTCCAGGAGCCAGGCGTGATCCCCCGCACCTTCTCCCGCAACGGCTGGACCATCTGGCACCTTCTGGGCGCCCTCGCGATGCTCGCGCTGGGCGTCTGGATCACGCGCGACGCGTGGCAGGACATGTACCGCATCGCCAGCCGCGACGAGGAATCGACCCACATCTTCCTCGTGCCCCTGGTCGCCGCGTGGCTGGTCTTCGTTCGCCGCGGCCGCCTGCGGCTCTGCCTGCCGCGCGGAGCCTGGCTGGGCCCGGTCATCATCGTCGTGGGCTGGCTGATCCACAGCGTCGGCGACCTGCACATGATCCAGTCGTTCTATCACGGCGGGGCGGTGCTCGTCGCCGTCGGATGCGTCCTCTCCGTCACCGGGTCCGACATCTTCCTGCGCTTCATGCCCGCGTTCGCGGTGCTGGTCTTCCTCGTGCCCGTCCCCGGCAGCGTGAGGCAGCAGATCGCCATCCCGCTCCAGACCCACACCGCCAAGGTCACGCAGGTGCTCTTTGAGCTGGCCGACCTCCCCGTGGGCATCTCGGGCAACGTCCTGTCGATCAACGGCGTGGAGGTCGCCATCGCGGAGGCCTGCAACGGGCTGCGCATGGTCTTCGCGCTGGTGCTGGTCTCCTACGCCTTCGCCTTCGGCACGCCCCTGCGCTCCTACGTGCGGGTCCTGATCCTGGTGGCCAGCCCCGCCTCCGCGGTCGCCTGCAACGTCGTCCGGCTGCTGCCGACGGTCTGGCTCTACGGGTATTACCCCTCGATCGCCGACAAGTTCCACGACATCAGCGGATGGGTCATGCTCCCCCTCGCGTTCTTCCTGCTCTTGGGCGTCATCCGCGTCCTGCGATGGGCGCTGGTGCCCGTGACGCACTACACGCTCGCATACGAGTATTGACGTTTGCCGATTGTGGCTGGTCGAGGCTGGCGCCCCTGCCTCCTCGTGAGTGATTCAGATCGGAGTCTGGCATGCGGGACAAGCTGGCGCATCAAATCGGCGTGCCGATCCTCGCGCTGTTGGTGCTGGGGGGCATGGCGGCGGAGAAGCGCCTTCTCCACGCGCCCGCCGGCGACTCCGACGCCTACCACGACCGCGTGCTGGCGGTCAGCGAAAACATCCCGATGAACGTCGATGGGTATGTCGGGCACAACGAGACCATCCTTCCCGCGGCCGTGGCGCTCCTCCGCCCCAACGTCATCTTCAACAGGCGGTACGACAACCGCGAGGCCCGACTCTCGGCCACGCTCCTGCTCGTGCAATGCCGCGACGCGCGGGACATCCTGGGCCACTACCCGCCGGTCTGCTACCCCGCCCACGGTTGGGTCCAGGAGAACGCCGTCCCGCGCGACTGGAGCATCGACGGGATGGAGATCCACGGGATGGAATACACCTTCGCCGCCAATTCGCCCACCAAGTCCGGGCGCATCACGATCCTGGATTTCATGCTCCTGCCCGCGGGCGGGACGGTGCGCGACATGAAGGGCGTGATCACCGCCGCCGGGGACTCCCGCCGCAAGCTCTTCGGGGCCGGGCAGGTACAGGTCGTCATGGACGCCGACATGGGCCCCGAGGACCGCGAGGCGGTCTTCAAGACGCTCATCACCGCCGCCGGGCCGACGCTCAAGGCGATCATGGCCGGGGAATCCAAGTGAACCGTCCGTCCATCCGCCCCGCCGCCCCCCTCGGGCCGTGGGCCAAGGAAACCGCTTCGTGTCGACCGTGACTCCATCCATCGCGCCTGGAACCGCCCCGAGCCCCGCGCCCGGGCTCCGCGCCCTCTCCGCCACCGCCGGCGCGGGGCACAGCGTCTGGGGCCTCGACGCCGTCCAGCTCCACGACCGCTTCTGGGCCGCCCGCGGCGTGCAGGTCGTGCGCCAGGGCGAGCGCTCCGAGATCGTCGCCGACGCCGAGCTCTTCCTGCTCATCGACCCGCGCTCGCTGGTCATCTTCCCGCTTGGCCCGCTCGTCGAGGTCATCAGTTGGGTCAAGCCCGACGTGCTGCTGGTGCGCCTGCAGGACAAGATCGAGCGCGGCTACCGCGAGCTGGCGGTCACCGACGCGCAGGGGCGCTTCGTGCGCTTCCAGCGCGTCTACGGCGGCGGCGACTCGCGCCTCGCCCGCGTCTCGCTCACCGCCGACCGCGACCTCGCCCGCACCTGGCAGAACGCCACCGACGTCCGCACCGGCCGGCGGCACATCCGCCACGCCATCCGCCCGCAGGACCGGCTGACCATGTCCGCCTCCGGGAGCGTCTACGACCGCCACAGCGGCGAGGAGATCATGCAGTTCATCCGCGTGCTGGTGCGCGACTGGCACAGGCCCGACGCGACCATCCCCCGCGCCCGCCGCGTCTCGGCGGGCGTCTGGGCCGACCGCGACGTGAAGATCGAGTCCGGCACGCGATTCGTCGGGCCCGCGTGGATCGGCGCCGGGCGCAGGCTCGAGCCCGGCGAGGCCGTCGTCGGCCCCGCCGCCCTCTGGGACGAGCCCGCGGCGCGCCCCGCCGTCGAGGACCTGCAGTGGCAGGAGATCGAGCCCAGCGACGTCATGACCCGCCCCGTGCGCCCGCGCGGGCAGACCTCGTTCCAGAAGCTCACCAAGCGGCTGTTCGACATCGTCGCGGCCCTCATCGGGCTGGCCCTCACCGCCCCGCTCTACCCGTTCATCATGCTCGCCATCTGGCTCGAGGACGGGCGGCCGTTCTTCTTCTCGCACACGCGCGAGACGCTGGGCGGCAAGCAGTTCCCCTGCCACAAATTCCGCTCCATGCGCCGCGACGCCGAGCAGATCAAGGCCCGCCTCGCCAAGGAGAACGCCTCCGACGGCCCGCAGTTCTTCATGAAGAACGACCCGCGCCTCACCAAGGTGGGCAAGCTCCTGCGCGACTTGAATTTCGACGAGTTCCCCCAGTTCTGGAACGTGCTGATGGGCGACATGTCGATCGTCGGCCCGCGCCCGAGCCCGAACAAGGAGAACCAGTACTGCCCGCCGTGGCGCGAGGCTCGCCTGAGCGTCCGCCCCGGCATCACCGGCCTGTGGCAGGTCATGCGCAGCCGGCGGCAGGGCTTGGATTTCCAGGAGTGGATCCGCTACGACATCCAGTACGTCGAGAGCGTCACCTGGCGCCTCGACATCTGGATCATCTGGAAGACGATTGTCCTGATGATCTTCAAGACAGGCAGCAAATGAGCATCCGTCCCAAGACCAAGCGTCGTCTTGTGTTGCTTCTGTGCTCCGTGGGCCTGCTGGCGGTCCTGGGGGTCGTGGCCGTGCTGGCGCGGGGCTGGCAGCTCGAGCGCCGCGCCAAGGTCTTCCGCGCCGCGGGCATGGCCGCCGCCCAGCGCGAGGATTGGCCAGCCGCGCAGGAGAACCTCCGGCACTACCTCGCCCCCCGCCGCAACGCCGACGACGTCGAGGCCCTCTTCCAGTACGCCCGCGCCTGCCGCAAGGTGCAGATGCCCGAGAGCAAGCACTTGGTGGCCGCCATCCAGCAGCTCCGCCGGCTGATCGCGCTCAAGCCCGACCACCTCGAGGCCCAGGAGATGGCGGTGGAGATCTACACCGAGCTGGGGGCCTCGACCGAGGCCGCCGCCGCCGCCGACCGCCTGCTCGCCCAGCGCCCCGACGACCCGGTCGCACTGCGCGCCAAGGCGATCGCGCTCACCCGCCTGCGCCGCAACGCCGACGCCTTGGCGGCGACGGAGGCCTACCTCAAGGTCAAGCCCGAGGACCTGCAGGTCCACCTGCTCAACCTGGATTTGATGCAGCGCGTCGAGAAACCGGCGGCGGAGATCGTCGCGCGGGCCGAGGCGCTGCACAAGTCCCACCCCGACGACCCGCGCTTCGAGCTCCTGCTCGCCTGCGCCTACCGGGCCGCGAATGACCCCCGCAAGTCGAACCAGTGGCTGCGCACCGCCGCCGGCCACAAGCCGCCCGACGCCGACTTCCTCCAGATCCTCGTGGGCCTGCTCGACAACAGCGGGATGTTCACCGAGGCCCGCGCGGTCCTCGAGAAGTCGGCCGGGCCCGACGCCGGGCCCCAGGTGCTCACCGCCTTGGCCTTCCGCCTCTGGGAGAACGGGCAGGACAAGGAGCTCATCGAGCGCTTCGCCAAGCTCGACCTGGACAACGCCCTGACCGCCGCCGACCTCATGGGCCTCAAGGCCATGTCCCTGGCCCGCACGGGGAAAGTCGCCGACGCCAAGCCCCTGGCCGACGCCCTGCGCCAACGCGTGAGCGAGATGCGGGCCCAGGCTTGGTCGACCTTCCTCGACGGCATCATCCTCGTCAACACCCCGAGCCCGCGCGAGATCGCCGACGTCTGCCGCAAGGCCATCGCCCTCGAATCCCGCATCTCCCCGCTCCACGCGATGGCCGGGCAGGCCTACTTCGAGCTGGGCGAAAAGGAGCAGTCGCTGCGCGAATGGCAGGAGGCCTCCCGGCTCAGTCCGTCGTGGTCCCTCCCGCTCTCACGCATGGCCCGCCTGCTCTCCGACATGAACCGGCCCGAGCTCGCGGTCGTCGCGGCCCGCGAGGCGGGCCTCCGCGCCCCGGGCAACGCCGAGGCGGCGGTCGTCTGGGTCACCTCCCGCTACGCCAACCTCACCAACAACCCCAACGACAGCCCCGACAAGGTGCTGTCGATGATCGACGACGTTCAGAAGGCCATGCCCGGCGAGCCGCAGACCCTCGCGTTGAAGGTCGAGCTGCTCGTGCAGACCGGCAAGAAGGACGCGGCCGCGAATGCGGTCCGCCAGGCCCTCGCCGCCAATCCCGCCCCGGCGCCCGAGACGTTGATGCGCCTGGCGGAAGTCAGCCGGGAGGCGGGGCTGGGCCAGGAGGAGGCCTGCCTGCAGTTGTATGAGAAGGCGTCGGGCCCGACGCCCGAGTCCGTCCTCTTCCGCGCCTTGGGGTTCTCCGCGAAGGGGCAGTTCGACCAGGGCCGCAAGCTCATCGACGCGTCCACCCAAGGCGAGAAGGAGGCGGCCAAGCTGCTTCGCTGGAAGCTCGCGCTGGCGGAATACCTCGACCGCAACGCCGCCCCCGACGCCGTCGAGGTGATCGGCGCCCTCGCCGACGCCGAGCCGCGGAACCTCGCGGTGCAGCAGTCGGTGATGCGCAGCCGCACGGCGGGGAACGACCGGAAGCTGATGGACCGCACGATCGACCACGTGAAGGCCCTCACCGGCGACGACGCCGCGGGCTGGCGCGTCGCGCGGGCGCGGTGGCTCCTGCAGGGCGACCAGGCCGCGACCGACACGCCCAAGGCTCTGGCCCTGCTCCAGGAAGTCGTGCGCACGGCCCCTGAGCTGCTCGATGGCCGGCTGCTCCTTGCCCGCACGTACGAGCGCCAGGGCAACCGCACCGCCGCGCTCGAGGAACTCAAGGCCGCCCGCAACCTCGCGCCCCGCTCCAACGGCGTGGCCCTCGACTTGGCGGCCATGCTGCAGGCCCAAGGCGACCTCGAAGGCTCATCGGCGCTGATCGACGCGGTCCTCAAGTCGCCTGCCGCGGGTCCCGAGGAGCTCCGCCGCGCCGCCACCCTGCTCGCGGCCCGAGGCCAGGGCGACCGCGCCATCGAGGTGCTCAAGAATCTCGAAGGCGGCGCGGGAGCCGACGCGCAGGGCTCTTCGGGCCTGCTGCTCGCGATGCTCTACCGCAGCCGGAACCAGTTCGACGCCGCCGAGGCCGCCGCCCGCAAGGCGATCGCCCAGAACCCCGACGCGCAAGCGATCGAGTTCCTGGCCGACCTGCTCGGCTCCCGGGGCAAGGACCCCGAGGCCCAGAAGGTGCTGGCGATGCTCGACAAGCCCGGCCCGGGCGGGGAGGGCGTCGGCCCCGAGGTCCGCGAGTTGGCGCTCGGCCGATATGCCCGCAACCGCGGGCGCGAGGAGGAGGCGGCTGAGCATTTCCGCAAGGCCGTCGCCGCCGCCCCGGCCAATGGGACTGCGTGGCGGTTCCATCTCGCGACGCTCGCCCGCCGAGGCAAGACCGCGGAGCTCTCGAGCGCCGCCGACCAGGCCGCGAAGTCCGCCCCCGGCGACGCAGCGCTGCTGGCCATGCAGGCGCAGGCGAAGCTGGCGGCCCGGTTGGGCGCCGAGATCCCCGAACTGCTCCGTCCGTTGGTCGCCGCCGTCGTCGAACATCCCGACCGCCAGTCCCAGGCCGCGGACGCCCTGCGCGTCGCCGTCGAGGGGATCGAGCAATCGACCCCCGGCGACCAGGTGCTCTCGCGCCTCTCCCCGATCAGCGACCGCTCGGGTGGGTTTGCCGCCCTGCAGCTTTTGATGGTGCGCATGCACATCGCCCTTCGGCATTGGGAGGAGGCGGCCAACCTCGCGGCCCGCGCCATGCAGGCCTCCCCCGGCTCGACCGAGGCCGCTTCGCTCGCGACGCAGGCCTACAGCGGATCGGCGCGCTGGAGCGAGGCCCTCGCCGCCGCGCAGAAGTGGCGGGCCCTGGCCTTCGACCAGCCGCGCTCGGCGGACTTGGTCATCGGCGACCTCTCGCTCCGCACGAGTCAGCCCGACCAGGCCCTCCGCGCCGTCGAGCCCTACATCAAGGCCGCCCGCGAGAACCCCGAAGAGAACGCGATGGTCATCGCGATCCATGTCCAGGCGCTTTCGGCGAAGGGCCGCACCGCCGACGCCGTGGGCGAACTGACGCCCCTGCTCGCCAAGTCGGCCCGCTGCCGGGCGATCTGGATGGAGATGGCCGCGTCGTCGCGCGACGCGGCGACAGGCTCCAAGTGGCTCGAGCAGGTCGCGGCGGCGATCCCCGAGAACCTGGTCGACGAACGCGTCAACCTCGCCCAGACCTGGATGAGGCTGGGCGAGCGGCTGAACAATGCCTCGCTCGCCAAGACCGGCCGCTCGCAGCTCGAGCAACTCGTCCAGCGCCCCGACGCCACCGCCTTCGCGGTCGTCACCCTCGCGTTGCTGACCGATGCGATGGGCGACCTTGCCCAATCGGAGGCGCTCTACCGACGCGCCCTCTCGCTGGACAAGACCCTCGACGTCGCCCGCAACAACCTGGCGATGGTGCTGATCCGCCGCCCCGGCGACAAGACACCGGCCATGCTCACCGAAGCCCAGGCGCTGGCGGCCGAGGCGGTCAAGAACGCGCCGGGGAACAGCGACTACCGCGACACGCTCGCGGCCGTGGAACTGCAGGCCAAGAACTACGACAAGGCCGCCGCCGCCCAGCGCGAGGCGGTCCGGCTGTCGCCCGAGAATCCCGTCTTCCGCCTGACGCTGGCGCAGATCCTCCAGGCCGGGGGCAAGACCAAGGAGGCCGCCTCGGCGCTGAGCGACCTCGACGCGCTGGCGGGCCGGGGCGTGACGCTGCCCGAGCAGTACCGGGCCCAACTTGATGCGCTGCGCAAGGCGACGCAGGGCAAGCCGTCGGGATCGGCCGCCGCGGGGTCGAATTGACGGCTAGGTTTTCCCGCCTCGATCCGCGCGACGAATCCACTTTCTTCCGCAAGCCAAATCCGTGGACGCCGCTCGATCCGCAAGGTGATCGGACGTTGTCCATCGTTATGTTGCGTGCCCTATCGGAACGCCACATAGGGGCATGAACAAAGATCAATGATCTCTGTTCTCCATCAACCGCCCGGCGGCTGAGCGCCATTCATTTGTGTGAGGTCGAACTGTCGTTGCGAGCATGCATCGCCGACGGAGGGTCGGTGTTTCGCTTGGCTGAGCGCCGATCATTGGGCTCGGTTGAAGCTGCGTGGCAATTGCCGTTGAACGATGATGACGCGGTAAAGGCCCGGTGAATCAATCGATGTTAAAATGGGCAATGTGAGGTAGTTAGATTTTATGGGTGAAACAGAGGGAAGATGATCGGTGTTCCGTATAGCGACTCAGGCCCTGTAGTTATAGGACGGATCTCGGCACACGCAGAGAAGCCAAGGATAGGCCATAATAACCGCATAAACACCTATATTTTCAATACTTGCACTTGTATCTGATTCCAGGTCTTCACCTCAATCGTTCCGAGCCCAGGATGGCCGTCTGTAACAATCAAACGGGTCGTGGCAAGGGATGACAATCAAATCACTATTGCAGGTCCGGAAACATCGTGGTACATATGAGCGTGAATAACCGGATCTTGGAACTTGACCGCCTCGGAATTCGAGGTTGAACGTCCAAGCCAAGATCCTCGGAGAATCGGAGAACAAGGAAGAGGGAACAGAAGAGGGAGAAGAAAAGGCATCTCATCTCTGGACTGGGGTGAGGGGGAACGCGAAACCAAGTCAAAGGCCGACGGCGGTTTTTACAACGCCGTGATGGAGCGGGCAGCAGGCCTTTCGACTTCCCAAGTCAGGTTCAAGGATCGACAAAGTCACATACTCGCGCAGCTCGGAAGGATCTGAGCCGCGCGATCGGAAGAGCCCCCGTTCGTTTTCGACGCGGGCGTCCAAGGAGCATCCGTTGCCGGTCGATCTGCGCGGATCGGGCAACGGGAGGGCGGCTGGTTGCCGCGGGTTTTGGAAGCGCGGAGTTTGCGAAGCCTTGGTTGCAGGGGCCCGCAGGCATGTGAGGCAAGGCAGGGGACGCATCGGTGAGGGTGTGGGGCCGAGCGGACCGTGCGTGATGGCTTGTGGCCTCACACACGTGTTGAGATGGGTTTTGTTGTGGCCTATTTGAGGAGAAGAAACGTGAAGACTTGGAAGTTCATGCTTGCTGCGACTCTGGCGACGGCGCTTGGCGCCGGCAGTCAGGTTTCGGCCGGCACGTCCACCGTGAACACTTCCGGCGCCAATGGCGAGCCCACGCTGCTCACCATCATCCAGAACACCTACGGCGGGACGATCAGCACGGGCACGATCGACGACACGCTCACCCTGAGCAACGGCATCCAGCTCGTCCGCGTGCAGGACACCGGCCTCAACGCCGGCGGCACGACGCTGGGCCTGGGCGACGGCGACCCGACCCTCAACAACGACAGCCTCTGGCACGACGGCACCGCCAACTTCACCGCTGAGGCGAAATACGCGTCCTTCAAGCAGAGCTTCGGCTACCGCGTCACCGCGGGCACCGAGACCGCGGTCTTCACCGACAACAACGGCTCGGGCACCTCCGGCCCGTTCCTGGTCGGCCCCGGCGGCTTCACTTGGTGGCGCGCCGGCACCGAGGCCACGACCTCGCTCCTTGAGTGGTATTCCAACCCGGCCGCCAACACCGGCGACGACCACATGATCACCTTCGAGGTGCTCGACTCGGGCGGCAATGCCCTCCACGGCAACCGCACTTGGCTCCTCGCCTGGGAAGACAAGCCCTTCGCCAGCGCCGACAAGGACTACAACGACTTCGTCGTCGAAGTCGTTGCCGTCCCCGTGCCCGCGGCCGGCCTGATGGGCTTGGTCACGCTCGGCGGGGCCGCTGCGGTCAGCGCCCTGCGCCGCCGCAAGGCCACGATCGCCTGATTCGCATGACCCTTCGGCATGACGCGGCCAAGCTTGGTCCGACGTCGATGACCGATGCCTGATGACTTCTCGCCGGCCGGGGAGACCCGGCCGGCGGGGTTGGAAAAGAAAGACGACGGATCGCCTTGGGGGCGAAGGTCGCATCGGAGTCGGGAGTGGGGGGCACCTGTAGTGCCTCATCAACGGGCAGAAGCGTGGGCGGCGACGAACTCGCATGCCGCCCATCGGCCGCAGCGGTGCAAAGACTGCGGCAGCATCTTGCTCGTGCGTGCCTTGGCTTGATGCCAAGGCCAACTCGGTCAGGGGACTGCGAGATTACTCGAGGGATACGGAAATGCGTCGCTCCATTTGGCTTGCCCTGTTTCTGGTGATTGGCGGCCTGCTCGGCCAGGCTCACGCGGCCAGCGTCGCCGTGACCGCCGCGAACTACACGGGCTCGCGCAGCACGAGCTCGGGCGTGACCGCCACGGGCCTGTGGGCCATCAGCGGCCTGATGCTGTCGTGGAACATCACCTACGACAACGCCACCAAGCTCTTCACCTACAAGTACACGATCTCCGACGACTCGGGCAAGACCTACCCGGTCCAATGCACGCAAGTCGACTACCTCGACATCGAGGTTAGCCCGAGCTACACCGCCGCCAACACGAAGGCGGGCAGCAGCGCCGTGACCGCCCCGTCGAACTTCTCCTCCTCGGGCCTTCTCGGCTCGACGCCCTACATGCCCGCCTCGGGCCTGCACGGCGTGCAGTTCGGCCTCAACAGCACGCTGCCGACCTACACCTTGGTCACCGATCGGGCCCCCATCTGGGGTGACTTCTACGTCAAGGGCGACACCACCCTTTACGTCCTGGGCAACGTGGCGTGGAACAAGGGCTTCGGCACCGATCCCACCGCCGCCACGACCAACTTCACCAACTGGATACCCACCCCCGACACGATCGCCGTCCCCGTTCCCGCCGGCGTCCTCACCGGCGGCGCCACGCTGCTGGGCATGGCGGGGCTCACGCTCTACCGCCGTCGCCGCCAGCTTGCCTGAACGACGACGCGGTTCGTCCGACACGCGAATCCACGGCCGGGCGGCGCATGAGCGCCGCCCGGTTTTTTGTTTTCCGATTCGGTCGGCGTGGCGCCGACGGCTGTTCGCCACATCGCGGCGTGGCCGAAATCGCCCGGGCTCCAAGGCGTGATGGGTCAGCGCAGCGTCGCAGTCATCGTGTGCGTCTTGCCCGGGGGGAGCGTCACCGTCTGCTCCCGCGCGTTGGCGGTCTCGATGCAGGCCATCCCCGGCCACTCCTCGTCGCCGAAGTCGACCATCGCCTTGGCCTTGTCGATCCACGGGTTCCAGACGACCGTCGAGAGCGAGCCGGTCTTCGAGACCACGATCTTCCGGCCCAGCGCCGGGTCGTCCAGCTCGCACGTCCCCGCGGTGCCCTGGTACAGCCGATCGGTCTCGCCCGTGAAGGTGACGGGCCCGCTCTGGGTGCGGGCGGCCCCGCCTTCGTTGCGGGCGGTGTAGCTCACGCCGTCGAGCCCCGTGACCTTGGCCTGGCGGACGTCGCCGACGTGCAGGTAGGTGTGCAGCGCCTCTTCAAAGGGCATCGGCTGGTCACCCGCGTTGCGGGTCGAGAGCTCCATGACCAAGGCCGCGGGCTCGCCCGTCTTCTCGTCCGGGACGACCGAGACGCGGTGCCGGAGCTCGAAGCGGTGGGGCCAGGCCGCGAGCGTCTTGTCGTCGTGGCGGGTGAGCAGCGTGATCGTCACGCCTCCGCGCGGGCCGCGGGCGACGGACTCGACCTCCCACGCCTTGAGCCGGGCGAAGCCGTGCGCGGGAAGTTCGGCCCGGTCGGGGTGGGCGCCGAACCACGGGAAGACCAGCGGCACGCCGCCGCGGATCGGCTTGCCGTCCTCGAACCAGCTCTTCCCGCTGAGGAAGAGCATCGGGGGCTTGCCCGACTGGACGAACGAGGTGACGTGGGCCCCATGCAGGTAGACCTGGGCCTCGGCGTGGGGCGTGGTGATCGCGACGCGTGTCAGCCCGCCCTGGCCGGACTCGAATTGCAGGAGGCCGGGGAGGGCGAATTGCGTGTTGAGTTGTTCGAGGGATTGCGGCATGAGCGGTAGGGTAAGCCAGCGCAAGGGTTCAAGCCAGAGTGCGCGTTCAGGACACCAAGACATCGCGGTCGGTCACGATCCCGTGCTCGAACGCCAGCTTGGCGTAGTACATCGCGTGGATCCAGCCCAGCGGCCAGCGGGCGGCCCTGAACGCATGCCAGAACGGGTAGCCCACGCGGTGGATCCACTGCGGGTCGCCCGTGAGGTAGTAGCCGTAGGCCGCGGGGTTGAAGTCGGTGACGCGGTGGAAGCCGTGGATGCCGGTCTGCTCGGGCGTGACGCGCCACGCGAGCTGCCCGAGCATGAAGGCCTTGAGCTGCTCGTCGCGGGTGATCTCCCACAGCCAATACATGCCTTCCCACGCCGCGTAGTCGCCGTAGCTGCAGACCTTCACCGGGTTGATGAACGGCTTGGCGTCGAGCATGCGCCCGTGGCGGTCGACGCTGGCCATGAGGTAGTCGCGCACGATCCTCCAGCAGCCCGCGAGATACCGCTCATCGCGCGTGAACCCGTGGCACCACGTCAGGTTGATCAGCGGCTGCCCGGCCTCGCGCTGGTCGGCGGCGATGATCTGGAACCCGTCGGGGTCGTTGATCCAGTGGAGCAGGTTGTCGCAGGCGCGCTTTGCCCCTTCGAGGAACTCGCGGTCGCCGGTGAGGACGTAGGCGAAGAGGTATTCGGTGAACCACATGTGCGAGGGATAGGCCGTGCCGTGGTTGTGGTTGGTCGTGTGGGCGACCTGCCCGCCGTTCTGGAAGGCGTCGATGGAGTGGGCGCAGTGGTCGACCTCGAGCATGTGGCGGGTGCCGTCGAGGGCGTAGTCGAGGCAGCCGGCGTTGCCCGAGCGGAGGTAGTTCTGGAAGTAGACGAGGTTGTGCATCTCCTCGTTGTTGCCCAGGCCGTTGTCGCCGAAGTGCCAGAAGCCGGCCGCGGGCCAGGCGTTGACCTGGTCGACCGCGCCGAGCTGCCCGTAGGAGACGCCGATCCACGAATCGAGGACCTTGCGCTCGAAGGCGTAGTGGCCGACAGGGTCGTAGGCGGGGAGCTTGTCGATCGCGAAGACCTTGCAGCGGCGGACGAAATCCAGGTCCGGCGAGACGGCGACGGGGAGCGTGCTGGGGACGTGCGTGTGCACCCCGCCGAACTCCCAGGCGAGGTATTGCGTCTGCAGGTCGACGTCGGCGACGTCGGGTGCGAGCGGGGCGAAATTGACCGCGTGCGACCGCCCGGCCCCCTGCGTGATCTCCAACTTCCCCGCCCACGCGGGCCAGAGCCCGACGCGGAAGGTCGAGCCGGCGACGGTCAGGCTCTTGGGGTGGAGCGAAGTCATCCGTTCAAGCGACACCATCGCCCCACCTTCAGGCGCGACGATGCCGATGTAGGGCCAGACGCACTTGCTGCCGCCCGCCTGCAGGCGGAACTTCACGTCGCGCAGCCACCACGGCTTGGCCTCGAGCGGGTCGTGGAGCACCTCGGGGTTGCGCACGAAGCAGTCGCCGTTGGCGCGGTCCTTGTGGGCCGTCTCGTAGTGCTCGAGGTCGCCGGTGTCGGAGGCGACGATGTCGGGGTCTTCATCGACGCGCATCGGCTCGGTGAGGTAATGGCGCGTGCGGGTGTTGGCGGTGAAGCAGCGCTTCGCGCCGGCGGGCACGGCCGTGCGGGCCTCCAGATGCCAGTCCGAGACGCTGATGCCCGGCGTGGGGGCTTCGCGGTTGCGGAAGGCATAGGTGACGCGGACGTCGGCGCGGTCGGCCCGGACCTCGAAGCGCAGGTAATAGTCGAGGTAGCCGTCGACGTCGGCGGCCGATTTCGTCGAGCCGACGGACGCACCGATCAGGCCATGCTTCCCATCGACGCGCAGGACGGCCCGCACCGGCGTCGCGTGCTCGACGCTGGTCCGCCGCGGCCCCGCGGAGACGGCGTGGAGATAGCCGCGCTCGTCGCGGAAGGAGAGGTCCAGCCCGCCGGGCAGGATGAACGGCCGGCCGCCGACGGTCCAGGAAATCAGGAACTCGCCCGGAGCCGAGGAGACGGAGAGCTCGACCAGTCCGTTGCCGATCCGGCCGACTTGGCCGCCGTGTTTCTTGTCGGCCTTCTTGTCGATTTCAACCGCGGCAACCACCGGGTGCGCGAGCTTTCGCGCAGGCTTGGCCGCGGCGCTGGCGGGCTCGATCGTCAGGTGCTCGTCCGCCGACGGGCCCAGGTCGAGCGAGGCGTCCATCAGCGTCCACTGCAGGCTGCCGTCGGGCCAGGTGTTCAGCGGCGTGAACGCGGCCGCGACGGATTCTCCCGCGCGATCGACGACACGGAGATCCGCGACGCTGCGCAGCGCGCCCTCGGGCCAAGGCAGGCCGGTGGTGACGCCTTGGGCCTTGAAGAGCCGGTGCGAGCGGTTGTGGAGATGGATTGTCTGACGGAGCGGCGCGGTGGTTGTGGCGCTGGTCATGGGGCGGAGCTGCCGGTGGGATGGAGTGCGCCGCCGCGAGACGGCGGGGGCGGAAGCACCATCGTACAGCCGGGGCTTTGCAGGGTGGGCTTCGCGGCATGCCGCTCAGACCGCGCTACGGCTTTCGCCGCGTCATTTCGCCTTCGCGGGCAGCGGGCCGAAGACGATCTTGTCCCCGCCGTTGAGCAGCGAGACCTGGATCCAGTCGAGGTAGGCGTCGCCGAAGCCGCCCGAGCCGATGCCGGTCTGGATGCTGACGACCTTGGAGGTCGGCGCGAAGAGCAGCGGGCCGAAGGTCGGGTCGGCGGCCCAGGCCTCGAGCGTCTGAGTCTTGTTGAACTCCACGGGCGGGAGGTTGGGGTTGCCGTGCTGGCGGAAGAGCCGCCATTCGCCCTTCTTGCCGTCGATGGTGTCGACGACCCACTCGTCCTTCTGGTAGGTGTTGGGCTCGTAGACGAGGGTGTAGTCGACCAAGGCGTCGCCGGTGCGCTGGGGCTTGAAGCCGTTCTGCGATTGTCCGGGCCCCTTGCCGTAGCGCGGCGTCTGGAACGAGATCTTGATCGGCAGCGCGGCCGACTTGCCTTGCCAGCGGTACGAGGCCTTGAAGGTCTTGATCCAGTCGCCGCCTTGGACAAAGCCCTTGGGGTTGCTGTTGGAGAGCGTGACCTTGCCCGCCCCGCGCTTGGGCTCGGAGGGGACGGTGATCAGCAGCGCCCCGCCCTCGCTGGCGCCGGCCGGCGCGCCGCCCGCCTCGTCGATGAAGACGAGCATCTTGGCGATCTCCTCGTCGTCCTCGGCGGTGGCGGGCTTGACGGGGCAGAAGGTGTGCGTGCTCTTGACGCCTACCAGGTCGTTCGGGGTCTCGCGGGCGGCGCGGGTGTCGTCGGACTTCCAGCCGCCCTGTCCGATGGCGCTGATGTGCTGGGTCTCGGCCCGCGCGCTGGCGCAGGAGAGCAGGCAGGCCAGCAGGGCTGCGGAGGCGCACAGAGCCCGCGGGGCGGAGGAGCAAAGTCGCATGGGGAGGCTCCGGATGAGGTCGAGGGTGGTGGACCCAGGTGCGATTGGAGACGTGAACGCGTCGACAGTCAATTTATCAGTGCGTCGCGCCAAAGCCCAGGCACTGCGGTGCCTGGGACTTCCGGCGCGGAGCGCGTGATGCCGACAACCATCAATGTAGACGGACGTCTATATTCCGTCAAGGGAAAACGGCGCGCGGAGGGATGGAACGATCAGGATCGAGCGATCGCGCTCGACACGGGAGTCGCAGGCGCCGCGGTGCCTGGGCTTTGAATCGCGCGGGTCCGCATCTGCTCACGTTTCCTTGCGCTACGATAAACTGCCTGCACCGCACTTCGGAGACTTCCCCATGTCGCACGTCGCCCGTCCCGCCGCCCGCCTCGCCTTCGCCCTCGCGGCCCTCTTCCTCCTCATGGGCCTTGGCGGCTGCCAGTCCGCCTACTACGGGGCGTGGGAGAAGCTGGGCTACCAGAAGCGCGACATCCTCGTCGAGCGCGTCGAGAAGGCCCGCGACAGCCAGGACAAGGCCAAGACCCAGTTCAAGGACGCGCTCGAGCAGTTCCGCAGCGTCGTGCAGGTCAACGGCGGCGAGCTGCAGGCCAAGTACGACACGCTCAAGGCCAAGTTCGACCAGAGCCAGGCCCTCGCCAAGGACGTCCACACCCGCGTCGACGCGGTGCGCAGCGTCTCCTCGGCCCTGTTCAAGGAATGGGAGAACGAGCTCGCGGAGTACAAGAGCGCCGACCTGCGCAGGACCAGCGAGCAGACCCTGCGCGAGACGCAGCGGCGGTACGAACAGCTCATCGCGGCCATGGAGCGGGCGGAGAAGAAGATGGACCCCGTGCTCGACGCCTTCCACGACCAGGTGCTATTCCTCAAGCACAACCTCAACGCCCGGGCGATCGCCTCGCTGCAGGGCGTCTCGACCCAGCTCGAGACCGACATCAACCGCCTGATCGACGACATGAACCACTCGATCGACGAGGCAAACTCGTTCATCAAGGACATGAACGCCAGCGGGAAGTGATTTTGAGGAAGCGCAAACCCGCAGCGATGTCGGTCTGATCAGAGCCGGACACTGTGTGTCCGATCTTCACCGCGAGGATGTCGAGCGTCTGCATGTGCATTGAGCCCCAACGGGGCGCAAGGTGATAGCCCGGGGCATCGCCCCGGGAATACGGCGTCCGGAAGCACAGAGACCTGTAAGGGCGAAACCGGGTTTCCCCGCGGCCTGATTGCGCCCTTACAGGGCTTGAATCCATTGCGACGACCGAACCCGGGGCGTTGCCCCGCGCTATCACCTTGCGCCCCGTTGGGGCTGAAGACAATGCCGGCAAATCTCTCGGGTTTGCCGACGGACTTCAGCATCGCAACAGCGCCTCCCCGGCTCTGAGTCAGACGGGTTCAATCACAGGAAACATCGCGGCATTGTGCCCGCGCGCAGATGTGCCACAATGTTTCACGGCCTGCGCCTCGGCGCGGCCTTGGGGCACGACGACACGATGGCGGCTGACGCGAGCCTAAACATCGACGCAAACATCGACGTGGACATTGAACGGGTCAGCAAGCGGTTCGGCGCGGTCGCCGCGGTGGACGACGTGACCCTGCAGATCCGCCGGGGCGAATTCTTCTCGCTCCTGGGCCCCAGCGGCTGCGGCAAGACCACGCTGCTGCGGATGATCGCGGGGCTGGAGCTGCCCACCTCGGGCATGCTGCGCATCGACGGGCGCGCGATGACGCACGAGCCCGCCCACCGCAGGCCGGTCAACATGGTCTTCCAGCATTACGCCCTCTTCCCGCACCTGAGCGTGGAGAAGAACGTCGGCTTCGGGCTGCGCTACGTCAAAGGCGACCCCGCGCGTTTCCCCGAGGGGATCGAGCCGGCCCGCCTGATCGACGAGGCGCTGGCACTGGTGCGTCTTCAAGGCCTCGGCAAGCGCAAGCCGCACGAGCTCTCGGGCGGGCAGCGGCAGCGCGTCGCGCTGGCCCGGGCCCTGGTCCTCCGGCCGCGGGTGCTGCTGCTCGACGAGCCTCTGGGCGCGCTCGACCAGAAGCTGCGCAAGGAGATGCAGGTCGAGTTGAAGACGCTGCAGCGCGAGCTGGGGCTGACCTTCGTCTTCGTCACGCACGACCAGGAGGAGGCGCTGACGATGAGCGACCGCATCGCGGTGATGAACGCCGGCAAGGTCGAGCAGCTCGACGAGGCGGCCAAGGTCTTCGAGTCGCCGCGAACCGCCTTCGTCGCGACCTTCATGGGCGCGGGCAACTTTTTTGAGGCGAAGTTCGAGTCCAAGTCCGAGTTCAAGAGCGCCACGGCGCATCGCTTCATCGTCCGCCCCGAGAAACTCACGCTCCACGCCCAATCGCCCGCGGGCAAGCTCGGCCTCTCCGTCCTGCCCGTGACGATCGAGCAGCGGATCTACCAGGGCGTGAGCACGCTGTGGAACGTCCGCGGCCCGGGCAATGAGGCCTGGACGGTCTACGAGCAGAACGACCGCCCCTTCGTCGGCGAGGCCGCCCTCCTGCCCGGCGCGAAGGCCTGGCTGGCGTGGGATCCCGCGCACGCCATCGCGCTCCACGAGCCGACCCGTGGCTGACCTCGCCCCCCGATCGCGCCCGTTCCTCCTGCTCCTCCCCACGTGGCTCACGCTGGGGCTTTTCTTCGTCCTCCCGCTGGGCATCGTGCTGATCCTCAGCTTCGCGCAGCGGAGCCCGACGGGCTCGATCTCCCCCGTGACCGATTGGTGGGCCTACATCAGCTCGGGGAAATTCCTCAGCAACTACGCGCAGTCGCTCGACGGGCTCTACCTCAGGATCTTCTGGCGCTCGCTCTGGATGGCGGTGCTCACGACCGTGTTGTGTGCCGTCATCGCCTATCCCGCGGCCTACTACCTCGCCATCGCCGCGCCGACCCGATGGAAAGGCCTGCTGCTCGCACTGGCGGTGATCCCCTTCTGGACCAGCTTCCTCGTCCGCACCTACGCCTGGATGCTCATCCTCCGCACGCAGGGGCTCGCCAACGACCTGCTGATCGCGGCCCATCTCATCAAGGAGCCGCTCGACCTCCTCTACAACCAGACGTCGGTGATGATCGGCCTGGTCTACGGCGAACTCCCCTTCATGCTCCTGCCCGTCTACGCCTCGCTGGAGAAGCTCGACCGCTCGCTGCTCGAGGCCGCGTCCGACCTGGGCGCGGGCAAGTGGAGCCGATTTTGGCGGGTGACGCTGCCGCTCACCGCGCCGGGGCTCGCGGCCGGCACCGTGCTGGTCTTCGTCCCCAGCCTCGGGCAGTTCGTCGTCTCCGATTTGCTGGGCGGCTCGCGCAGCATGCTCATCGGCAACATGATCCAGAACCAGTTCACCACGGCCCGCAACCAGCCCTTCGGCTCCGCCCTCGCGCTGGAGCTCACGCTGCTCGTGCTGCTCCTGCTCATCGCCTACGCCGCCTACGCGCGGAAGCGCGGGGAGGAGCTGCTGTGAGCCAGATCACGAGCAAAGGCAAAGGCACATTCTCCGCCTCCCACGCCGCGCTGGCCGTCTACACTGGCGCGGTCTACCTCTTCCTCTACGCCCCGATCGTGATCCTCATCGTCTTCTCCTTCAACCGCGCCAAGCAGACGGCCGTGTGGGAGGGCTTCACCCTCGAGTGGTACGCCAAGCTGCTGGGCAACGCCGAGGTCGGGCATGCGGTGGTCAACAGCCTCATCGTCGGCGGGCTCACCACGCTGCTCGCCACGCTCATCGGCACGCCCGCCGGTCTTGCCCTGGCCCGGCACCGCTTCCCGGGCGAGACGGTCACGCGGGCCCTGCTCTACCTGCCGCTGGTGATCCCCGAGATCGTCTTCGGGGCCGCGCTGGTCACGCTGCTGGGCCTCGCGGGCTTCCGGCTGGGGCTTTGGAGCGTGGTCATCGCCCACGTGGTCTTCAGCGTGCCTTACGTCGCGATCGTGGTGCGATCCAGGCTCGCGGGGATGGACCGTTCGCTCGAGGAGGCCGCGGCCGACCTGGGCGCCTCGCCCGCGGAGGCGTTCCGGCGGGTGACGCTCCCGCTGCTCATGCCGGGCGTGGTCGCTGCGGGGCTGCTGGTCTTCACGCTCTCGCTCGACGATTATCTGATCACCTCGTTCGTCGCCGGCGTAGGCGCGACGACGCTCCCGCTGAAGATCTACTCCATGCTCAAGACCGGCGTGACGCCCGAGATCAACGCCGTCTCGTCCCTGCTCCTGGTCGTCACCATGGCCCTGGTCCTCGTCGCCCAAGTCCTGCTGCGCGATCCCACCCCGAAGGACAACGTCAGATGAAACGCCCGCTCGCCCGCTTATTCACGCTCGCCTCGCTCTGTTTCGCCGCGATGCTCCTCGCCGGTTGCGACAACTCCACCAGCCCCACCGCCCGGCCCGGCGCCGGCAGCTCGGCCACGCCTTCGGCAACGCAGCCATCGGCCGACCAGCCGATCACCGCCGGCCAGCCGGGCTCGACGCAGCCCGCGTCCGGCGCAAACGGCAGCGCCAAAAAGCTCTCCGGCGTCCTCAACCTCTACATCTGGTCGGAGTACATCCCCCCGGCCGTGCTGGAGGAGTTCACCAAGCGCACCGGCGTGAAGGTCAACGTCGACAACTACGACTCCAACGAGACGCTCCTGCAGAAGCTCCAGTCGGGCGTGGTCGACTACGACCTCTGCGTCCCCACCGACTACATGATCAAGATCCTCATCGAGCAGAAGCTCCTGCGCCCGCTCGACGCCGCCCGCCTGCCCAACTTGAAGAACGTCGACCCGCGGTTCCTCAAGCGCGGCTTCGACCCCGAGCAGCGCTTCTGCGTCCCCTACCTCTGGGGCACCACCGGCGTGGGCTACAACAAGCAGTCGCTCCCCGGCGGCGTCGAGGGCTGGGGCGCGATGTTCGACCCCGCCAACAAGGGCAAGATCCTCATGCTCGACGACATGCGCGAGTGCTTCGCCGCGGCCCTGAAGTCGATGGGCAAGTCGCTCAACTCCACCAATGCCGACGACATCAAGGCCGCCGCCGAGCTGCTCAAGAAGCAGAAGGCCCTGGTGAAGACCTACAACTCCAGCGACTACGACAACATCCTCGCCTCGGGCGACGTGTCGCTGGCCCAGGGCTACAACGGGCAGATCGCCAAGCTCGCGGCCAAGGAGCCGGCGAAGTTCGCCTACGTGATCCCCAAGGAGGGGACGACCTGGTCGATGGACGCGATGTGCATCCCCGTGAAGGCCCAGAACCCCGACGCGGCCGTCGCGTTCCTCAACTTCATCCTTGAGCCGGAGATCGCCGCCCAGATCGTCAACGGGGTGAACTACGCCTCGACCAACGCCGCCGCCAAGGCGTTCATCAAGAAGGAGATTTTGGAGAACCCCGCGATCTACCCGCCGGCCGACCTGCTCAAGAAGTGCGAGGCGATGGAGGACCTGGGCGAGGCGACGTCGCTGATGGACCGGTACTGGACGGAGATCAAGGCTGAGTGAGGGGGCCGCATTCGTAGGGCGGGTAGAGCGGTATTCCGCGAAACCCGCCGCGGCCAGCGGAAGCCCACCGTCCACGCGAAGGCCAAAGCCGTGCCACATCGCAGCCGAAGGCTGCTATGTGCGGATTCACGGTTGATCCCGATTCCACAAAAGGTTCCTCAGGCGGGTCAGTAAAAATCTTTCAACGCATGCCCCGCGAGCGCCGGCGTCTCCTGTTGACCGGCACACAGCAGCCTTCGGCTGCGGTGTGGCACGCCCAGATGACGCGCATGACTTGGGCTTGTGACGCTCCATCATCCCCGCGAGACTGAGGCGGGTTTCGCCGAGTACGGCTCTACCCGCCCTACGGCCAATGGCAGACTCCAAGGAACACCCCATGACCGCCCCCTACAACCTCGCCGGCACCACCGTCCTCGTCACCGGCTCGACCAGCGGCATCGGCTTCGCCACCGCCCAGCTCTTCCAGCAGTGCGGGAGCAAGGTCATCGTCCACGGGCTCGACGCCGGCGAGTGCGCCAAGACCGCCGCCCAGATCCCCGGCTCCGTCGGCCTCGCCTGCGACCTGGGCGACCCCGCCTCCCGCGCGGGCCTCTGCGAGCGCGTCGAGCGCGAGGTCGCCGGCAAGCTCGACTTCCTGATCCACAACGCCGGCATCTACCCGCGGAATGACATCGTCGGCCAATCGCTCGACGAGTACATCAAGGTGATGAACGTCAATGTCGAGTCCTGCTACGACCTGACCCGCCGGCTGCTGCCTTGCCTCAAGAAGTCGAATCGGGCCTCGATCGTCTTCCTCAGCTCCGTGGTCACCCGGCTGGGCCGCGGCGACTCGCCCGCCTACGTCGCCAGCAAGGCCGCCCAGCTCGGCCTCGCCCGGCACCTCGCGGCTGAGCTCGGCCCGTCGGGCATCCGGGTGAACTCCGTGCTGCCCGGGAACGTCAACACGCCCGGCACCCGGGCCGCCCGCGCCAAGCCCGACGACTTCGAGACCTTCGCCCGCGAGCGGCAGATGCTCAACTTCGTCGCCCAGCCGATCGACATCGCCCACCCGATCGTCTTCCTCTGCACCGAGGGGGCGAAGGTGATCACCGCGGCGTCGATCGACGTCAACGCGGGTCTGCGGGTGGGTGGATGAAGGCAACCCGATCAGGGCCTCAGCGGAATTCGCCCCGCGACAGACAATGGCCCCTCCCCACGCCCGGAAATTTCCCGGCTGAATTCGAAAAAATATTTAGTACCCATTTTCCAAACGGGACGGAACCCTTACCCCTCGGGAAACGCCGCAAACCGCGTTTCGTGCGCCCCCTCGAACCGGGCAGGGCGTCGGCGGGTGCTGGGCGGACACTTTGCGGATCGCCTGAACATCGTTCCTCGACGGAGCGGCTTCTCGGGCTTTCGCCAGCGGAATTCGTCCAAACGGACAAAACGGTTTAATTTATTATAATACAAATGTTTATAATAAAATGTCGATATTTCCTGAATTCTGCGAGGTCGATGAATTCCTATCGCACCGCCCCTGAACAGCATTCAATGGGGCTGAAGCGCCCTCGATGCAGGGCGTGCCGGGGCCTTCGTGGGGCTTTCATGGGACGGGCGTGGACCATTTTATGACCATTTTACACCCCGATTTTCCGTGTCAGACATAGATACCAGTGTCCGGGCGATTCCGGACACCGCCCCAAACCCAAAAACAAAAATAAGGACTTACGTCTCCGTGTCCGGCCCCTCCCGGACGCGTGTGCGGGTCTTACGGGGGGAGGTGGTTTTTGAGGGGCCGCCCGACTCCCTCACGGAGGATCGGGACTTGGACCGAGGTTGTCCCACCCCTGCCGCCCACGCCTCCGGCGGGTACGAATCCGCCGCGATTGCCGCTTCAACTCGTGCTGAAATAGCCGCCCCGGGCTGTGCGTTTCGCTGCTTGCCGCTCCGCTGTGACGATACAATCACGGCCTACAATCTCGGGCTCGGGAAGCCACGTCGGAAACTGCGTCGGGAACCACGTCAAGATCAACGTCAGAACCAGCGCCGGGGCGCACCGGAGATTTGTATGACCCAGCGTCCCGACCGTCCCGATCCTTCTTACTTCAGCGACCCCGCCCACTTCCGCAAACCCACCCGCCGCGAGTTCCTCTACGTCGGCTTCCTCGGCGGCCTGAGCCTCACCCTCGGCGACGTCCTCCGCGCCGAGGCCCAGACCAAGTCCTCTACTGTCGCCGGCGGCGCCGCCGGCCCCGAGGCCGAGATGGTCTCCAAGGAAGGCGTCGCCAAGAGCGTCATCCAGATCTTCCTCCCCGGCGGCATGTCGGCCCAGGAATCCTTCGACCCCAAGATCTACGCCCCCTCCGAATACCGCGGCGCCTTCGGCTCGATCCCCTGCAAGATCGACGGCGAACGCTTCAGCGAGCTCTTCTCCAAGACCGCCCAGATCGCCGACCGCTGCACCGTCATCCGCTCCATGACCCACGGCGAGGCCGCCCACGAACGCGGCGTCCACAACATGTTCACGGGCTACCGCCCCAGCCCCGCCATCCAGTTCCCCTCCATGGGCTCGGTCGTCTCCCATGAGCTCGGCTCGCGCAACGACCTCCCGCCCTACGTCTGCGTCCCCCACGTGCCCAACGAGTTCGCCACCTCGGGCTATCTGAGCTCCGCCTTCGGCCCCTTCAGCCTCGGCTCCGACCCCGCCGACAAGGGCTTCACGGTGCGCGACCTCTCGCTGCCCCCGGGCGTCGACGCCCAGCGGATGGATCGCCGCAAGGGCCTGCTCGCGCTGGTCGACGCCCACTTCCGCAGCCAGGAGAAGGCCGACGCACTCTCGTCGATGGACTCCTTCTACCAGCGGGCGTATGCGATGATCAGCTCGCCCAAGGCCAAGGAGGCCTTCAACATCCAGGCCGAGCCCGAGGCCCTGCGCAACAGCTACGGGATGAACCAGGCGGGGCAGCGGATGCTGATGGCCCGCCGGCTGGTCGAGGCGGGCGTGCGCTTCGTCTCGCTGACCGCCGGCTCGTGGGACCACCACACGGGGATCGAAGGCGGGATGCGCGGGAACGCCCCGCACGTCGACCAGGCCTTCGCCGCGCTGATCACCGACTTGGAGCAGCGCGGGATGCTCGGCAGCACGCTGGTGATGCTCACCACCGAGTTCGGGCGCTCGCCCAAGATCAACAGCACCGCCGGGCGCGACCACTACCCCAAGGTCTTCTCGATCGTGATGGCGGGCGGCGGGATCAAGCGCGGGCTGGTCTACGGCAAGTCCGACGCGACCAGCGTCGACGTCGACGAGAACCCCGTGAGCGTGCCCGACTACGCCGCGACGGTCTACCACCAGCTCGGCATCCCCTTCGAGAAGCGCCTGATGTCCCCGGGCGACCGCCCCATCGACATCGTCCGCGGCGGGAAGGTGCTGACTGAGTTGTTGGTGTGAGGCCGTGCGACGTGCGACTGCCGCATCCGGGTCGGCCACTCTGGGTTAGCCGGACGCGCAAGCGACGGCTTTGGGCGCACATTGGGCGGAACGCGATCGGACCCACAACGTGCGCCCGCAGCATTGAAGCAAGGCCGGACCCGTCAAGCCGTCGCTTGCGCGTCCGGCTAACAAGACAGGCATTCCGCGAGATCTCGACCCAGACTCGAAAACGTCTCCCATGACCCACGCCGCGCCTTCAATCCGACAACACTTCCGCCGCGTGCCCGTGCTCGCTTCGGCGCTGGCCTTGCTCTCGGCGTTCATCTCCCCCGCCCTCGCCGCCGCCCCGAGCATCGGCCAGCCGCGCCCCGTCGGCGGGCAGCGCGGGGCCCAAGTCGTCGTCAACATCGGCGGGGACCGCCTCGCCGATGCGAAGGACCTCTTCTTCTACGAGCCGGGCATCGCGCTCGCCAAGATCGAGCCCGCGGAGCACGCGGTGAACGCCACGCTGCAGATCGCCCCCGACTGCCCCATCGGCGAGCACCGCTTCCGCCTCCGCACCGGCACGGGCGTCTCGGTCCTGCGCACCTTCTACGTCGGCCCGCTCCCGGTCGTCATGGAGGCCGAGCCCAACAGCGACTTCGCCAAGCCGCAGAAGATCGAGATGAACGTCACGGTCGAGGGCACGGTCGAGAACGAGGACGTCGACTACTACCAGGTCGAGGCGAAGAAAGGCCAGCGGATCACCGCCGAGGTCGAGGGCATGCGTTTGGGCGAGACGCTCTTCGACCCCTACGTCGCGATCCTCGACATGAAGCGCTTCGAGCTGGCCGCGTCGGACGACACCGCGCTGCTCCGCCAGGACCCCAGCGCCTCGGCCATCGCGCCCGAGGACGGGTCCTACGTCATCATGGTCCGCGAGAGCGCCTACGGAGGCAGCGGCGATTGCCGCTACCGCCTGCACGTGGGCGACCTGCCCCGCCCCACCGCCGTCTTCCCCGCCGGAGGGAAGCCGGGCGAGACGCTCAAGGTGAAGTACCTGGGCGACAAGACGGGCGCGATCGAGGCGACGATCAAGCTGCCCGACCAGCCGCAGGACTACTTCCCCGTCTTCGCCGAGCAGAACGGGAAACTCGCTCCCTCGCCGAACCTGCTGCGCGTCGGCGCGATGCCCGACATGGTCGAGGTCGAGCCCAACAACGACCGCGAGCACGCCACTCCGTTCCCAGGCGAGACGCTCGCCCCCTTGGCCTTCAACGGCATCATCGACAAGCCCGGCGACCGCGACTGGTTCCGCTTCAAGGCCAAGAAGGGCCAGGTGCTCGACGTCGAGGTCTACGCCCGCCGGCTGCGCACCCCGCTCGACTCCGTGCTCACCGTGACCAACGCCTCGGGCGGCGTGCTGGCATCCAACGACGACGCCCACGGCTCGCCCGACTCGGGCCTGCGCTTCACCGCGCCCGACGACGGCGACTACTGCCTCGAGGTGCGCGACCACCTCGACAAGGGCGGACCCGACTTCGTCTACCGCGTGGAGATCACCGCGCCAGCGCCCTCGCTGGGGCTGGAGATCCCCGACGTGGGGCTCTACGACTCGCAGAACCGCAAGTGGATCGCCGTGCCCAAGGGCAACCGCGCGATGGCGATGATGACCGTCTCCCGCGAGAACGTCGGGGGCGACGTGGTGATCTCCAGCGAAGACCTGCCCGCGGGCGTGAAGATCGACGTGCCGCTCGCGAAGGGGAACATGGGGCAGGTGCCGGTGGTCTTCGAGGCCGCGGGCGACGCGCCGGGCGTGGGCAAGCTGGTCGACATGAGCGCGAAGCTGGCCCAGAAGGATTCGACGCTGACGGGGCGGTACACGCAGAACGTCGCCCTCGTGCAGGGGCAAAACGGCATCCTGTTCTACGGGACGCACATTGAGCGCTTGGCGGTGGCGGTGACCGAGCCGGCTCCGTTCTCGCTCACGATCGTGCAGCCCAAGACGCCGCTGCCGCAGTCGGGCGTGATGCCGCTGAAGGTGGTCGCCGAGCGATCGTCGGGCTTCAAGGGGCCGATCACGGTGGAGATGCCGTATCGCCCGCCGGGGCTGGGCGCGCCGCCGAGCGTGACGATCCCGCAGGACCAGAACGAGGTGGTCTACACGATCAACGCCAACGGCGACGCGGCGACGGGCGAGTGGCCTCTGGTCGTCGCGGGACATGCCGACGCGGGCGGCGACTTGTGGGTCGCGAGCCCGTTCATCAAGGTGAACGTCGCGCCGCCGGTGGTGACGGGCGAGATCCTCATGACCGCGACGGCGCAGGGCAACCCCGCCGACGTGGTCTGCAAGATCACCCCGACGGCCCCGTTCGAGGGGCAGGCGACGATGACGCTGCTGGGCCTGCCCGCGAAGTGCGAGGTCGCCCCGGTGACCTTCACGAAGGACGACAAGGAAGTGGTGTTCAAGGTGAAGGTCGAGGCCGGCGCCCCGGCGGGGCAGCACAAGGGGCTCTTCTGCCAGTTGAGCCTCCCGCGCGATGGCGAGACGATGGTGCAGACCCTCGCGGGCGGGGGCGTGCTGCGCATCGACAAGCCCAAGCCCGCGGAGGTCGCCAAGGCGCCCGAGCCCGCGCCGCCCCCGCCGCCCGCAGCCGCGGCGGCGGCCCCGGTGAGGCTGAGCCGGCTGGAGCAGCTTCGCATCGACCAAGCGAAGGCGAACAAACAGAAGCCCGGCGGAGGTTGACGAAGGCACTCAGATGCTGGAAGCGAAATCGATTTCGAGCTTAGGCCGCATATGCTCACTCCACTAGAAACGGAAGTTCTTGACCTGATGCTCAATAATCCCGGCGAGACTTATGAAACACTTCGCCGGCAACTTACACATGCGGTCGTTTCCCGACGTGAGTCGACCGGAGTCGGCTTTGCGACTCACTTCAACATTCCTTCCGATGCAGAAGTGAACCGTGGGTTGCCGGACATGGCGATTTACAACGTTGCCGCAGAAAGCGGAGAACTCGAGCATGGAGCCAGCTTCACGCTTTTCATTCGAGATGGGGTGCTGTCAGTTCTTGAGGGCGTGGCAGTGACAGGCAATTGGCCGAACAACACGCATGACTTCAGACTTTACAAACTTGTGTCACGCTAAGCATGAATTGCGGCAGAAACTTCAATCTTTGCTCCGACTGCAAGGTGGCACTTCCACGACTTGTTCGATGAGTTTGGGTTGTTTGCAGTGACGAACTCCGTGATGAAAATTAGCCTTCACACCTTCATACTGCTCGCCGGCTTGACGATTCTCGCTGGAGCCACTTCTGCGCCAATCCCCCTCCCCTCCGGCAAGCCCGAGAAGGTCGAGGCCTTTCCCGCGATGATCGAGTTGACGACCTCGCGCGACTGGAAGGCCGTGGTCGTGCAGGCGACCTGGCCCGACGGGCTCACGCACGACGTGACCGACCTCGCGAAGCTCGCGCTCGAGGACAAGGCCCTCGCGAAGATCGAGGGCAACAAGATCCTCCCCGTGCTCGACGGGCAGACGAAGCTGAACGTCTCCTACGCCGGGCAGACGCTGAGCCTGCCGGTCCGCGTCGCGCGGGCCACCGCCGACCGTCCGCCGAGCTTCCGCAACGACGTCGTCCCCGTCATCACCGGCGCGGGCTGCAACAGCGGCGGCTGCCACGGCGCGGCCGCGGGGAAGGACGGCTTCCACCTCTCGCTCTTCGGGTACGACCCGCAGGGCGATTATCAGAACGTCACGCGGCAGTTGGCGGGGCGGCGGATCAACACCGCGATGCCCGAGGAGAGCTTGCTGCTGCAGAAGTCGACGGGTGCGGTGCAGCACACGGGGGGCGAGCGCTTCAAGGCCGACAGCGCGAACTACGCGGCCGTGCTGCGCTGGCTCCAGGCCGGCGCGCCCAACGACCCCAAGGATTTGCCGAAGGTCACCGCGGTGCAGTTCATGCCCGCGCAGATGGTGATGACCGCGGGGACAACGCAGCGGTTCATCGTGCTGGCGACCTACTCCGACGGCTCGCAGCGCGACGTCACCGCGCTGGCGACGCTGACCTCGAACAACGACTCCGCCGCCGCCGTCGAGAAGCCCGGGCTCGTCGCCGCCCGCGAGCGCGGCGAGGCCTTCCTCTTCGCCCGCTTCAACGTCTTCAGCGTCGCCGCCCAGGCGATCGTCGTCCCCCCGGGCTTGAAATACACCTGGCCCGAGACGCCCGAGAACAACTACATCGACACGCTCGTCAACGCCCGGCTCAAGAAGCTGCGCATCCTCCCCTCCGAGCTCTGCGGCGACGTGGAGTTCATCCGCCGGGCGACGCTCGACATCGTCGGCCTCCTCCCCACGCCCGCGGAGCTCGACGCCTTCTTGGCCGATACGTCACCCGACAAGCGCACGAAGCTGGTCGACGCGCTGCTCACCCGCAAGGAGTTCGTCGAGCTGTGGGTGATGAAGTTCGCCGAGCTGCTGCAGATCCGCTCCGACGAGGGCGGGGCCAACACCGGCATCAGCTACAAGTCGGCCACGCTTTATTACAACTGGCTCGCGGAGCAGTTCGGCTCGAACGTGCCGATGGACAGGATCGTCCGCGACCTGATCGCCTCGAGCGGGTCGAACTTCACCGTCCCCGCGACGAACTACTACCAAGTGGAGCGCGAGACGCTGAAGCTCACGGAGAACGCGGCCCAGGTCTTCATGGGCGTGCAGATCCAGTGCGCCCAATGCCACAACCACCCCTTCGACCGCTGGACGATGGACGACTACTACAGCTTCGCCGCGTTCTTCACCCAGATCGGGCGCAAGACCGGCGAAGACCCGCGCGACACCATCCTCTTCAACAGCGGCTCGGGCGACTCCAAGCACCCCGTGGGCGGGCACGTGATGAAGCCCAAGTTCCTGGGCGCCCCCACGCCCGAGATCCCCGGCGACCGGCGCGAAGCCCTCGCCAAGTGGCTCACCGCGCCGGAGAACCCCTTCTTCTCGCGCAACCTCGCCAACATCGTCTGGGCCCACTTTTTGGGGCGCGGAATCGTCGAGCCGGTCGACAACGTGCGCGTCACCAACCCGCCGTCGAACCCCGAATTGGCGGCGGAGCTGGGCAAGCGCTTCGCCGAGTACCACTACGACTTCCGCAAGCTGGTGCACGACATCTGCACCTCGCGCACCTACCAGCTCGCCACGCGGGCCAACGCGACCAACAACCTCGACCAGCGCAACTTCTCGCACGCGCGGGTGAGGCGGGTGCGGTCGGAGGTGCTCTTCGACGTGATCTCGCAGGTGACCGACACGGCGGGGGCGAACAAGTTCAAGGGGCTGCCCGCGGGGGCGCGGGCGGTGCAGATCGCCGACGGGCGGACGACGTCGTACTTCCTGACCACGTTCGGGCGGGCCCCGCGCGAGTCGGTCAGCTCGTGCGAGGTCAAGACCGAGCCGACGCTCTCGCAGGCGCTGCACTTGATCAACGGCGAGACGATCCAGAACAAGATCCGCGAGGGCGGGCTGGTGAAGAAGCTGCTCGACTCGGGCAAGACGCCGAGGCAGGTGATCGAGACGCTCTACGTCCGCAGCCTCTGCCGCCCGCCCCGGCCCGACGAGATCGAGCCACTCGCCGCGTCGCTCAAGGACGTCGCCGACCCGGTGCCGGGGCTGGAGGACATCTTCTGGGCCCTGCTGAACTCGACGGAATTTGTGTTCAATCATTGACGCCGAGCCTTCACCGCATGCGACTGATTCCCCTTGCTTCGACCCTCGCCTCCGCGCTGCTGCTTTCACTCGTGGCCGCGCTGGCGAACGCGCAGGACCTGAACTACGAGGAGCACGTCCGCCCGATCCTTTCGGAGAACTGCTTCGGCTGCCACAACGCGGACCGGAAGCGCGGCGACCTGGACATGTCGACCTACGCGGGGCTGATGGCGGGCTCGGGCTCGGGCAAGGTCGTCAAGGCGGGCGACGCGGACAACTCGATCCTCATGCAGGTGATGGCCCACACGCAAGAGCCGTTCATGCCGCCCAAGAAGCCGGCGCTCCCCGACGCGCAGCTCGCGGTGGTCAAGAAGTGGATCAACGGCGGGATCAAGGAGAACGCGGGCTCGGCCGCGAAGGCGGCGGAGAAGCCCAAGACCAGCCTCGCGCTCGCCGCCGCGCCGACGGGCAGGCCCGAGGGGCCGCCGCCGATGCCGGGGTTGCTCCCGCGCGAGCCGATCGTCCACACGGCGCGGGCCAACGCGCCGATCGCGCTGGCCCACAGCCCCTGGGCCCCGCTGGCCGCGGTGGGCGGGCAGAAGCAGGTGCTCCTCTACAACTCCGACACACGCGATTTCCTGGGCGTGCTCCCGTTCCCCGACGGATTCCCCGACACGCTGACCTTCAGCAGGACCGGCGCGCTGCTGCTGGTCGCGGGCGGGCGCGGGGCGAAGCTGGGCACGGCCACGCTCTACGAGGTCGCGACGGGGCGCGCCCTCGCCCGGCTTGGGGCGGAGTACGACTCGATCCTCGCGGCCGACCTGAGCCCGGACCAGTCGCGCGTCGTCATCGGCGGCCCCTCGCGGCTGGTCAAGGTGCTGGCGGTCGACGACGGGCGGACCGTCTACACGATCAAGAAGCACACCGACTGGGTGATGGCGGCCGGTTACAGCCCCGACGGCGTCCTGCTGGCGACGGCCGACCGCGGAGGCGGGCTGTACGTGTGGGAGGCGGCGTCGGGCGAGAGTTTTTATGAGCTGCGCGGGCACACCGCGGCGGTGACGTCGCTGGCGTGGCGCGGGGACTCCAACGTGCTGGCCTCGGCGAGCGAGGACGGCAGCGTGAAGCTCTGGGACATGGGCGGCGGCGGGCAGATCAAGTCGTGGAACGCCCACGGGGGCGGCACGCTCGACGTCCGCTTCGCGCCCGACGGCAAGCTCGTGACCGCGGGGCGCGACAGGAAGATCAAGGTGTGGAACGCCGACGGCGCGGAGAACCACGTGATCGACGGGCTGCCCGACCTGGCGACCCGCGCGACGTTCAACCACGACGGCAAGCGCCTGCTCGGGGCCGACTGGACGGGGCACATCCGGATCTGGAACGTGGAGGACTTCGCGCCCGTCGGCGAGTTGAGCTACAACCCGCCGACGCTGGCGCAGCGGATCGAGTCGCTGGAGGCGGAGTTGAAGAAGGCGCAGGCGGTGGCGGCGACCCAAGCCGCGAGTCAGCCGGCGAGTCAACCCACGACGCAGGCATCAACACAGCCGGCGACGCAGCCGGCCACGCAGCCTTCGCCCGAGGCGCGGGTGAAGCAATTGGAGGGCTCGCTGCGGTATTGGCGAAGGGCGCAGGTGTTCCAAGGCGTCTATGACGCGAAGTTGGAGGCCGAGGCCGCGCAGGCGCAGGCCCGCGCGAAGGAGCAGGAACTCGGCGGGGCGAAGGCGGCGCTGGAGAAGGCGACCACGACGCTGGCCGCGGCCCGCAAGGCGAAGGACGAGGCTCCCGACTTGGCCGACCAGCGCGAGAAGGAGTTGGATGAGGCGAAGGACAACCTCAAGCGGGTGATGAAGGAGAAGCCGGCGAAGGTGGTGGCGGCTGCGTCGGCGCCGGCGACCGCCCCGGCGTCGACTCAACCCGCCACGCAGGCGGCCGCGACGCGTCCCGCTACCCAGCCTGTCGTCGACCGGTTGCAGCAGGCTCGACGCCGCGAAGCGGGCGATCAAGCCCGCCGAAGCCGCGTTACGCGACGCCACCGCCGCGGCCGAGAAAGCCAAGGGCAAGGCGGATCAGTTGGCGGCCGAGTTCGAGAAGGGCAAGCCGAAGGGGTGAGCCGGGAGACGCTCGCGCCCGCGCGGGTCATTCCTCCTTGTTGTACGCCTCGTGCCCCTGCTTCTCGGTGAGGTTGATCGCCGTGAGCAGCGTCGCCGCCTCGGCGTTCTTGCCCTCGAGCAGCGCGACCTCGAGCTGGAGCATCTGCCCGATCGCCTCGATCAGCTTCTTCTTGTAGCCCAGCACGAAGGCCGCCTGCTCGTCGCCCTTGAGCTTCGAGGCCATGGGGGGCACGAGGTCCTTGCAGGCCAGCGCGTGGGCCTCCATGTCCGCGACGAGCGCGGCCGACTCCTTGGTCAGCTTGCCGTCGGCGGAGGCCCGCTTGAGCGTCTTGAAGCTGCGGTTCATCTTCTTCATGTGGTCCTCGAGGCCGCCGGCGGCGCCGTGCTCGCTGGCCGCGGGCTGGCTCTGGGCCTGGGCCTCGGCGGGGTCCGGCATCGAGACGCTCAGCGCGAGGGGCGCGAGGGCGATCGCCGCCAGCGCGGCCAGGATCATCATCGGACGGGATTTCAACAACGCGGCTTTGGGGAAACTCATGACGGGTTCCGATGGATTCGGGGGATCGGGCGGGGGCACGCATCCGCCTCGGACATGACTTTACCCTGCTCCAACGCGTTGTCATCCCCCCGCATTGCTTTTGCCGCGGCAGGGAAATGGGGCGGGCCAACGGCGCGGGCGATAGGATGGCCGCGACACGAGGGCGATGACGCAAAGGGACCACGCAAGGGGAGTACGCGATGGGCATCCACGAACCGATCGAGAACCTGGGCGAGGGCAAGTTCCTCCGGCTGCTGAGGCGCGGGCGGTGGGAATATGCCGAGCGGACCAACACCGCCGGCGCCGCGGGGCTCGTCGCCGTGACCGACGACGGCCGGCTGCTGCTCGTCGAGCAGCCCCGCGCGGCCCTGCAGAAGAAGTGCATCGAGCTGCCCGCGGGGCTGGTGGGCGACGAGGCTCATTTCGCGGGCGAGGCCTTCGCGCAGGCGGCCCGGCGCGAGCTGGTCGAGGAGACCGGCTACGAGGCCAAGCACATCGAACCGCTCTGCACCGGCGTCGCGACGCCCGGGATGAGCAACGAGGTCATCACGCTCTTCCTCGCCACGGGGCTGAAGCGAGTCTCGACGCAGTTGGGCGACGGCCACGAGGAGATCACGTTGCACGAAGTCCCGCTGCGCGACGTCGACGCCTGGCTGGGCGCGCGGACGGCGCGGGGCGAGGCGGTGGATGTGAAGGTCTATTCGGGGCTTTATTTCCTGCTGCGCCGGGGGTTGTTCCCGAGGTGATGGTTGCCGCGCCGTAGGGTGGGTAGAGCCGTAACCGGCGAAACCCACCGCGGTCTCGCGGGGGCGATCCGATTTTGAACGCGATGGCGAGTCCGCGGCGCTGCCGTCGGCTGTGGTGGGTTTCGCGGGATACCGCTCTACCCACCCTACAAGACGCCTCCGCCCTACAGCAGTGGCGAGAGCAGCGCCGCGGCGCTGTCGGCGAAGCGCTGCAGCGCCGGGCGGCGTCGCCACATCGCCAGGTCGATCCGCTCCGACTCGGCGACGTAGCGCATCTGCTCGTCGCTGAGCTGGGCCGTCACCTCCGGGCCGTAGAGCAGCACGTTGAGCTCGAAGTTCAAGTAGAAGCTGCGCATGTCGAGGTTCGACGAGCCGAGCAGGGCGACGGCGTCGTCGACCGTGGCGGTCTTGGAGTGGAGCATCCCCCGGCGGTGCAGGAAGATCCGCACGCCCGATTCGAGCAGCGTCTCGAAGTGCGAGCGGGCCGCGGCGGTCACCAGCGCGTGGTCGCTGCTCCGGGGCACGACCAGCGTGACCTCCACCCCGCGCTCCGCCGCCATGGTCAGGGCGAAGAGCATCGGCTCGTCGGGCACGAGGTAGGGGGTGGTGATGATGATGCGCTTCTGGGCGGCGTTGAAGGCGGCGAGGAGCACGCGCGGGAGGGCCTGCCCCTCGATCTCGTTGCTGGGCCCGGTGGCGACGACCTGCGCGTGCGTCTCGCCCGCGACGGTCATCTCGGGCATCAGGTCTTCGCCCTCGAGCGGCTTGCCGGTCTCGAACTCCCAATCCTCGAGGAAGACGCTCTGCAACTGCGCGACGATCGGCCCGCGGAAGCGCCCGACCAGGTCGATCGTGTCGGGCCCGCCCGGGCAGTCGTAGTCGGTGTCGATGATGTTCTGGCTGCCGGCGTGGGCGGTGCGGCAGTCGATGACCGCGAGCTTGCGGTGGTTGCGCAGGTCGATGCGGACGAGCGGGCGCTGGAAGGGCGAGACGGGCAGGACGGGGTGGACCTCGACGCCCTCGGCCTTGAGCTTGGCGCCCAGGCCGCGACGGGCGAAGAGCGGGCGCGAGCCGGTGGCGTCGGCGAGCACGCGGCATCGCACGCCCCGGCGGGCGGCGCGGACGAGGGCGTCGCCCACGAGTTGGCCGGTCTTGTCGTCGGAGAAGATGTAGTAAAGCAGGTGGACGTGCTTCTGCGCGGAGTCGATGTCCTCGACGAGCCAGTTGATCGCCTGTTCGTACCCGGTCATGAGCGAGACGGAGTTGCCCCCGATGATGGGCATGCCGCTGATCCGGCTGGCCTGGATCACCACGGGGAGGTAGGGCGCGCCGATGTTGGGCTGGGTGATGTGGGGCTTGCGGCCGGCGAGGCGGGCGTCGGTCCGCTTGGCGATGATGACCTTGCTGTATTTGCGGAAGCGCCGCCGCCCAAGGTGGTTGGCGCCGATGAGGAAATAGATGACCAACCCGCCCGGGGGGAAGAAGGAGATGAGGCTCAGCCACGCGAGGGCGGTGGAGGGCTGGAAGCGCCGGCGCAGGACCACGGGGATCATCACCAGGCGGATGACCCATTCAAGCAAGGTCCAGATGAGGACAAGGGACATCGACGGCGCTCCGGCGGGCTTTGGTCACGCGTCATGATACGGGTGGCGGTGGGATGTGGCGGCTTGCCCCTCTCCCTTCGGGAGAGGGGCAGCGTGCCGGTGCGGTGCATTCACGCCGCGCTGAGCGACCGGTGCATGACCGAGAGGAGATGGTCGCAGACCAATCCGAGGTTGACGTTCGCGGCCAGCTCGGTCTCGGCCCCCGCCAGCGCGTCGATGACGCCCAGCCAGGGGTTGAGGGCGGCCTCGGCGGCGTCGACCGCGCCGGGCTGCAGGTCCGTCGACGCCTGGGCGATCCGCCGACGGGCGTGCTGGGCGATCATCGACCACATCAGCCCCGCGGCCAGTTTGTTCGCGGCCTCCTTCGAGGCGTTGGCGTGCGCGTCGACCCACTGCTCGGCGAAGGTGTTGATGTGCAGCGCGATCGTCGCGCCCAGCCGGCCCGAGGTCCTGCCCTTGCGGGCGGCATCGAGCCCCGGGAGGACCGACTCGGACCAGGCGAGGAGGTTGTATTCCAGCGCGAGGGCCGCGCGCCCCGGGCTGCCCCCGGCGAAGTCGAGGAGCCATTGCTTCTGCGTCGCGCTGAGCGGGGCGGCGTCGGCCTTCGCTTCGCGCGTCGTGAGCCAAGCGTCGAAATCCTTCTCCCCCAGCGGCATGAAGGCGATGCGCTGGCAGCGGCTGCGGATCGTGGGGAGCAGCCGATCCTCGCTGGAGGTCACGAGGATCAGGTACATGCCCGCGGGCGGCTCCTCGAGCGTCTTGAGCAGCTTGTTCTGCCCGACGGGCGCGATCAGCTCGGCCTCGTCGATGACCAGCACCTTGTTGTGCCGCAGCTGCGGGGCGCGGTGGGCGGGCCCGAGGAAATGCTGCTCAATCACCTCGACGGGGATCGTGGTGAGCTTGCGCTCGCGGATTTGGCGCTCATCGCTGAAGCGGGCGAGCTCCTTGGTGACGACGATGAAGTCGGGGTGGACGGGGCCGCCGGTGGAGCCCGCCTCCTTGGCGTTCGCGGGTTCGGCCACGGGGGCGGGTCGCTCGGGGAGGAGGCGGCAGGAGGCGCAGGCGTCGCAGGCGACGACCTGCCCGGCGAGATCGGTCTGGGGCTCGTGGCAAAGCAGGACGCGGGCGAAGGCGCGGGCGGCGGTGAACTTGCCCACGCCCGACGGGCCGTGGAAGACGTAGGCGTGGTGGAGGCGTCCGTTGCGCAACGCGGCCTGGAGGACGTCGATGGCGCGGGATTGGCCGAGGATGAAGTCCATGGCGGCATTCTATCGGCGCGGGGGAGGGGGGATTTGTCGCGCGACGGTCACGCCGAGATCTCCGCCAGCACGCTCTGCGCGAGGCTGCGTTGCTCGCTGCTCTGCAGGCGGGGGAGGGCGGCGGTGAGCAGCTCGCGGGCGCGCTGCCTGCGGTCGAGGTAGCGGGCGTAGAGCAGGCCCAGCAGCAGCTCGACCTCCTCGTGCTGTGGGTCGTTGCGGTAGGTGTTGAGGTAGAGCTCGTAGGCGCGGGCGGCGGTCTCGTGCCGGCCCATGCCGACGAACTGGTTCGCCAAGTCGAGTTGCAATTGGCGGGGGAAGACCTGGCGCGGGTCGGCCTCGAGCAGGCGTGCGTAGAGCTCGGCCGCAGGGGTCAGGTCGGGCGCGACGGCGCGGAGGACCTCCGCCCGCATCGTCATCACGCGCTCCGCCTCGGGGTCGGTCGGGGTCGTGGCCGCCACCCGCGGCGGAGGGGCGCCGGGCTGGCCGGACTCCCAGGGCTGGTAGCCCTCGCGCACCACTTGGTTGAACGCGATGCGGCGTCGGTGCTGCTGGACGAGCGCGATGATGTCGTAGGGTTCGCGCGGGAGAAGCTTGACCAAGAGCAGCCCCGCGCCGACCAGGAAGCCGAAGGCGTAGCCCGAGAGGTGGGCGAGGTAGGCCACGCCGCCCGTGCCCAGGAGCTGGAAGAAGAGGTTTTCGGCGACCTGCAGGACGATGAGCATCCACCCGGCGACCTCGAACGTGCCGATCAGGACGAAGGCGAAGTAGAAGAGCGTGACGGAGCTGCGCGGGAAGAGGGCGAGGTAGGCCCCGGTGACGGCGGCGACGGAGCCGCTCGCGCCGAGCACGGGGGAGTCCTCCACCAGCACATGCCCGAGCCCGGCGCAGACGCCGCCCGCAAGGTAGAAGGCGAGGTAGCCGACCTTGCCCAGCCGGTCTTCGACGGAGTTGCCGAAGACGTAGAGGAAGAGCATGTTGCCCAGAAGGTGGGTCGGGCCGCTGTGGAGGAACTGGTAGCTGATGAACTGGAAGAGGCTGGGCTGGGCGGGCTGGAGCATGTATTCGCTCATCGCCAGCCGGTGCGAGGAGCGGTCGGTGAGGAAAAAGACGAGCACGTTGGCGACGATGAGCCCGATGTTGACCCAGGGGAGCTGGTGCAGTCGGCGGTCGGTGCGGATGGGGAAGATGAACATGGGGCGGGTCGGGGGCGCGTGGCGGGGGAGCGCGGGGCGGGAATACGCTCAGGCGATTCTACGGCAAGGCTGCGTCAAGGCTAAGGCTCGGGTGCCGCGTGCGGCGGGCCGGGCCGACGGGATCGGGCCGTCATGGCTCGGAGGTGGTGGCCGGGGTCGGTTCGGTCGCACCGGCGGCGGCGGCCTCCCAGTGCCAGTCCTCGGCGTTCTCGGCGTTGATGAACGACTGGAACTCCACGCGCTGGCGCGGGCCGATGGTCTGGTTCCAGTTCGCCTGCCACTGCCCCACGGCGCGCCCGCGCTCGTCGCGGGCGGTGAGCACGAAGAGAGCCCGCTTGAGCGGCTGGGTGAGCGGATTGAAGGACGTGACCTTGACGGCGAAGCCCTTCTTGGCGGCGACGGGCTCGACCAGCGTGTCGTCGAAGAGCACGCCCCCGGGCAGCTTCGGGCCGGTCTCGATGCGCGAGTCGACGCGCGAGGTCCGGCGGAAGAGGGCCGAGGGGATGTCGACGCGGAGCGGGATCGGCCGCTGGCTGTTGAGCAACACCAGCGTCAGCCGCGTGCGGGCGAAGACGCGGTCGTTCTCGTCGACCAGGGCGAGGAAGACCGTCGCGGTCTCGATGAACTCGAAGGTCTGGGCGACGACCTCGGCCTCGAAGTAGCTGCCTTCCTCAGTCTCGCGCCCGATGCTGTCCTTGCGCAGCGAGATGATCGGGTTGGGTGTGATGAGTTTGGCGGGCTCGTCGGCGGAGAACCACTTGCCGACCATCGGCAGCGCGTCGGCGGTGACGATGGCGACCTGCGGATCGACCGTGGGGAGGGCGGCGTGGGCGGGCTGGGTGGCGACGGGCTCGGGGCGGGTC